>CAXSCF010000004.1:30297-54128 GCA_964235815.1 uncultured Sphingomicrobium sp.
GCGATCGCGGCGCAATATACGCACTTCGTCGCCTTGTTCTGGATCGGCCCGGCGATGGCGATTTTGCTGATCGCGCGGCATCGCGCGGGGGACAAGAGAGGACTGCGCGAGGCCGTGATCGCGTGCGCGGTGATCGTCGTCGCGTTGATTCCCGAAATGCTTCGCGTGTGGCGCTATGCGACGCAGAACAATGCCTTTCACTGGCTGGCGCAGCTCGATCCCAAGGGCTTCGTCGATCTGCTCGGCGCGCAATGGCTCGCGGGGGCGACGGTGGCGCTGCTGTTGATCGTGGTCGGGGCGCGGTGGCGGGCGCTGGCGCGGTTGGCGCGGCAGGATAAAGCGGGCGCCGCGATTGTTGCGGTGCTGGTCGCGCAGCCGCTGCTGCTGTGGGGGTTTGGCGCGGTGCTGGTCCCGGTGCTGATGCCGCGGACGATGTTGCCGTCGCTGGTCGGGGTCGGGGTGTTGCTGGCGCTGCTGGTGATGGGCCTGCCCCAACGCGCGCGGCTCGCGGTCGGCGGGATCATGATCGGCCTGATGCTGATGGCGACGGTGGCGGGCGGGCTGACGCGACCCAAGGAGCAATGGCGGCGGGTGAAGGCCGTGCTGGGCGGGGCCGACCGTAACCAGGATCTGGTGCTGGCCTGCCCGTTGTGGAAAGTGCCCGCGCTGATGGCCGCGACACGCGGGATCGATGGCGCGCCGCTGGTCAGCCCTGACGGGGGGCGGCTGATCCTGATCGAGCGGCATATCGGCGCCGAGGAGCAGTGGGACCGTTTATTCTATCGCCGTGCCTATGCCGCTTTTCTGGCGCCGGCGCTGAAGACCGCTCCCCCCGCCGCCGGAACGACCGTGGTGCCGGCGCGCGCCCTCTTCGTGGTGACGAGCGAGTGCGGACCGGTCGAGACCAAGGCGATCGGCGATTGGGCGGGCGAGCACCGCGTCGAACAGCGCTGGACCAGCGCGGCGCAGGACGATCATGCCGGGATCGTGATCGAGCGCTGGCGGCTGGCGAGGCCGCGCGCGGTGACGGTCGGCGTGGTGCGCTAGCGCGGGTGCGCTAGATCGTCGCGGCTTCGAGGATGGCGGCGCGGAGTTCGGGGATGCCGAGTCCGGTCTCGCTCGAGGTGACGAACAGGCTGGGGTGCGAGGCGGGGTGCTTGGCAGCTTCGAGGTCGACCGCGGCGCGCGTCGCGGCGAGCGAACTGGCCTTGATCTTGTCGGCCTTGGTGAGGACGACATTGTAGCTGACGGCGGCCTTGTCGAGCATCGTCATGACCTCGCGGTCGACGTCCTTGAGCCCGTGGCGGGCGTCGATGAGGACGAGGGTGCGTTTCAGGACCTGGCGGCCGCGCAGATAGTCGTTGATGAGGAAGCGCCAGCGCTGGACCATGTCCTTGGGCGCCTCGGCAAAGCCGTAGCCGGGCATGTCGACCAAGCGGATGCGGGTCGGGGTGCCGACTTCGAAGAAATTCAGTTCCTGGGTGCGGCCCGGGGTGTTGGAGGCGCGGGCGAGACCCTTGCGGTTGGTCAATGCGTTGAGCAGCGACGATTTGCCGACGTTCGAGCGGCCGGCGAAGGCGATCTCGGGGGCGCCGGGATCGGGGAGGTGCTGGAGACCGGGGGCGGACTTGAGGAACTCGATCGGCCCGGCGAACAATTTGCGCGCGGCTTCGGTGAGGCCGGGGTTTGAAAGGTCGTCGCTCATCGCGGATGGGCCGGGACCGCGCCCTGGGCGTCGCTGTCCTTCTTGAGGTCGTAGCGGTGGTAGAGCCACTTCTGCTGGGCAATGGTGAGGATGTTCGACATGCACCAATAGAGCAACAGCCCGGCAGCGTAGGGCGCCATGATTACCGTCATGATCACCGGCATGATCGAGAACACCTGCTGCTGAACCGGGTCCATCTGTTGCGGATTGAGCTTGAACTGGACCCACATCGTGACCCCCATGAGGATCGGCAGGACGCCGATGGCGAGGAAGTGGGGCGGGACGAAGTCGAGCAGCCCGAACAAATTGACGGGGGTCATCGGGTCGGGGGCGGAGAGATCCTTGATCCACAAAGCGAACGGCTGGTGGCGCATTTCGACGCTGACCATGAGGGTTTTGTAGAGCGCGTAGAACACCGGGATCTGGAGCAGGATGGGCAAGCAGCCGGCGGCGGGATTGATCTTCTCGGCCTTGTAGAGGGCGAGCGTTTCCTGCTGCAGGCGCGGCTTGTCGTCCTTATATCTCTCTTGCAGCGCCTTCATCTTGGGCTGGAGCGTGCGCATCCCGGCCATCGAGCGGAACTGCTTGTCGGCGATCGGGAACATCAGCATGCGGACGACGAAGGTCAGGCAGATGATCGCCACGCCGAAGTTGCCGGTGACGTGGAACAGCCATTGCAGCAGCGCGAAGATGGGCCTCATGAACCATTCGAACCAGCCCCAGTCGATCGACTTGGTGAGGCGCGGGATGCCGGCCGACTCATAACGGTCGAGAAGGTTCTTTTCCTTGGCACCGGCAAACAAGCGGGTTTCGCCGCTGACGGCCTGGCCGGGGGCGATGATCGCCGAGGCCCCGGCATAATCGGCCTGATAGGCACCGCTCGCGCTCTTGCGGAAGCTGGCGGCGATCGGGGCGTTGTTGGCCGGGGCAAGCGCGGTCAGCCAATATTTGTCGGTGAAGCCGAGCCAGCCGCCGCGGCTGTCGCGGGTCACGCCCGAGCGGTCCTCGTCGAGGGTCTTCCAGTCGATGCCATAGTCGGCCTTGGCGCCGAGGAAGCTGATCGGGCCGACATGGTTGGTCCAGGTCGTCGGATCGGACGATTTGTCTGCTCGGCTGAGCAATCCGAACGGGGTGACCGCGACCGGGGCGGCGCCGCGGTTGACGACCCGCTGGCGGATGGTGAACAGATAGCCGTCGTCGACCGCGACGATCAGTTCGAATGTCTGGCCGGTCGGATTGGACCAGCGCAAGGTGACGGGGTGGCCGGGAGTGAGGGTCGGCGCGCTGGCGGTCCATACGGCGTTGGCGTCGGGCGCGGCGACGCCTTGTCCGGTCCAGCCGAAGCCGGCGAAGTAAGCGCCGGTGGCGCCCGATGGCGACAGCAGGCGCACCGGCGGCGAGGTCGGCGAGACGCCTTCGCGCTGGCGCACGAGGACGAGGTCGTCGAAGCGCGCGCCCTTGAGGTTGATCGATCCGGCAAGGCTGGGGGTGGCGATGCGTACGCGCTGGGTCTCGCCGAGCACGACGGCGCGGGCGCGGATCGCCTGGGGAGCGTTGGCGCCGGGGACGACCGCGGGCTGGGGCAGCGCGCGCGCCTTGCCATGATCGACTTGCACCGTCTGCGGACCGGCGGTCGGGAACAAGCGGTCGGACAGCAAGCTCCAGCCGACGAGCACCAAGGCGCTCAGCACGATCGCGAGCAGCATGTTGCGATTATCGTTCAACGCGGGCGTCCTTAAGTCGAGGTGGATCAGGGAACGGGGTCAGGGCCCTGTCCTCCCCACGGATGGCAACGGAAGATTCGCTTGAGCGCGAGCCACCCGCCTTTGAGCGCCCCATAGCGCCCAAGCGCGGTGATCGCATAGGCCGAACAGCTTGGGGTGAAGCGACACGACGGAGGCAGCACGCGGCTCGGCCCCAATTGCCAGCCGCGCGTCAGCAGGATGAGCGCGCGCGCGATCATGCGGCGAGCTTGGCCAGCGCACGCTTCAATTCGGCGGCGAGGGTGGCGAAGTCGCGCTCGATCCCGCTCGATCGGCCGATCAGGACGTGGTCGGCGCCGGGGATGGCGAAGCCGGGAAAGGTGTCGCGGACGAGCGCGCGAAAGCGGCGCTTCATGCGGTTGCGAACGACCGCATTACCGATCTTCTTGGTCACCGTATAGCCGACGCGGACGAGATCGTCGGCATCGCCGCGATCACGCACCAGCAGGACGAAGCCGGGCATGGGGGCGCGCCTACCGCGGTTGGCGGCAAGAAAGTCGGCGCGCTTCGAGAGGATGACTAAGCGGAGAGCTTCTTGCGGCCGCGGGCGCGGCGGTTGGCCAGCACCTTGCGGCCGCCGACCGTCGCGCTGCGATGGCGAAACCCGTGGCGCCGGGCGCGGACGAGGTTGCTCGGCTGGAAAGTGCGCTTCATCGCTCATGCCTTCAAAGTCTAATGCAAAAAGGGCCGCCGAAGCGGCCGTTGTTGGTGGCGCCAATATGGCGGGACTGGGCCAAAGTCAATCGCCGGTCTCGGCAATCGGCAGCTTTCCGGCCTCGGGCTCGATCGTCTGCTGCTTGGCGATGGTGTCGCGGCGTTTGGCGCTCCGGCGGCGAAGCATCCAGTCGGTCCAGCGTCCGGCCCTGGGCTGCCAGCGCTTGAAATGGACATAGCGGCGCTTGGCCCACAGGCTGGTCTTGAGCACCAGCGCGAGGCCCGGCGCGGCGAAGAATATTCCGCCCGGGCCGGGGATCGGCCCCGTGATGATGCCGATGATGATCAAGATCACGCCAAGGAAGAACAGCGTCCATTCGACGACCGGATGATCGATAAACCGGTCCCATTGTTGACGCGTCCCCATCAGCGCCATGTGGGCAAGCGCGCGGCGCCGCGCAAGGGTTGCTTGCGTTGCAGGGGCAGGGCGGTCTAGCCTGAGCGGGCCGAGCCAGGGGGATGGTTGACCGAACAATGCCGGGGCACTTCCGGGAGTAAGGGGTGATGGTCGCGACCGTCGCCACCGTCGCTTACCTTGGTCTCGAGGCGCGCGCCGTCGAGGTCCAGGCGCAATTGAGCGCCGGCCTGCCCGCGTTCATCATCGTCGGGCTGCCCGACAAGGCCGTCGCCGAAAGCCGCGAGCGAGTGCGCGCCGCTCTGTCGGCGATCGGGCTGGCGCTGCCGCCCAAGCGGATCACGATCAATTTGTCGCCCGCCGATCTCCCCAAGGAGGGATCGCATTTCGATTTGCCGATCGCGCTCGCCTTGCTGGCGGCGATCGGAGCGACCGATGCCGAAGGCCTGAGCCATTATGTCGCGGTCGGCGAGCTTGGGCTCGACGGGCGGATCGCGGCGTCGCCCGGGGTGCTGCTCGCGGCGCTCCATGCCTCGTCGATCGAGATGGGGCTGATCTGCCCCGCGGTGCAGGGGCCCGAGGCGGCGTGGGCGGGGAATGTCGAATTGATCGCGGCGCCCGATCTGCTCGCGCTGCTCGCGCACCTGAAGGGCACGATGGTGCTTGCGCCCCCGGTCCCGGGGGAGGCCGAGCCGGTCGGAAGCGGCCCCGACCTCAAGCAGGTCAAGGGCCAGGAAATCGCCAAGCGCGCGCTCGAGATCGCCGCTGCGGGAGGGCATAATCTGCTGATGAGCGGGCCGCCGGGGGCGGGCAAGTCGCTGCTTGCGGCGTGCCTGCCGGGGATCCTGCCGCCGCTCGATCCGTCCGAAGCGCTGGAGGTGTCGATGGTCGCCTCGGTCGCCGGCGAGCTTTCGGGCAAGCTCAAGCGGCGGCGGCCATTCCGCAGTCCCCATCACAGTGCCTCGATGCCGGCGCTGGTCGGGGGCGGATTGAAGGTCCGGCCGGGCGAGATCAGCCTGGCGCATCTCGGTGTGCTGTTCCTCGACGAACTGCCCGAATTCCAGCGAACCGTGCTCGATTCACTGCGCCAGCCGCTCGAGACGGGGACGGTCAGCGTGGCGCGCGCCAACATGCACGTCACCTTTCCGGCGCGGGTCCAGCTGATCGCGGCGATGAACCCGTGCCGTTGCGGCTATCTCGGCGATCCGGCGCGCGCCTGCGCCAGGGCACCGCGCTGTGCCGCCGATTATCAGGCCAAGGTGTCGGGACCGCTGCTCGACCGGATCGACTTGCACGTCGAGGTGGCGGGGGTCAGCGCCGCCGATTTGACGCTGCCCCCGCCATGCGAGGGCAGCGTCGAGGTCGCGGCGCGCGTGGCGGCGGCGCGGCAGTTCCAGCACGAGCGCTACGCCAGTCATCCGGTGCGCACCAATGCCGAGGCCGACGGAGTCCTGCTCGACTGCGTCGCCACCCCCGACGAGCCCGGGCGCAAGCTGCTCGCCGAGGCGGCGGCGGCGATGCGGCTGTCGGCGCGCGGCTATCACCGCGTGCTCAAGGTCGCGCGGACCATCGCCGACCTTGCCGGGGCCGAGACCGTCGGCCGAATTCACCTCGCCGAAGCGCTCAGCTATCGCCACCATGCGCCGAGGAACTGAGCAAGGGAAAAGATATTATGAGGGCAGCACAACGACTGTTTGACTGCGCCAGCGAGGCGCTTCAGGCAGGGAAAACCGTGATGATCGCCATCCGCGGCCTCCATGCGACGCCGATCCTGGGAATCGAGGTGTCGGCAGACGGTCAGATCGTGACATTGGCGTGCCCGGCGAACGACGAGATGGGGATTCCGGCAGCTCAGCTGATGCTGCGCGCCGAGGATGTCCTTGGCGTGTCGGTGACTGAGCGATCGAGCGTGTTCGCCAACATCGCTTCACGGCGCGATCGGGCATGACCGTCCGAAAGCCAGGCGGCCAGGGCGTGGCGCGCCTGGTCGCTTACCTCGTTGCGGCGGGTACGCTAGTCATCGTCATCGCGTTGATCATCATCTCGCTTGGACTTGGCGATTGCGCGCCGCAGGTCAGCGGTTGCGGTCAAGTCGGACGGCTGATGTCCCTGGCCTTGATTGTCTGCGGAATCGGCGGGCTGGTTTATCTCGTGTCACGCTTCGTCAAAGGCCACAGAGCGGATCGATAAGGTCCACCATCTTGCTCCACGCGATCAGCATGCTAAGGGGCGGTTTCCGCGCCCCCGTGGCGGAATGGTAGACGCGCTCGACTCAAAATCGAGTTCTTCACGGAGTGTCCGTTCGAGTCGGACCGGGGGCACCACCGCTGACGCACAAGCCGGGAAAGGTCGAGGCGGAGCGATGGGCGAGGCGATCCTGCAGTCAATCCAGGTTGGGCGGGTCAAGCCGCTGGGACCGCGAGCGGTGCCGAGCGCCTTTGCCAAACATGCCATCGACGGCCCCGTCGCGGTCACGCCGCTCGGGCTGGCAGGCGACGACCAGGCCGATCTTCGGGTCCACGGCGGTCCCGACAAAGCGGTCTATGGGTATGCCGCGGCGCACCTTTCCGCCTGGGCCGCGGACTATCCCGAGCATCGCGCCAAGTTCAGCGCCGGCGGAGTGGGGGAAAATCTGACAATCGGAGGAATGGTCGATGACGATCTGTGCGTCGGCGATATCCACCGTATCGGGAGCGCGGTGCTGCAGATCTGCCAGGCTCGTCAGCCATGCTTCAAGTTCGCGCTGCGCTTCGCCGACAGCCGCTTGCCCAAGGCGATGGTCCACAACCGCCGGGCAGGGTGGTATTATCGCGTGATCGAGCCGGGGACGATCGCCGCCGGAGATCGGGTCGCGTTGGTCGAGCGGTCCCATCCCGACTTCGCCTTTGCGCGGCTGATCGAGATCGGCAATTTCCACGATGCGACGAAAAGCGAGCTCGAAGCGATGGCGGTGATGGATGGCCTCGCGGTGGTCCTGCGCGATGCCGCGCGGGCCGCGCTCGCGACGGGCTAGGCGACCGCGCCGGGGTCGCGCGGATCGTTGAGTCGACGCTGGACCGCGGGGCGGCGCAACGGCCTAGGCGGGCGGCGAAGGCGTGTTACAGTCGGGGATGGACACCATCCCCAATCGCGCCATCCCCGATTCGCCCGAGCCGGACCATGAAGGGCTTGAGATCAAGCGGGTGCGACTGGTCGCCTCGCTGACCTTGATCGGCGGGATCGGACTGGTGCTGGCCTTGCCGTTCGCGCTTCGCGCCGGGGCGGAATTCTTCCTGCCGGTGACGGCGGCGCTGGTAGTCGCAATCGCCCTGGTCCCGCTGCTCGAATGGTTCGAGCGGCGCGGGGTCCCGGCCAAGCTCGCCGCAGTCTTGTGCGTGCTGATCTTCCTGCTGGTCGCGATTTTCGCGATCGCCTCGATCGTGCTTCCGGCGATCGACTGGGTGGCGCTCATCCCCAAGCGGATCGACCGTGTGACCAAGGCGCTGGCGCCGTTGCTCGACCTTTATTCAAGCCTCCAGCATTTCATCGAGCGGACGGCATCGCACATCGCCGTGCCGAGCATCGACAAGGCCCGCACGGTGCGGGTCGAGACGCCCAATTCGATGCTCGATTTGATTGCGTCGTCGGCGCCGCATGCCGCGATCCAGATGTTCTTCGCGCTGCTGGTGATCTATTTCTTTCTCGCCGGGTGGACCGGGATGCGCAAGCGCACGATCGTCAGCCGCGGCAGTTTCGAAGGCGCGCTGACCACGGCGCGCGTGATCCAGCAGGTTGTCGCGGCGACCTCGACCTATATCGGCACGATCACGCTGATCAACGTCTCGCTCGGGGCGCTGACGGCGCTGATCCTGTGGATCCTGGGGATGGACAGTCCATTGATGTGGGGCGGGATCGTCGCGGTATTCAACTACATCCCCTATCTGGGGCCGATCGCCTCGGCGCTGTTGCTCGCGTTCGGCGGGTTGATGACCTTTTCCGACCCGTGGGCGGCGCTGCTGCCCCCGGCGATCTTTATCGGGCTCCACCTGATCGAGGCCAATTTCCTGACCCCGCTGATCGTCGGGCGCAAGCTGACCATCAACCCGCTCCTGATCCTCGTCAGCCTGTCGTTCTGGGCCTGGGTGTGGGGGACCACCGGAGCGCTGCTCGCGGTGCCGTTGCTGATCATCCTCAAGACGATCTTTTCGGCCGCGGGAACACCCGACATCGCCGGCTTCCTGTTCGAGGACGGGACGCTGACGCATGTCGGCGAGGAGGAAGAAAAAGAGGGGTGAGCTTGTTGACAGCTTTGGGGGGGTCCCCTAGTTGCCCGCCACGACCAAAGCGCGGGTGTAGCTCAGTTGGTTAGAGCGCCGGCCTGTCACGCCGGAGGCCGCGGGTTCAAGTCCCGTCACTCGCGCCATTTTCCCC
The DNA here is from genome assembly GCA_964235815.1 of uncultured Sphingomicrobium sp. Lineage (GTDB taxonomy): Bacteria > Pseudomonadota > Alphaproteobacteria > Sphingomonadales > Sphingomonadaceae > Sphingomicrobium. The sequence goes on from CAXSCF010000004.1 coordinate 39,245, forward strand.
TTCGAACAAGCCATGAAATGACGGTATCCGCGCGCGCCGCGGCACCGGCCTTGCCTTGACTAGTGCGCGGGATCAGTTGGCGGGCGCAGATGCCTTGTCGATCGCCGGCGCGGGCGGGCCGAACGGCCGCGCGTCGGCCCCGACGGGCGTTGCGCCGTCAAGCGCGTGGCGCAGATTGTCCGAGGCATGGACCTGTTCGACATAAGGGGTCAGCTTGACCTTTTCGACCGCCTCGCGCGCCTTCAGGTTGAAGTGGATCGAAACCCGGTCGCCGAGCGCGGCGACCTTTACGCCCTCGATCTTGTCGAGCGCCTCGACGGCGGCGGTTTCGCTTTGCGGAGCGAGTGCCTTGGGCACGACATGCGCGACGCTGAGCGCGGCGAGGCGGAGCTGGCGGGCATCGGCCTCGATCGCTGCGTAGCGCTGGCTGAAGGCAGCCGGACGACCCCAGCCACCCGCCCAGCGATAGAATAAATGCGCGCCCTCGATATGCGTCTTGACCAGGCTCGAGGCCCAATAGGGCAGGACATAATTGGCGTGATAGTGGGTGGCGAGACCGACCGGGACGTAAACCGAGCCGGCAAGCGCCGCGGCCGCAACCTTGCGCGCGCGATCCCAGGCCGAGGTCATCGGCTGGCGGGCCATCGACCCGTCGCAGGTAAAGGTGAACTGGCAACCGGTGGTGCGGGTCGAACCCTGGAAGACGACGCCGCACACGCTCGACGGATAGGCCGGGTGGCGGACGCGATTGAGGATGACCTGCGCGACCGCGCGCTGACCGTCGTCGCTTTCCTGGCCAGCCTCGTAATAGATCGCGCTGGTCAGGCAGTCGAGCGCCTGGGCGCGCGCCACGGCATTGGCCTTGCCCATGGCGAACGGCGCGGCGGCGCTGGTCGGGAGCATGCTGAGCGGGATCCGGGCGTTGAGCGCGACCGCGTCTTCGGCGGTGACATCGCGCAACTCGGTGGCGCTGGGCGAACTTGGCAGCGGGCTCGTCGATGGCGCCGCCAGACTGGCATGGGGCAGGGTGCCGAGCGTCGGCATGGCGTCGCTGACCCCGGCGACGGCGAGCGCCGCAGCGCATCCAAGGACGCCGAGCATCGCGGTCTCGCGTGGGCGCGAACGCCAATGCCACTTGGGCGTCGAAGGAAGCGTAGCTATCATGCGGAAGCTCGTCATATAGGCAAAACACGCCCGTCTTTCAACATTCTGGCGACGAAGCTGGCGGTTTCAGCGTTTGAACCGGCCCGTTTCAATCCACGCCAGGAGCGGCTTGAGCGGGATCACCCAGACAATTCCGGCCACCAGATAGAAGAGCGCCTGGAGCAGGACGGGCCACGTTCCGACCCGGCCCGAGAGCGACACGACCAGCACCGACCAGACGGCGATCAAGGCCAGGATCAGAAACACTCCGAAGGGTTTGCGCCAGCTCGGCTCGGTCATCGGAACAGCTCAAGTCCGTCGGGAGAGGCGAAGCCGTCGAGCGGAACATCCCAGGCGTCGGGGGCGAGGCGCTCCTCGATCAATTGAAATCCCCAGCCGCAGCCGACGAGCCGAGCGCCCGCGCCGCGCAGTCCGGGCAAGGCGCGGTCATAATGACCCTTGCCCATGCCGATGCGGTTGCCCGCATCGTCGACCGCGATCAGCGGCATGAGGATCAGGTCGGGGGCGAGGATTTCCGCGTCGGGCCCGGGCTGGAGAATACCCCACGGGCCGGGCTCGGCTGGAACACCGGCGCGAAACGTCATCCGCGAGTCGCGATCGACGAAGAACGGATAAGCGAGTTGGCACTGCGCCGATGCCGCGCGCGCCATTGCGCCGAGCGGGCTGATCTCCTCGATCATCGGGGCATAGCCGGCGACGATCCGCGCGGTCGCGAACAGCGGAGCGAGCGCCTCGGCCAGCGCTTCCTCGAGCGCGGCGCGAGTCGGTGATTCGAGCGAGGCGGCGTACGCGCGCCGCCGGTCGCGCATCGCCGCGCGCAAGGCCTGCTTGGTGAAGCGCGACGCGTCGGCCTGCGGCTGGTCGGGAAAGGAAGGTTCGGAACGCTTGATCATGTGACGGGACCACCTTGGCCGTTTGCCATGAAATCCTCTGACGCCAAAAGCATCAGGTGGGGACCATGTGCACCGAACCCCAATGGAAACAGAGTGGCTCGGGCAGGGACAGCCCCCTAGGATAATGAATCGCCTCAGGGATATCCGAAAGCTCGTACGAGGCAGTACCCGTCAGCCCCTATCTAGGCGTTCCGGTCGCCCTCCTCAAGGGCATTGGCGAGCGCTTCGAGCCGCTCGGCGACCTTCTCGGCCCGCGCGACGAGGTCGGGGTCGGGTTCGGTCGGCAAGGCAACTTCGCGTCCATCGACGATCTGGTCGGCGAGGAGGAGCGAGGCGAACAACAATTGGCGCGATTCGGACAAGGTGCCGAGGCCGGCGATGGCCTCCTTGCTCTTGCCATCGACGAGGACCCCGGCAGCGCGCAGATTGTCTTCCTCCCCGGCACGGCAGGCAACGCGGTAATTGCGGCCGGCGATGACGAGATCGACTTCGGCCATCAGGCGTCGTCCGCATAAGCGGTGGGAACCGGGCCCGCCTTGCTCGCGACGCCGCGAATCAGCGAGTCGAGCTCGGCCACGACGCTGGCGACCTTGCCGCGCAACGCATCGTCGCGCCCGCGATGCATCGCGCCGCGCTCCACCGAGCGTTCGATCCGCAGCAGGGCACGTTCGGCGCGATCGAACGCCTGGGTCATTGAGGAGGAAGTCATTGGCAGAGGAGTTACGCATGTTGAAACCGCTTGCCAAGCCGCTGCAAGGTTGACGCTGCCCGGTCCAGCGACAATAGGCCTGCGACAGCAGGAAGCTAGACATCGGCCCGCGCCACCCGGCGCCCCGTTCGAGTGGAGAATTCATGCCGACGCAACGCCGACTAGCCAACGCGATCCGCGCCCTGGCGATGGATGCGGTGGAGGCCGCCAATTCGGGGCATCCGGGGATGCCGATGGGAATGGCGGACGCCGCGACCGCGCTGTTCACGCGTCATCTCAAGCATGACCCGAGCGACCCCAAATGGCCCGATCGCGACCGCTTCGTGCTGTCGGCGGGGCATGGTTCGATGCTGCTGTATTCGCTGCTGCACCTGACCGGCTATGCCCAGCCGACGATGGACGACATCCGGAACTTTCGCCAGCTTGGCAGCCCGTGCGCGGGGCACCCGGAAAGCTTCGAACTGCCGGGCGTAGAGTGCACGACCGGGCCGCTCGGCCAGGGCTTGGCAATGGCGGTCGGAATGGCGATCGCCGAGCGCCACCTCAACAGCGTCTACGGTGACGAGCTGGTCGATCACCGCACTTGGGTGATCGCTGGCGACGGCTGCTTGATGGAGGGCATCAACCATGAAGCGGCGGGGCTCGCCGGGCATTTGAAGCTCGGCCGAATGATCGTGCTGTGGGACGACAATCGCATCACCATCGACGGATCGACCGAACTCAGCCGCAACGAAGACGTCGTCGCGCGCTATGCCGCGATGGGCTGGCACACGGTCGAGTGCGACGGGCTCGACGCGGGCAAGGTCTCGAAGGCGATCGACGATGCAGTGGCCGACGCGCGCCCCTCGCTGATCCGCTGCAAGACGATCATCGGCTATGGCGCGCCGACGGTGCAGGGCACCGCCGCGACCCACGGTTCGGCGCTCGGCGCCGACGAGATCGTTCTGGCGCGCAAGGAATTGGGCTGGTCCGACGAATCCTTCGTCATTCCCGACGACGTCGCCAAGGGTTGGCGCGATGCCGGGACGCGGAGCGCCAGGGCGCATGCCGAATGGCATCGCCGGCTCGACGCGAGCGGCAAGAAGGACGATTTGCTGGCCCGATTCGACGGCAAGCCAAGCGAGGCCTGGCTCAAGCCCTATCTCGACACGCTGATCGCCGATCCGCCCAAGGTCGCGACCCGCAAGGCGTCCGAAATGGCGCTCGACGTGATCAACGCCGCAGTGCCGGGGACGATCGGCGGATCGGCTGATCTGACGCCGTCCAACAATACGCTGACCAAGGGCCTCGGGGTGCTCGACGCGGCCAATTATGGCGGGCGCTACATCCATTACGGGATCCGCGAGTTCGGCATGGCCGCGGCGATGAACGGAATGGCGATGCACGGCGGCGTGGTGCCCTATGGTGGCACTTTCCTGGTGTTCAGCGACTATGCGCGCAACGCGATCCGCCTCGCCGCCCTCCAGGGCGCGCGCGTCGTGTTCGTGATGACCCACGATTCGATCGGGCTGGGCGAGGACGGACCGACCCACCAGCCGATCGAACAGCTCCAGTCGCTGCGACTGATCCCCGGGCTGGCCGTCTATCGTCCCGCCGACGCGGTCGAGACGGCCGAATGCTGGGCGGCGGCGCTGGCCGACGACGGGCCAAGCCTGATCGCCTTGTCACGCCAGGGCCTGGCGCCGATGCGGACCGAAGCCGCGGCCGAAAATCTGAGCGCCAAGGGCGGTTACCGCCTGACGACGGCAAACGGCACGCGCCAGGTCATCCTGATCGCGACCGGGTCCGAAGTCGAACTGGCGGCGGCGATCGCCAAGCGGCTCGAGGAGCAGGGGATCGGGACCGATGTCGTGTCGATGCCCGCCCCGGGTCGGTTCGACATGCAGGACGCGGCCTATCGCGAGGACATTCTTCCCGATGTCTCGAACAAGCAGATCCTGCGCGTCTCGATCGAGGCCGGGACGACCATCGGCTGGGAACGCTACACCGGGCTGCACGGCCTGCGGTTCGGGATCGACCGCTTCGGCGCGTCGGGCAAGGCCAAGCAATTGTTCGACTATTTCGGCTTTACGGCCGACAAGATCACCCCCAAAATCCTGGAGAAACTTGGACAATGACGACCGTCGCCATCAACGGATTTGGCCGCATCGGCCGGCTGGTTGCCCGCGCCATCCTGAGCCGCGATGACCATGACCTCGAGCTGGTCGCGATCAACGATCTCGCCGATGCCTCGGCCAATGCGCTGCTGTTCAAGCGCGACAGCGTCCACGGCAAGTTCGACGGTGACGTCAGCGCGGAAGGCGACGAGATGATCGTCAACGGCAAGCGGATCAAGGTTACCGCAGAACGCGATCCGGCCAAGCTGCCGCACAAGGAATTAGGGGTCGACATCGCGCTCGAATGCACCGGTTTCTTTACCGATGCGGCGGGCGGGCAGAAGCATCTCGACGCAGGCGCCAAACGGGTGCTGATCTCCGCCCCGGCCAAGGGCGCGCATCTGACCGTGGTCTATGGCGTCAATCATGACAAATTGACCGCCGAACATACCATTGTGTCGAACGCCAGCTGCACCACCAACTGCCTCGCGCCAGTGGCCAAGGTGCTCAACGACCTGGTCGGGATCGAACGCGGTCTGATGACCACGATCCACGCCTACACCAATGACCAGAAGATCCTCGACCAGATCCATCCCGACATGCGCCGCGCACGGGCGGCCGCGATGAACATCATCCCGACCACGACCGGCGCCGCGCGCGCGGTCGGCGAAGTGCTGCCCGAATTGAAGGGCAAGCTCGACGGGTCGGCGATTCGGGTGCCGGTGCCCAACGTCAGCCTGATCGACCTGACTTTCACCCCGGGGCGCGACACCACGGTCGAGGAAATCAACGGTGCGCTCAAGGCGGCGAGCGACAGCGGCGCGCTCAAGGGCATCCTCGGCTATACCGACGAGCCGTTGGTTTCGATCGACCTCAATGGCGATCCGGCGAGCTCGACCGTCGACAGCCTCGAGACCGCGGTGATCGAGGGCAAGCTCGTTCGGGTCGTGAGTTGGTACGACAATGAATGGGGTTTCTCGAACCGCATGGTTGATACCGCCGGCGCGATGGGCAAGTTGATCTGAAGTGACCCCTCCCGCTCTGACGGGAGGGGAAACTGGAGACCCGATGACCAAGTTCAACACCCTCGATGACCTCCCCGATGACCTGAACGGCAAGCGCGTGCTCGTGCGGGTCGATTTGAATGTGCCGATGAATGGCGCATCGGTCGCCGATGACACCCGGCTTCGGGCGCTGCTGCCGACGGTGCTCGAGCTCAGCGACAAGGGCGCGCTGGTCTTGTTGCTGTCGCATTTCGGGCGGCCCAAGGGGCAGTCGCGGCCCGACATGTCGACCGCGCAATTGGTCCGCCCGCTGACCGAACTGACCGGTCGATCGGTGCGCTTCATCGAGGATTGCCAGGGCCCCGAGGCCGAACGCGCGATCATGACCATGCTGCCCGGCAATATCGGGATCCTCGAAAATACCCGCTTCCATGCCGGCGAGGAGACCAACGATCCGGCGCTGGCCAAGGGCATGGCGGCGCTCGGCGACTCTTACGTCAACGATGCCTTCTCCGCGGCGCACCGCGCCCACGCCTCGACCGAAGGCGTGGCGCATTTGCTGCCTAGCTTCGCCGGGCGCGCGATGGAGACTGAGTTGAAAGCGCTCGAACAAGCGCTCGGCAATCCCGAACGGCCCGTCGCGGCGGTCGTCGGCGGCGCGAAAGTGTCGTCCAAGCTGGCCGTGCTCGGGCATCTGGTCGGCCAGGTCGACCACCTCATCATCGGGGGCGGGATGGCGAACACCTTTCTTGCCGCGCGCGGGGTCGCGGTGGGCAAATCATTGTGCGAGCATGAGCTGACGGGTGAAGCCGATTCGATCTTTGCCAGCGCCGAGGCTGCTGGGTGCACGATCCATCTGCCCTACGACGTCGTGGTGGCCAGGGAATTCGCGCCCAATCCGCCGAGCGTGCGGACGTGCAACGTCCACGAGGTCGCGCCCGACGAGATGATCCTCGATATCGGCCCGGCGGCGGTCGAGGCATTGGGCGACGCGATCAAGAATTGTCGCACGTTGGTGTGGAACGGACCCCTGGGTGCATTTGAAACCCCGCCGTTCGACGCCGCCACCGTGGCGCTGGCCAAGATCGCCGCCGCGCTGACGCAGGACGGCAGCCTGGTCTCGGTCGCCGGCGGCGGGGACACCGTCGCCGCATTGAACCATGCCGGGGTTGCCGCCGACTTCAGCTTCGTCTCGACCGCTGGCGGAGCCTTTCTCGAATGGATGGAAGGCCGCGACCTGCCCGGCGTCGCGGCGCTGTCGAAACCGGAGTAGAATGATGACCGATCCCAAGATGATGGAACAGATCAAGTCTGGGCAGGGCTTCATCGCCGCGCTCGACCAGTCGGGCGGCTCGACCCCCGGCGCGCTCAAGGGCTATGGCGTGGCCGAGGATGCCTATGGCAGCGAGGGTGAAATGTATGCGCTGATCCACAACATGCGCACCCGCATCATCACCTCGCCCTGCTTCAACGGCGACAAGGTGATCGGCGCGATCCTGTTCGAGAAAACGATGGACGGAGATGCCGACGGGACTCCGGTGCCCGAGGCGCTATGGGCGCGCGGCGTGGTTCCGTTCCTCAAGGTCGACAAGGGGCTCGAGGATGAAAATGACGGGGTCAAGCTGATGAAGCCGATGCCCGAGCTCGACGCCGTGTGCGAGCGGGCGGTCACGCTTGGCGTCTTCGGGACCAAGATGCGGTCGGTGATCGAGCATGCGTCGCGGAGCGGGATCGCGGCGATCGTCAAGCAACAATTCGACGTCGCGGCGCAGATTTCGGGCCACGGGCTGATGCCGATCATCGAGCCCGAAGTGTCGATCAAGTCGCCCGAGCGCGCGCAGTGCGACGTCATCCTGCGCGACGAAATCTTGAAGGCGCTTGATGCAATGGGCGAGGGCCAGGTGATGCTCAAGCTGACGCTGCCCGCCGAAGCCAATCTGTTCGCGCCACTGGTCGATCATCCGCGCGTGTTGCGCGTGGTGGCCTTGTCGGGCGGGTTCAGTCGCGCCGAAGCATGCCAGCAGCTGGCACAGAATCCCGGCGTCATCGCAAGCTTCAGTCGCGCCTTGCTGTCCGACCTGCGGCAGCAGATGAGCGACAAGGAATTCGACGGCGCGCTGGGCGGCGCGATCGACGATATCCACAAGGCGTCGGTCAACTAAAGCCCTCTCCCTCCGGGAGAGGGAATTTCAGCCCCCTTCGAAGCCGAACAGCGTGGGCTGCGGCGGGCGCGGTTGCTGCCCCGCCATCTTGCCCGGTTCGACCGAGGTCAGCGCCAGCGGCAGCCCGTGCGTGGTGATGCGCTCGCCGAGCGTCAGGCTGCGCGTTTCGTGCCAGCCGGCGCCCGCCACGTCGGCGCGAACGATCGCGCGCCCGGCCCACACGCAGCGCGCGTTGATCGGGCAGCGGCTGTCCTCGACCATCAGGCGCGGGGTCACGACCAACGCTCCGACCCGCGTCGCCTCGCCCAGCCGCGCGAGACCGTCGCTGCGAACGGGCGCGGCAGCGGGGAGGGTGGCGCAGGCGGTGAGCGCGAGCGCGGCGGTTATGGGAAAAATGCTTGTCATTGGACGAATGCTGCCGCTTCGCTAATGAGCGAACGATGAATGATGACAGCGATTATCTCGACGAGGTCGATCTTGCGGCCTTTTCCCCGCCACCGCGGCGCGAGCCGTGCGAGCTTTATCTGATCAGCCCGCAGGAGGTGGGAGGGAGCTTTCCCGACCTGCTTCGGGCAGCGTTGAGCGCGGGGCCCGTCGCGGCGTTCCAGTTGCGGGTCAAGGGGATCGACGAGCATCAGCTCGCGCGGCTCGCCGAGCCGCTGCAGCGGATTTGCGCCGACGCCGACACGGCGTTCATCGTCAACGACAGCATCGCGCTGGCCAAGCGGCTTGGCGCCGATGGGGTCCATCTTGGGCAAGGCGATGGTGACGCCCGCGAGGCGCGCGACACGCTCGGGCCGTCAGTGCAGATCGGGGTGACCTGCCACGACAGTCGCCATTTGGCGATGGAAGCGGGCGAAATGGGCGCCGACTACGTCGCCTTTGGAGCCTTCTATCCGACCACTACCAAGCCCACCGAATACCGCCCCGATCCGCGCCTGCTGAGCTGGTGGGCGAGCCTGTTCGAGGTGCCGTGCGTCGCAATCGGGGGGATCACGCCCGCCAACGCCGCGCCGCTGATCGCGGCCGGGGCCGACTTCGTCGCGGTATGCAATGCGGTGTGGGGGCAAGGCGATCCGGCCAGCGAAGTCGCCAAGTTCGAAGCACTGTTCGCCGCCAATTAATCAGGCCCCGTCGCCGAATTAGGAACGGCGGGGAAACAATGTCGTTGGCCGGCGTTGCACGGCATATCTCATTGGGGAGTCTCGCCTGTGTTCCGTTCGCGCAATGTCGCTTTTGTCACCACCTCGTTCATCGCGATGGCCGGCATCGCATCCGCTCAGCAGCCCGCGGCCAAGGCCAAGAGCGCGGCCAATCCTGCCGCGCATTGGGTCGCGCCCGGGACCAAAGGATCGCCGATCGACGGCAAGATTTTCCACGCGCAAGTGCTGCTCGACGTGGCCGGTTTCCCGACCGGGGTCATCGACGGCCAGAAAGGGATGGTTTTCAAGAAAGCCGTTCAGGGTTTCCAGCAGGCGCGCGGGCTGCCCACGAGCGGCGAAATCGACGACGCCACGCGCGGCGCGCTGCTTCAGCTTAACCGGCCCTCGACAGTCATGGTGACGCTCAGCCCCGACGATGTTGCGGGACCGTTCACCTTTCCCTTCCCGACCAAGCCCGAGGAGCAGGCCAAGCTGCCGGGCATGTATTATCGCAACATGATCGAAAAGGTCGCGGAGCGTTATCACACGACCCCCGGGACGATCGTCGCGCTCAACGGTCCTGACAAGCCGATCGGCGCCGGCAAGGCGCTGCGTCTGCCCAACATCGTCCCCGCCAACCGCGATTACCCCGGCACCGTCGGCAAGGAGCAGGCGGGACTGCTGGCGTTGTACAACATCGACGGCCAGCAGGCGGCGGGCGACTTCATCGTCGTCGACAAGTCCGAGGGCGTGCTCAAGGTCTACAAGGGGGCGGTCCCGGCCGGCGCCTACAGCACCGAAAAAGCGCGCGGGAAACCGCCGGTACTGAGCGACACGCCAGGCGAGCTGGTGGCCCAATTCCCGGTGACGATGGGGTCGAGCCACGATCCGCTGCCGCTCGGCAAGTGGAAGGCGACGACGTATGCCTTCATGCCGCCGTTCCATTACCAGCCCAACCTGTTCTGGGACGCCAAGGACAAGACCGCCGACGACAAGACGTTGCCGCCCGGTCCCAATGGCCCGGTGGGAGTCGCGTGGCTCGACCTCAGCAAGGAGCATTATGGCATCCACGGCACGCCGAGCCCGGAAACGATCGGCCGCGCCGAAAGTCATGGCTGTGTCCGGATGGCGAACTGGGATGTCATTCGCCTGTCGCGGATGATGAAACCCGGCTTCACCGCAATCTTCCAGGCATAAGACGCAGCGGGGGCGCGGATGATCAATCGCATTGGTTATGTCGTCGTCATTGCGGTGATGGTCGGCCTTGCGGTCTTGTTCGCCCGCGGGATCGGGCAGCAAGCACCGACGCCGAACGTCACTGCGGTGCGCGACAAATATGTCGTCAATCCCGCTGGCCCGGCCAGGCCGATCTCGATCGACAGCATCACCGTCGGGCCGGCCGGGCTGGCGATTCCCGTCGCCGGGGTCAAGCAGGACGAACTGGTCGACACCTTTACCGCGGCACGCGCGGGCGGGGCGCGGGTCCACGACGCGATCGACATCATGGCGCCGACCGGCACCCCGGTCCTGTCGGCCGCCCCCGGGACGGTCGAGAAGCTCTATTTTTCGCACGGCGGAGGAGGGATCAGCGCCTACGTCCGATCCAACGATGGCGGGTGGAATTATTATTACGCCCATCTGAGCGCCTACGCCCCGGGGCTGCACGAAGGACAAAGGCTGTTGCGCGGGGCGCCGGTCGGCTATGTCGGCTTCACCGGCAATGCCAATCCCGCCGGACCCCACCTTCATTTCGCGATCAATCGCATGGCGCCGGGCGAGAAATGGTATCGCGGCGTCCCGATCAATCCCTACCCGCTGCTTGCCGCAAAGCGCGCAAGGCGTTAGGGCGCGCGTCAGTCTACCAGGCCCGGGCGCAAGTGCGGGTCGGCTCTTTTTCACCGTCCAAGCACATAGGCAGATCATCCATGAAGATCAGCGGCGTTTCGATTCGTCCCGGCAACATCATCGAATATGAAGGCGGTATCTGGCGCGCGGTGAAAATCCAGCACACCCAGCCGGGCAAGGGCGGGGCCTATATGCAGGTCGAATTGAAGAACCTCATCGACGGGCGCAAGAACAATGTCCGCTTCCGCTCGGCCGAGACCGTCGAGCGCGTCCGCCTCGACACCAAGGACTTCCAGTTCCTGTTCGCTGACGGCGACATGCTGACGTTCATGGACAAGGAAAATTACGAGCAGATCAATCTTTCGCGCGATGTGCTGGGCGATGCCGCGGCGTTCCTCCAGGACGGGATGGACGTGGTCATGGAATTGTACGACGAGCGCGCGATTTCGGTGCAATTGCCCGACACCATCGAGGCGCTGATCGTCGAGGCCGACGCGGTGGTGAAGGGGCAGACGGCGTCGTCGTCGTTCAAGCCCGCTTTGCTCGAGAACGGCGTGCGCGTGATGGTTCCGCCGCATATTGGCGCGGGGACGCGGATCGTCGTCGATGTGTACGAACAGACCTATGTGAAGCGGGCGGACTGATCTTCTCCCTCTCCCCTTCAGGGGAGAGGGCCGGGGAGAGGGGGGGTCGCGCTTGGTTCGACGAACTCCCCCGCTCCTTCGCCGCCGAAGGGCGGCTCTTCCTCTCCCCTGAAGGGGAGAGGGTTTGGAGAACAAAATGGTTTCGCATTCAGGCCTCATCACCGTCATGCAGCGCGCCGCGCGCAAGGCCGCGCCGCGACTGCGCCGCGACTTCGGCGAGGTCGAGCAGTTGCAAGTGTCGCGCAAGGGACCGGCCGACTTCGTGTCGATCGCCGACAAGCGTGCCGAGACGACCTTGATCGAGGAATTGCAGCTTGCTCGGCCCGACTGGGGCATATTGAGCGAGGAAGCCGGTGAGATCGCGGGCGACCCGGCCAAGCCGCGGTGGATCATCGATCCGCTCGACGGGACCAGCAACTTCCTCCACGGCGTTCCGCACTTCGCGATGTCGATCGCGGTCGAGGAGCGAAAATATGACGGCCGCGGCGAAATCACCCACGGCCTCGTCTATCAGCCGCTGACCGACGAGAGCTTCTGGGCCGAAAAGGGGCGCGGGGCGTGGCTCCACGATCGCCGCCTGCGGGTGTCGGCGCGGCGTCACCTCGACGAAGCGCTGATCGGGACCGGCTTCCCCCACATGGGGCGCGGCAATGTCGCGAGCTGGTCGCGTATCTATGGCGCGATCGCCCCCGAAGTATCGGGCGTGCGGCGGATGGGCGCGGCGAGCCTCGACCTCGCATGGGTCGCGGCGGGCCGCTTCGACGGCTTCTGGGAAGACGATCTCGATATCTGGGACACCGCCGCGGGGATGGTGCTGGTGCGCGAGGCGGGCGGCTTCGTCAGCGATTACCGCGGCCAGGATCGGATGGAAGAGCGGCGCGAATATCTCGCCGCGAGCGGAGAATTGCATTCGCGGCTGCACAAGTTGTTGGCGAACGCGCTGCGCTAGCCTTTCCCTCTCCCATCGGGAGAGGGAGGGAGGCGCGAAGCGACGGAAGAGTGAGGGTGACCGCTCACCCTCACCCCGCTCAGCTGCGCTGAGTCGCCCTCTTCCAACGGGAGAGGGAAATTTCGCCACCGACAGCTTGCCCCTGACAAGGCGGCGTCCTAAAGCGCGGCCAGGTTTCGCCTGTGAGGAATTCTGCTTGGCCAGCGTCGCCGCCGGATATCTGCCGATCCTGTTGTTTGTCGGAATCGCCCTCGCATTGTCGGGGGCGTTCGTGTTCCTGCCGATGGTCGTCAGCCGCCTGACCGGGACGCACCAGCCCAATGCCGACAAATTGAGCGAATATGAGTGCGGCTTCCCCGCGTTCGAGGACAGCCGCGCGCAGTTCGACGTACGCTTTTACCTCGTCGCGATCCTGTTCATCGTGTTCGACCTCGAAGCCGCGTTCCTGTTCCCGTGGGCGGTCAGCCTGATGGGCACCGGCTGGGCCGGGTGGGGGGCGATGATGATCTTCCTCGCCGAGCTTGGCCTCGGGTTGGCCTATGCGTGGAAGAAGGGAGCGCTCGAATGGGAGTGATGCTCGACCCCGCGGCGAACCCCAACCTCACCGAGGAGGAAATCGCGCGTAATGCCGGGCTCGTCCCGGGGAGTGCCGACGAGGCCAAGTTCCTCGCCATGCGTTCGGAGCTCGACGACAAGGGCTTCCTCGTCGCCAGCCTCGATGATCTCACCACCTGGGCGCGCACCGGCTCTTTGTGGTGGATGACCTTCGGACTCGCCTGCTGCGCGGTCGAGATGATCCACGTCAACATGCCGCGCTACGACCTCGAGCGCTTTGGCGTCGCGCCGCGCGCCAGCCCGCGCCAGTCCGACGTGATGATCGTCGCGGGCACCTTGTGCAACAAGATGGCGCCCGCGCTGCGCAAGGTCTACGACCAGATGTCCGAGCCGAAGTACGTCATCTCGATGGGCAGCTGCGCCAATGGCGGCGGCTATTACCACTACAGCTACTCGGTGGTGCGCGGCTGCGACCGCATCGTGCCGGTCGACATTTACGTCCCCGGCTGCCCGCCGACCGCCGAGGCATTGCTTTACGGGATCATGCAGCTCCAGCGCAAAATCCGCCGCACCGGGACGCTCCACCGGTGAGGAACGCGATGATCAATTCCACGCACCCCAAGTCCGCTCATCCCGAGCGCAGTCGAGGGACTAATTCGAGCGAAGCCGAGAAACTTGGCCTCGGCTGCGCTCGGCATAGTCTCTCGACTTCGCTCGGGAGGAACGGGCAGGGGGTGCGATCATGAATCACCTTCCCCGCCTCAAGGACCGGCCTGACGTCGCCGACCAGCTGAAGGCCGCGCTCGGCGCGTCGTACGTGGCGCACAAGGAGCATGTCGGCGAGCTGACCGTGACGGTCGCGCGCGCGGACATCGTCGAGGCCGCGCGCACCCTGCGCGACCGCTTCGGCTATCAGCAGTTGATGGAAATCGCCGGCGCCGATTACCCCGAGCGGCCCGAGCGGTTCGAGATCAATTACCACTTCCTGTCGCTGACCGAGAACCATCGCGTCCGCCTCAAGGTGATGACCGACGATGCCACTTCGGTGCCGTCGCTGACCGCGCTGTGGCCCGTCGCCGGCTGGCTCGAGCGCGAAGTGTTCGACATGTACGGCGTGACCTTCGCCGGCAATGCCGACCTGCGCCGTATCCTCACCGATTACGGCTTCGAGGGACATCCGCTGCGCAAGGACTTCCCGCAAACGGGCTATGTCGAACTGCGCTACTCGGAGGCCGAGAAACGCGTCGTTTACGAGCCGGTCAGCCTGCCGCAGGATTTCCGCAGCTTCGACTTCCTGATGCCGTGGGACGGCCCCGAATATCGCCTGCCGGGCGACGAGAAAGCCGAAGGCCAGACCACCGCCGCGCCAAGCCCGGCGCCTGCGCCCTCAGGGCCGACCGAGGTCGACGCCAAGGCTGGCCCGGGCGAACCCAAAGTGACCGAGAAACCGGCCGACACCGGCGCCGGGGCACCCGCCAACGCGATGGCGCACGCCGAAGCGCGTAAGCCCGCGGCGGCCAAGGCTGGCAATGCGGGCGGCAAGGCGAGTGCCGGGCCAGAACCGAAACCGGGGAAGAGCACATGACTACCCAGCTCGACGTGATGGTCGGGTCGCCCAGCGACTCCACCCCTGGCGATGACAGCGTTGCCAATTACACGATCAATTTCGGCCCGCAGCATCCCGCCGCGCACGGCGTGCTGCGGCTGATCATGGAGCTCGA
>CAXSCF010000005.1:0-51809 GCA_964235815.1 uncultured Sphingomicrobium sp.
GTGAACAACGGCCGCCCCTCCGACGTCATCAAGGGCATTATCGATGATAACGGATTGAGTCGGAGGCGAACCGGCCTGAACGAGAGGCGGACTGACCGAAACATCCAAATAGGCATAACCCGACCCGCCAAAACCGATGTAGGCTCGCCCGAATACATCCATGTCGCCTGAGATCGTCCGGATCGTATCCAGGCTTCCCATTGGATGCTCCCCAATCTGAATCCAAGACTTGGTGTCGTCAGCCGAATACCAAACGCCATACTTGCCGTTCACGGTTCCAACGAGGAAAACGGTAGCGGGCCCGCCCACAGCAGCCGGAGCGCCGTAACCAAAAGTAATCGCTTGCACGCCCGCGACAGGTTGCCAGCTTGCTCCGCCGTCCTTGGAATGCATGAAGGTAATCAAACCAGGAACAACCGCGCCATCGCTGCCTTGAGGGCCGGAAGTAAAAAAGAGTTCACCGGCACTACCTGGTACCGCTTCAATTTTGGCATTGGCACCTGAAAAGATGCTGACCTCGCCGGCGAAGACTTTGACCCAATTCACCCCACCGTCAGAACTGCGGTATACCCCGCTCATGCAATCATAAAGATAGAAAGTGTTTGGTAAAACTCTATCGGCAGTGATCGTCGTACGCTCGAGATAATAAGCGAAATGGAAATCATTCCAGCTGGTTTTTTCGGGAATATTGACCGTGTGCCATGTTGTACCGCCGTCTAGAGTGTAGGCTGGTGCAAAACCGTTGGCGGGCGCCCAGACGATATTCGTAGGCGTACTGGCAGCGATGCTGCCACCGATTGTCTGCCCAGCAAACGAGGGATAAGTGGCGAACTTCTGCCAAGTCTTTCCGCCGTCCGTGGAAAAGCCGCTGTCTTCGGATCCCCACCAATCGGAAATGCCAACAACATAACGCGAGTTGCTTGAAGCGTAATCGAGTGACCAGCCCATCGAGAACTGACCGCCGCTGTAGCCAGAGGCGTAAGTATCAACGTCAGGCATTTCGAAGAAGGCACGATCCCATGACCCAAACACCGGGTTACCGCCCGCCGGCGCAATGATGTCGTTGGCAACGAGCTGTTCGATACCTTGGCTTTGAGAATGCCAGATTATTGGGGTGGTCCATTCGAACGCAGCCGGGAGCTGAGTTTCCCATACGCCCACCCCCGCCGACTGCCAGAGCTTACCTTGCACAAGCGGATCGAAGATCGTCCCGCCCGATCCCATGTAGCGCCCGCTATTTTCAAGCCAAGGGACATCGTGTTTCGACTCAAGTTGGTTAAACCAATTCATGCCGCTCCAGGTTGCGCCGCCGTCGTTGCTGGACTGAAGGCTGCCGCCGTCGTTAGTTATAATAATGTGCGATGTGTTGAACGGATCGATAGAAACCGAATGTACCCCGATATTCGGATCGTTCAGAAGCTTGATCCAGCTGCCGTTGGCGTATTTCCATAGACCGGTATCGTCAGTCGCGAAATAGCTGCCGTCGGGCGAGGCGACCCCGAAGCTAAGATCGGCGGGACCGCCGATTGCCGTCCAAGTGTAGCCCCCATCATGGCTAGTATACACGCCGCTTCCAGCTGTGCCGACAAATACGTTTGAGCCGTGGACGACGATGCCGGTTAGTGCCGGATCCTCGTTGCTCGGGCCTTGGGGCACGGCAGCGACCTTCTGCCAAGAAGTGCCTCCATCGCGTGTTACCCAAAGGCCGTCATGTTGTGTGCCAGCGAATACGATGTTCGGGTTGTTCGGATCAATGGCCATTTTTTGACCATCCATCCGATTATAACCGTTGGGATCAATGATCACCGCTGGAAAAGGCGTCTTGAGCCAATGCTGGCCTTTGTCGACGGATTTATAGATTCCGTCAGCCATCTCCATATACATCACGTTCGAATTGCTCGCTGAAACGCGGAGTTCGTAGACCCCATAGCTAAACATTATATTCGCCGGCATGCTGCTGCTCGTTACGAGCTGCGTCCACCCCGCGCCATTCCAAATGTAAGCCCCATAAGTATCAGTGCGCGCAACCATCGTTCCGTCGGGTGCAACGTCAATTCCCGTAAGAAATCCGCCAGCCCCGATATGAACCGGCGTCCAACCGCTGTCGTTTGCATTTGCAGGCAATGTTTTTCTCCACCCATACTGGGAGGCTCCCGAATGTCGGCGGGGCGGCTACCAGCGTCAGGCGGATTTAATCAACTAAAAGAATGAAAAAGTTCCTAAGGCAAACGGTCGTTAACTGTGAGAAAAACAGAATCGAATAACCGCGATTTACATGGTCATTGATCACGCGTTCATAGCTGAATTGTTCGATTTTTTTCGACAGCAACAAAATAAGGAAAAATGTTCTCTACAAATGCAAGCGGTTAACCGCTCCCACCTTACGCGGGTTTTTTTTGCAACTGACAATGTTAATGCGGCGGCGCTCGGCGAGAAAGCAAGTGAAGTCGGACGATCGGCACAGCAAACTGCCGACGACTAGTTATGACTAATGTTGATGAAACGAAACTTCGGGCAGCAACTAACGAGCCTTTCGTACCCACTCGCAATTAAATAAATCTTTTGAGGCGGCTGTGGATTCAACCTGTCGGAGTTGTTCAATTTTCTTAGACTGTTGGGGTATCCGATAAACGCCGTTCAATCTGGCTAGCCGATAGCAATGCTCTAAATACCATTTCTTGGATGAAAATCGTCCGTTAGTCGGCCAATGACCTATCAAACCTCCACATCAACTCTGACCCAACCGCCACCGGCCGTGCCGATATAAGCGCGGCCAAATCGATCTGGATCCGCAGCTACGGTACAAACCTGTGCCAGGATCTGGCTAGGAAACCGTGTTAACAGGCTCGGTGGTGTTGCGAACCAGTCGAAGCTTGCATAAAGGCCGACTTTTTTCTCCATTTCCCCCCAAAAATACACCGCTGGGCGGGATTGATTTAAAGCGGACTTCCCGAAACTGAATGACCGAACATTGCGAACTTTTCGATTAAGTTCGGACCAACTAATGCCGTCGTCCTGCGACCAAAAGAATTGGTCGTCTGCGTAGTCGGCGTGCGGGGTGTAAACCAGTTCACTTTCTCGACCTGGCACGTAGTCGAGTTGACATTGCCAAAATTGACGCGCGTCCCGTCCATCTGCCAAAACCACCTTAGGGTCATGGCTTCCGGCGCTTACAACGCCTTTCATGACTTGGCTCCAAGTCTTTCCTCCGTTCCTCGTTAGCCAGACGCCGCCCAACGCATTCACGGCCTCTTGCCCCTGAATTACCGTATAGACCAACGCGAACGTGCCTGGACGAGACTTGTCCGCCGAAATGTTTTTGCGCGTCACGTAATAGGCATTAGCAAAACCGTCCGTCGGATGAAGCCCATCGAGTTCAATTAACGACCATGTTGCGCCACCATCAAGCGTGTAAGCCCCAGTCCCGTTGTTCGAAGGAAGTAGGACAAAGTTCTTTGTTGTGCTCGAAGCGATGCATCCGCCATAGCCCCACCCGGTTGACGGCGTTCCTTCGAATGCCTGCCAACTGTCTCCACCGTTCGAAGTATATCCGGGCGCAGAACTGTCTGTCTGGGTCGCGATCCCAACCAAGAAACGGTGATCATCACCGGCGAAGTCTAGGTAGCCGCATGGCGCTACGAAACTGGCGTCATGAGCTTTGCTTGGCAGCAGAGGATATCGAAAGTCGTTGTTATAGGCCGTCAGATCGTCGACCCGCCAAAATGATTTGTCCCATCCGGACAAGAATGTCTTTCCCCCGGGGACGCACAGCGTGGCGACGGCGACCATTTCTTCGATCCCTGCGGACCAGTCTTCGACTTGACACGCCGACCCGACGACCCTCCACTTTGCGACGCCAACCCCTTGCGCAATCCACAACAGGCTCTTGTCGATAGGGTCGAGGACGATCTCGGAGGGAAAGACCGTGTTGAGTCCACGGGTCCACCCAACCTCACCGCCATTTCGGTTCCACGTAGCAGCGCCAATAGGGCTGAAGGTATGACCACCGTCTCCCGATTGCATGAAAAAATTATTGGAGGCAGCGGCCAGCAGGCGGCTCGGTTTGGCTGAGTCTACTGTGACGGTAAACATCTCGGCCTGAGGCTGGGAAGTTGTAAATCCCGTAGATGGAGAATGGCGCCAAACCTCTCCGCCTTTCTCCTCCGGTGTCGGCTGCGATAAGTAGGCAGTTCCGTCAGGCCCAATGACCAAGCTTGAGCAGACCTTCGGACCGCCGAGCACGGGATGGAAGTTCCCGCCGGGGCCTGCTTCAGACTGAAAGAGGCCGACTCCCGTCACGAATGCGAATGTTCGCCCCATTGCGCCCGGATCGAAGGCGACTAGGAACAGACCAGGCTGCCCGTCCCAAGATTTTTCTGCGTCGGGAAGCTTGGCCTGCGCCCATTCGTCACCGCCGTCCGTGCTATACCAAACTCCATCTCCCCAAGTCCCTACGATGACCGTCTGCGGATTGCGGGGATGGATATCGATCGTACGATTGTAAAGCCGTTGGCGCCCCGTGTTCGAATTCATGGTTTTCTGGGGCAGCTGGGTCCGCTGAACTGATTTTCCGCCGTCCACTGACTTCCAGATGAAACCATGAAAACTTGCGAAGATCACATCACTGTTAGAAGGCGCCATCCTAATGCCAGCAACTCCTTCCGCGTCGGCTTTCCCGCGAAATTCAGGCAGTGGATCATAATCCGACCGGGCCATCGTTGCAGGTGAGAATAGCGGGCGCCAAGCACTGTCCGTTCGGTTCCTGACGTAAGCATTCCCGACATCGGTTCGACATACCAAGCGTTTTCCGTCTAAACTGATGTCGATGCCGGTCACCGATCCTGTGCCCCCGAGTGGCACTGGAGCGATGGATACCGCCTTAATGTCGCCTATTCCCGCTTGCCGCACAGCCGGTTGCGCGCTAGCAACCACGGAGGCTTGGCCCCTCTCTCTTAAGTTTGGATTTAATCGCGACCAGCGAGCCGTAGCGCCAACCCCGGCGATTCCCAAGAGACTGCCAAGTGCTGTTCTACGATCCACCAAAATTCTCCAAAATGCAGCTGAAAAACTTGAATCCGCTAGGCGGTGGCGCACCCGCGACGCTTTGCGAACCTACCACGTCGCGGCGGCACCGACCTCCTTGAGTCGCTTGTTAGCCAAAATAGCCGGCGGCGATGTCAACAGAAAGGCCGCTACGTCCACCGGCACATATGCGACATGTTTCCACCACGATCGACCGGCGCGACCTTTGAAGCGTGAAAACAAGATGGTCTTCGGTATGACCCACTTTGCCTGCATTGCTCGTTTATTTACCAATCGATCGACCCAAGCAGGGTCGGTTTGATTCCAGTCTCGAATCAAGGGCCCCGCCGGCGTGGTCAATTTAAGCGTCCAAAAGTGTTCGAATAACCATCGGTTGACCATGGTCCCAACTATCATCCGCCGTTCATGCGAAACATATTCGAGCGGACGATGGGAGTGAAAATAGTGGGTAGGCTCTGATGAAGCTGCTACTAGAGTAGGATCGGCAGGCTGCGTAAATCCCCGCGTGCACAGCATCGCATTAAGAAAACCATCTTCCCCAGGAATTTGGTCGGGCAACCAAATCTCACCTAAGGCGCCTGCCCGCGCCACGTAAAGCTGGCCATTGATGACGTCGAGGTGACGAGTCCGGCTCGACACAGACAATGAAAATCGATCCAGCAGGTTTTTCTTTAATTTTCTTTCGACATCTTTGACGGGAAAACTGCTGAAGGCCGCCAAATCTTCATCGATCTGAAGACGATGAACCATCTCAGACAGAATATGCTCTTTTGTGAAAGTGACATCTGAATCCAAGAACACGAAAGTGTCGTTTTCGTCGCCCGCAAAATCGTGCACAGTGCGGTTCCACGCGCGGCTTTTCCCGCCCTGTGGCAGATCGTGGACCTGCAGAGTAGTGCAGGTCCCCTGAAAGAATCTGTAGCAGGCCCGCGCAATCTCGACCGTATTGTCGCTGCACCCATTGGCAACAACGTGCACTGTGATTGGCTCATTGCAGTCACGAACGACGGACTGCGCTGCTAGCTGTCGGAGGCAACTTCCGATCGATTTTTCTTCGTTCTTGGCGAGGATGCAGATGGCGATGTTCATCTCGACTGCCCCAGTTCCGGCGCAGCGATGCTTGAAATTATCAATGATTGCATGTCAGAGCCTATATTCCTTATGGGATGCCTATCCCAAGATTTAAGACGCGGCGACTGCTAAACCTAAGGTTTAATTCTTTACCCTTACGGGCGAACTCCCCTCCTTGACCAGCGTGGATCGGGGACAACGTCAGGAACATATCTCCTCATGACTGCAAGGCCCGACCTTTGAAGTGGATCCTCCTGCTCCTGATCGTCATGACGGGCCCCGTTTTAGCGGGCTGGCTCCGAACAAACCCGCGCGGGTCCCCCTGGATCTGGGGGCTACTTGGCTTCTTGCCTTTTGTCATCGGTCCCTGGCATCTTTACGTCGCGCCATACTCGACCGGGAGTTGGCCCGGCTATGTCAAGGGCTGGGAAATCAGTTTCCTCGACGCGATAGCCGTTGGCATCCTCGTTGCGACCCATGGCCGTCGGCCGAACATTGTCTTGATCTTGCCATTTCTGGCCTATATTCTCGCGGTCACCATCGCGATATATCAGGCCCAGTACGCCAAACTGGCCTTCTCTTACGTCTTCCAGCTTGCGCGTATGTTCATTCTGTTCATCGCGGTCAGCCGAGTGGCCATTGACGAGCGCGGGGCGAAAGCGGTCTTTGCCGGGCTTGTCGTCGGACTTGCGACGCAGGCGCTCTATGCGCTCGTGGCGCGCGCTGGCGGCGCGCTCCAAACGGGCGGCTCGCTTGGCCATCAGAATTTGCTTGGCTTCGTCTCTCACATGGTTCTCATCCCCGCCTTTGCTGCGTTCCTTGCCGGTAAATGGCGACGCATTGCCATTCCCGGCATGTTGAGCGGACTCATCGCCGTTATCTTAACTGCGTCGCGCGCTACGATCGCGTTCAGCGCAGCTGGGCTGGGCTTGACTTTGCTTATCTCGATGTCGCTGAGGTTTTCAGGTCGAAAGGTTGCACTTGGCGTGATGGCGATCGTCACCTTCGCCGGAAGCTATCCCCTCGCCAAAGCATCGCTCGATCGTCGTTTTCAGGAGCAGCAATCGACCTTTTTCACCGAAGATAAGGAACGTGAAGCCTTTACGCGCGCAGCGCAATTTATGCTCGCCGATCACCCAATGGGCGTGGGACCCAACCATTATGTCGTCGTAGCAAACACCGGTGGCTACTCGGCCAAAGCGGGCGTCGCCTGGCGCAGCGCCAGCAGGGCGACGAATGTCCACAATACCTACCTCTTGACCGCGGCCGAGACCGGCTATCTTGGCTTGCTGACATTTTCGTTTCTTCTCGCAAGTGCTCTTTGGTACGCATTTTCCACCGCGTTTCGATTTCGCCGGCAGCCTGGCGCCGAATTGTTGATCGGCTTGGGCTGCGCTCTATTTACCATCTGCATTCACATGATGTTCGAGTGGGTTTTCGTTATGTATCCCGCACAATATATTTTTGTCATCTCCCTCGGCCTGATCGCGGGATTGCGCGCCCGTTTCATCCGAGACGCCGGGGAAGCGGCCATAGTGAGACGCTTGTTGCCTACTGCGGATGCGTCAGGCGCGATGACAGGAAACGGGACCCTTCCCCTACCGGCGAGGACCAGCGGATGACTGAATGTTGAGCGGTGGCAAGCCCCACCCTGTCGGCTCGGCCCGACCCACGATCGCGGTCGCCATCTGTACGTTTAAGCGCAACGACTTGTTAATTCGTCTGCTGGAGGCGCTTGCCGTCTGCGCGGACCGATTGGGCGAGCGTGCCGCGATCGGCGTTGCCTTGGTTGACGATACGCCCGAAGGACAGGCGCGACCGGTGGCGGAGGCGTTCGCTGAGCGCTTCGAACTGAAGCTTCACTATCGCATTTCGGGCGCGAAGAACATTTCACTTGCCCGCAACCTCGCGGTTGAGACCGCCATGGAGATGGGCGAATGGGTGGTCATGACCGACGACGATTGCGAACCCCCGCCCGAATGGCTTGACTTCTTGTTGGACGTCCAGGAACAAACGCAAGCCGATGCAGTGACTGGCCGCATGGTTCGCCGCGTACCCCCGGGCTCACCCCAGTGGATTACCGACCAGCCCTTCCTCGATCTCGGTGTGGAGATTTTGCCGGACGGCGCCGAAATGGCGACCGCGGCAACCTTCAATACGATGATCTCGAGCAATTGGCTGAAAACGCATCCAAGCATTCGCTTCGACCCTCATTTTGGGGTGGTGGGCGGCGAGGACATGGTATTCTTCCGCGCCGCGTGCAGTGCCGGTTTGTCGATCCGCTTTTCGGAGCGCGGGTTCATATATGAGAACGAGCCCGCCGACCGCGCGACTCTGGCATATCAAATCTACGTCTACTTCTGGCACGGCAACAGCGCGGCACTGTCGTACATCGCGAGTGGGATGCCCCGCGCACGTATGGCAGTCCACGGCACTGCGTCCTTAGCGCGTGCGCTGGCGCGGCCATTTGGGCGACTTGCCATGGGGCAGTCCCCGCAATGTCGCTTCGCTCTTGCCCAGCTGCTGCATTCGATCGGCAAGTTGCTGGGTACGGTCGGCGTCCGGATCGATCACCGATAGATGCGCCTGCTATTCGCCTTGCCCGGTCTTCACCGGTTCGGTCGCGGTGCCGAAGTCGTCTTCGAATCCATTGCTCAGGAGATTGCGGTCAGTGGCAAGCATGAGGTGACGCTGGTTGGGTCAGGACAAGCCCGGGACGACCGTGCGTATAACTTTATTCATTTGCCGGCCGTGTCACGCGATCGTTTCGAGTCTTGGCCCAACATCCCGTTCCTGCGACACGAGTTCATGTACGAAGAGCTCACCTTTGCACGGAGGCTTGTGACCTTGTCCGAGGTTGCCCACGCCGATGTAACGCTTACCTGCAGCTACCCCTATGTAAATTGGGCGCTGCGACGTCCGCGGCGTGGTGGGCGCCCGCCGCATGTCTTTGTCACTCAAAATGGCGATTGGGCGCCGCAAGGAAGCGGCCTGGAGCCAAGTCTGTTCTCATGCGAGGGGCTAATCTGCACCAACCCGCTTTATTTGGAGCGCAACCGGACAAAATGGCATTCGACCTTGATTCCGAATGGGGTCGATCCGGCGCGTTTCAGTCCGGGGCCTAAGCGTACGCTTGAGCTCGGATTGCCAACCGATCGGCCCATTGTCTTGATGGTCAGTGCGCTCGAAGCCGGCAAACGGGTCATTGAGGCCATGCATGCAATGGCGGTGGTGCCCGACGCTACTCTAGTCGTTGCTGGCGATGGTCCGTTACGTGACGAAGTCGATCGGCTCGCCGCCAAAATCCTGCCCGGCCGCTTCATGCGAGCGACTTACCGTCATGACCAGATGCCTGACGTGTACCGAAGCGCAGACGTCTTTCTGCACACGAAAATTCGCGAATCATTCGGGAACGTCTATATCGAAGCACTCAGTTGCGGCACGCCGGTCGTCGCCCATGACGATGAAGTCACGCGTTGGATCCTCGAGGATCGTGCAACCCTGGTCGATAGTGAGAATCAGACAGCTTTGGCGGCGGCAATTAACCGGGTGCTTCATAAGCTCCCAGACGACACTGCGTCAGCGGCCTGGGCCCATCAGCGGTACAGTTGGAGTGTCGTCGCCGCCAAATATGCCGAATTTCTTGTCGAGGTTGCCAGTCGGGCAGCCGTTACCTGACGCGTCAACTGTGCATCCTTGCCGGTTCGCGAATATCCGAAAATGGAACGGTCGTTCGAAACCCGTTGACATCAAGGGGCAGGTTTTGAAGAGCCCGCACAGCGCGCCGAGTGACTAAGCGCCGCGCCTCACCGAAGGAAGAATTGCTTGCCGAAGCCTGTAGTTGATACGCACAAACCAGTCCGCGCGGCGATCGTCGGCACCGGCTACATCGCCGATTATCATGCCCGCGGCATTACGAGCATCGAAGGCGTGCAATTGGTCGCCGTCTGCGATGCCAACATCACGGTAGCGCAATCTTTTGCGGGTAGTTGGGGCGTTCCGAGCTACGCCTCCTTGGAGAAGATGTTGGCCGAGCAGTCGGTCGACGTGCTCCACATCCTCGTTCCGCCCGACCTCCACTACGATCTGGCCAAGATGGCCTTGGCAGCCGGAAGCAGTGTGTTCATCGAAAAGCCGATGTGTGCGTCGGCCGATGAAACAAAAGACTTGCTTGCTCTTGCTAAGGACAAAGGCCTGATTGTCGGCGTCAATCACAGCATGTTGTTCGAGGGCGCGTTCCGGCGCCTGCGCGACCACGTCCATGCAGGTGACCTTGGACCGATTGATCACGTGACATTCAATTATTTCAATGAACTCGCCTTCATTCGCTTCGGGCCGTTCGGCAATTGGATGCTTCGTGAGCCCGGCAACGCACTTCTTGAAATCGGGCCGCATCCGATTTCAGGATTGATCGATCTGATCGGCGTGCCTGACGACCTAGATGTCAAAGCAGACCGTGACATCGCGCTTCCTGGCGGTGGAATCGCTTATCGGCGCTGGCAGATACGGGCTTGCGCGGGACGTACGCTTGCCGACGTCAATATCGATCTCGGCCCGGGCTTTCCGCAACGCCTCATTACCGTACGAGGGCTGCTTGGGGCGGCAACCGCCGATCTCGACGCAAACACGTGCACGATCGATCGCCGCATTCCTGCCAGTCCCGATTTCGAACGTTACCAGCGAAGCAAGTCGAAAGTCGCTCAGGTCCGGGAACAAACGCGGGACACACTCGCCGACTATATCCTTACTAAGGCCAAGCAAAGAAAGCGCGGCAACCCCTATCAATCCTCCTTTCAGGATAGCATCGCGACCTTCTACGAGGCCTTTCGCTCGCCTGGGGAACTCGACCAGCGGATCAGCGGCGAAACCGGGCGCCAGGTCATTGAAACATGTGAGGCGATTATCGAAAAGGCGCGGCTGAAACCCCGTCAACAGGCAAGCCGGACCGCTCTTGCGCCCGGTTTCGAACCAACGATTCTGGTACTCGGCGGGACCGGCTTTATCGGCCGGACGCTGATCAGGCAGTTGCTCGACGATGGACATGCGGTGCGCGCAGCGGCGCGGGGATCGAGCCCGGCACTCGAAGAGTTGGGCAATGATCGGTTGGAAATCGTCCGTGCCGACATGCGGTCCCAGGCCGATATCGAGCAGGCCCTGGACGGTATCGACTATGTCTTCCACCTCGCAACGTCAGATGCCAAAACGTGGCCGCAGTTTCTCGAGCGCGAGGTCGAGCCGGCGCGCACCCTTGCTCGAGCCTGCTTAGCTCGCGGAGTCAAGCGCCTGGTCTACACGGGAACGATCGACTCCTTTTACGCCGGAAGCCGGGCCGGCACGATTAACGAGCGCACCCCTCTCGATCGCAAGATCAAACGCCGAAATTCCTATGCGCGTGCCAAGGCGGCGGTAGAAGAGATGCTGCTCGAAATGCACCGTCAGGACGGCTTGCCCGTGGTGATTGCGCGGCCGGGGATTGTCATCGGACTCGGCGGTAATCCGTTTCATTGGGGCGTCGGCAAATGGTCATCCGAGGGCGTCGTTGAAACCTGGGGAGACGGAAACAACAAATTGCCGTTAGTATTGGTTGACGATGTTGCGTCGGGTTTAGTCAAGGCGATGGATGTTCCCGGCATCGAGGGACGATCCTATAATCTGATCGACACACCTTTGCTTTCCGCGAAAGAATATATCGCGGGACTGGAGAGGCTTGGCGGCTTCAAAGTCCAAACCTATACGCGCTCAATATGGCGGTTCTTCATCGAGGACTTCGTCAAGTGGCCCGTCAAGATAAGGGTCGACCATCCCGATGCGCAGCGTATCCCGAGCTATGCTGACTGGGAATCTCGAACCCAAAAAGCGGTCTTCGACAGCAGCCGCACCCGCCAAGAACTTGGCTGGTCGCCAATTTCCGACGCCGGTCGAATGGTTGACGAAGGAATAGGAGGGTCGCTGAAGGGCTGGCTGGCGGTACGGGAATGATCATTACGCGCCCCTTCTGCAAGGATGGCGCTCGCCCTCTCGCTGAGGCGACCCGGACATTGTTGAGCCTCAAAGCGTGTGTTCGTTCGGCGCGCCGCCGCCATTCCGGGCCGGGGAATTCTTTGTGACCAACAAACCTGTCGGGCGCAGTGTAGCAATTTTTTTCTACGCTGGTGACTTCGTCGATGTGCTCCGCCGCGATGCCGCTGGGGAGCAACAGATTTACGCGACCCATGGCGAAGTGGCGCGATTGATCTTGGGCTTGAAAGCGGTTGGCGTTCTCGTGACGATTTACAGTTACGTGACCGATACGGCGAAGGACGAGACCCCGATCGACGGGGTGAGGGTCGTTTCGCTTGGCGCCAGCGGCTCGTCCCGAGGTATATTGAAAGCAGCGGTGGAAAAAGTGGATGCCGACACGATCATTGCTCACTTCGCATTTCCAGAACTGCTGTCGGCCGCGATAGCTTCGGGCAAACGCGTTTTTGCAGGTCTCGCCAACAGCTATAATGAGCGCGGGATCAAGCAATTCATTCGCCGCGTTCGCATCGCTCGGCTACTGAATAATCAACGGATCCGCATGATAACCAATCATTGCCTGCCCTCGACACAGCATCTCGCTCGCATAGGAGTGGACCGTTCGAAACTGGTGCCATGGGACGTTCCGCACCGGTTTAGGCCTGGTAACAATAGTCCGAAGCAGTTGGTCGCAAAAGCCACTTATAAAGTGGCTTATGCCGGTTCTATCGCAGAGTTGAAGGGCGTGGGCGACCTCATCAAGGCAATTGCCTTATTGAAGGCTAAAGAGGTTCACCTCAACGCGTCGTTTGCAGGCTTGGGCGACATTTCGGCGATGCAGTCGCTTGCCGATTCACTTGGGGTGGGCGAGTGCGTCAATTTTCGCGGCATTGTTGGAAATGATGACGTCTTCAAGATGTTCAGAGACGCCGACCTCGTCGCAGTTCCAAGCCGTACGGCCTATCCCGAAGGCTTTCCGCTAACTATGTTTGAAGCAATTGCTTCCCGATCGCCGATCATTTGCTCCGATCACCCAATGTTTCAGCCAGTGTTGAGCGATGGATATAATTGCGCGGTATTCCGGTCGGCCGATGTCGACGGGTTTGCCAGCGCGATGCGGCGGGTTTTGACCGCACCGGCTCTCTACAAAACGCTTTCGGAATCCGCTGAACAAACTTGGACGGCGCTTGAGGGGCCAGCTGATTGGCGCACGCTGATAACGACCTGGGTGGTTGAGGGCGAAAACTCCCCATGGCTCGAGCCTTATCGTCTTAAAGCGAGCACTTAATTTCAAACACGTTGATCACCGCCCTGCGCTGCACTGAGTCCGTAGTGCATATCGCCACCAAGTCGTCCCTCTTCCGTTCACGTAGTTGACCAATACATGTCCGTCCGCCGATCGCTTATCTGGACCTATCTCGCCCAGGCGTTGAGCTTTTTCGTTACTTTCGGGTCAACCGTGATCGTCGCGCGTCTGGTGAGTCCGCGGGATTTCGGAATTTTTGCGATGGCGACCGCGGTCACCACTGTGATCAACGTCTTCATGCAATTCGGTCTCGCGAAATATCTCATGCGCGAAGCTGACCTCAGCCCGGAAACGCTGCGATCGGCCTTCACCGTCAACGTCATCATGACCTTGGTGTATGTCGGGTCAATCTTAATCGGAGCGTTTGCGGCAGGGCGCATATTCGGATCGGCAGAGGTGGGTCACTTCCTTGCTGTTTTCGCGATTTTCCCCTTGTTTGCGATGATGGAATTCATCCCCGCGGCGTTGTGCGCACGCGAGATGAAGTTCGCAGTCATCGCGACCCTTGCGGTAGTCCGCGCCGTGGTCATGGCTGCCGTGACGCTGGCACTTGCCTACGGAGGCTTTGCCTACATGAGCTTCGCTTGGGCCCAGGTGGCCGCGTGGCTGGCCACTTCGCTGATATTCAATGCCGTCGCGTGGCGTCCTGACGTCTGGCGGCTGCGCTTCGAAGACATTCGAACGATCCTCCAGTTCGGCGCCCAGATGATTGGTATTAGCGGCCTGACCCAGCTCGGCACGAGGGCCGGCGAAATGTTCCTCGGCTCGATGCTGGGCCTTAGTTCACTTGGCCTTTACACTCGCGCCGCGAGCCTCCCAGCGACCTTATTCAACACCGTCTATTCCGCGGGCAGCAACGTGATCTTCAGCCGCCTCTCCCAGGACCTGCGAGTTAGGGGAGAGCTTCACGACACCTACATTCGCTTCATGCGGCTGATGCTCGGCTTTTTGTGGCCGATGCTGTTTGGCCTTGCAGTGCTTGCTGCCCCGGTCATCCACATTCTTTATGGGCCGAAATGGCAGGCAGCGGCGACGCCATTGTCGTTGCTGGCGATTGCCATGGCAATCACCATCGGAATTGGCATGACTTCAGAATTGTTCATCCTGCGGCATCAAACGGCGCGGCAGGTGCGAATCGAGGGCATTCGGGCAAGTTGCGGCTTCGCTCTGTTCGCGCTTGGCGTCATGATAAGTTTGCCTGCCGCTGCGGCGGCGAAAGTTGCAGAGTCGATTTTTGCCTTTTTCCTTTATCGCAAGGCGATGGCGGAACTGGTTGGCGGCGCAGCCGGCGCGCTAGGCCGCGTCTACACCGAAAGCATTCTGTTAAGCGGAATCGCAATCCTGCCCTCCTTTTTGCTCATGTGCTGGGCTCGTTGGTCCGCAAGCACGCCCCTGATTTCAATCGTCGCCTCGACGATCATAGGAGGTTTGCTTTGGGCCATGCTCCTGTTCATGAAAAGGCATCCGATTGCGGTTGAAATTCTACGATTGGTGCCGGGAAGACTCATAAGCCGATAGAAAATTGAGACCGGCTTGCCGAAGAGGTGGGCTCGCGACAATGGCCTACGAATGGATTGAACTTCCTCGCGGCACGCGGCAATCATCCTTTGTTTGCCAACAATTTTCAGCCGCATGCATGACCTTGCCCAGACAACAACATTGTCTAGCCGACGGGGACGCGTCGCGTGCACGGCTTAATCATCCTATTCCCATTGTAATTGCCTAAATCTTTCGTGGAGGCCCGAAAGTCACATTTGAGATCCAACAA
The DNA here is from genome assembly GCA_964235815.1 of uncultured Sphingomicrobium sp. Classification (GTDB taxonomy): domain Bacteria; phylum Pseudomonadota; class Alphaproteobacteria; order Sphingomonadales; family Sphingomonadaceae; genus Sphingomicrobium. The sequence goes on from CAXSCF010000005.1 coordinate 15,186, forward strand.
AATTCATTATTCTGCCGAGTCAGGCTCGCCTTTTTCGCTTGATCCGATACCGGACAAAAACGCTAGATATGGCAGGGTGCCGGTACGCGTCTTGGGGCCATACACCGGCACCGCTCGAAATTTTACCTTGTGCGCCAAATTTATCGACGGACGCTCTATCAACAGCCAAAAAACGAATGCGGCTGCCACACAGACAACGAGCGTGATTATCAGCGACGCCCATTGAGGCAAACCAACCTTGGCAAGCAGATAGAATGATGCGCCAGTGATCGGGTTGTGCGTCAGGTACAGGCTATATGAGATCGTACCAAGAAAGGTCGGAACGCGCCACGATAAGCCGTGACTCATGAAACCAATCTTGCGAGCCAGAAGCAATCCGGCTGCGGTGAGCATACAGAAACAAGTAAACGTGTCGGGACGAGAGAGTGCCAGGATGATCCACACCAACAGAAAGCCCAACAGCGCCGTTTTATGGTCATGCGCCCAATAGGCGAGCACTCCCAAGAAAAAACAGTGCCAAAGGCTTACGAAAAGGCCGTCGATGGGCGAGACAATCATGCGAGAACCGAAAGCAATCGCTACTGCGAGCATGGAAAAATATGCGAACCACGTCGCGCGTTTCGCAAGCATTAACCACAGGCAAAGCGCAAGGTAGAACTGGACTTCGTAGCACAAAGTCCAATAGACTGGATTAATCAAATCGTACTTAAAAAATATTTGCGTATAGGTTGCATTGGCAACGACCTGCCCAACATCGGGCGCAGTCCAAGGTTCGGTTTTCACGACAGCCGACAAACCCGCAAATGCGATTACAAAGGCGATCGATGCCCACAGCGGGGGGTCAAGCCGGACTGACCGGCGCAAAGCAAATTTTCCAAGGAAAGAAAGAGTAATGTCTCGATTTTTGAGACTGTGTGCGATCACATACCCGCTGAGCACAAAGAAGATTGCCACCCCATTATCGCCAAGGTCGAAAAAACCACGAGACCAGACCGGCAGGGCGGCTTTGAGCTGGTCAATATGGCCACCTTCACTCGCATGAAAGAGCAAAACCCAAGTCGCAGCTATCCCGCGCAACGAATGGATAAGGCCAAAAGTCTCGGGCGCATCGCGTCTCATCCGACGGAATTAACACGGCTATTGCGGATTACTAGGCGCTTGATGACGCAGCGTGCCGGTACAATCGAGCAAGCCTAAGGGGGAAAAGCCTCTCCTCAGATTTTTGTTGAGGCACCACGACGACCGACGGTGGCGATCAGGATTTAAAGCGATGTAGACAAGCGTAAGCGCTAGCTCAACTGCCGAACGCTAACCGGACAACCGTTCCAAAAAGCGCACCATATGAATGCCAACAACGTAAGAGGTCATCCACCCACCATTTTTGATGCGGAAGGCTATGGTTTTGGCATCCATCCGTGACGTGCTGCAGCCTCTGGCCAACTCTCTCAATTTGCTCGTACCCCCCGCTCAACTGTTTCGGAGTTCACCGCTAACTTCAACACACCGGCCGATCGCCTGCGCAATCGAATGACTTTCACTTACGAGACCTGGATCCTGAAAATACTTCATGGCTAGGTAAACTGACATCCTGGTCGGGTTACCAACACGGGCCGGTTGTCAAATATTCAAACATTAGGTTCAGGCTGGAAGGAGCACGATTGACGTGTTGCTCGTAAATCGCACGCCGGACGGCTTGATGACTTATGACAGCAGCGTCGACTTATTGTCTAGGTCCATCGTAGCGCTAAGCTGGCGGTCGCGAGTTTCTATCTCGTCAAGCTCGATCGAGCCTCTTCATATAAATAGAAAGGGCCCGGTCATCTCAGACCGGACCCAACACTTTGGTTCTCAAAACGACGCCGCTTATGCGACCTGCATCAGGCGCACGTCGGTCCGCTTGCGGCGACGCATCGAGAAACCGACTCCGCCGAAGCCGAGCAGCATCATCGCCCAGGTGCCTGGCTCGGGAACACCCGAGACAGCAGCAAAGGTCAGCGTGCCCGAGTAAGCGCCGTCGCCGGTGTTGCGGCCCTGGATCGAAAGCGTGTTCACCGCGCCCGGGGTCAGGGCCATATTGGCCAACGTGCCGAATTCGAACATGCCGGTCGGCGTCAAGGCGAATGCGGTACCGTTCAACAGCACCGAACCGAAATCCACATTGTTCGTGCCCAAGGCCGACGTCGAAATCGTCCCGTTGGCAAGATTGAAGCCGGTCGGCGTCAAAAAGCTGAAGGTGTTGGTGAAATTGCACGTCGTGGCGGCGGGCACGCAAGTGACCTGGTCGTTACCGAACGTCCCGCTCGAGCCTGAAATGATCAGCTCAGCTGCCTGAGCAGGTGCCGCCAAAGCCAATGCACCGGACGCGACCAGGGCGATCGACATGAATTTACGCATACGCTTCACTCTGAATACCTTTCACTGAGCGCTGACTTTGTTGCCGACGCTGAAATTGTTAACCCGTCGTAAACCACCTTCGGTAAGACTGGTTCCACGAATTTGGCTCGGGGATGAAAAATTCCGAAGAATGCGCCGCCCAGTGCTTCGGGACGTCTGCCGCGATCGCCAAGAACGCAGGTCTAACGGAGCTTGGCACGGACCGGATTCCCGTCGAGTAAGCGCGCTGATTGTGCGCGCTCTCCTCCGTACAATCGCGAAACCAGCTTGAATGTCGCCCGTCCCAAAACGGCTCAGTCTTTGCCAAATCGGTAAAATGGCGAGGAAATTGTATACGGAACCTTAATTTGCTGGTAACCGTTTGCATTAAATCGATAACCAGAATTGGGGCAGGCCGTGGTGGGGATTGAGGCAGGTAGGAAGTACTTTGGTGCGATCGCCGGCTTGAGCCTGGCGATTGCTGGCGGTGTGACCGTTGCGCTTGGGACCGTCGGGTTGGGCGGCATCCCAGGTGCAACCCAACTGACGACCGAAAGACTGATGTCGATGCTCGATGCACGTTCGCCGGGGGAACGCGCCAAGGGTGAACTGGCCGCGACCAAGCTCAAGCGCAAAAATCCCGCTCAGCTTGCTGGTGTCAAGACGCCAACGCAACGAGCGCTGGGCAAGGTTGTTCACGCCAAACCCATCCCATCGCCAGCATTCGTCAATGCGCTCGCCCCGCCGCCCGCGATCGTCGCGGTTCCTCAACTTGCGCCTGTCATTCCGCTCGCTGAAATTCTGTCGCCGGGGTTGTCGGCGGCTCCGATCGGTGTCGGAGGACTGCTTATCCCTTCGGCTGCCGGCGGAGGCGGGGGAGGCGGCGGCGGCGGCGGCGGCGGCGGAGTCGTTGCTCCCAATGCGCCGGTCGTTCCTTCAGAAACGGTGACCTCGTCGGTTCCGGAACCTTCGACGTGGATGATGATGCTGTTCGGGTTTGGCGGTATTGGCCTTGGAATGCGTCGTCGGGTCGCCAAGCGCGCGAAGTTCGCCCTCCCCGCCTAGCTTGAAGTGCGATCGATCGCACTCGTGCTCGCAATGGCACTCGCGCTAGTCGTGGGCGCCTGGCATTGGGGACAAGGCCGGACACTTGCGCCGCCGTCCTCGGCCCCCGCTCCTCCCTACGACAAGGTCCGCGTCCTGCTCACGAAGCAGCAGCAGCGCGAGGCGGCGGACGTCGGCGGTTTCGTCGAAAATCCTCGTTCCTTGCTGCGCGTCAAATCTTCGATGCGATACGGCGAATTTGTATGGAACGACGACCATGTACCCCCCGGGCCCGTCACGATTCGCGTCGATTTGAGAACCCAGATGTTGAGTGCCTTTCGCGCCGGACAGGAAATCGGCACTGCGGTCATTCTGTTCGGCGCCGACGCCAAGCCGACGCCGATCGGCAATTTCCCGATTTTGTGGAAAGGAAGAGACCATCAAAGCAGTCTTTACGACGCGCCGATGCCGTTCACCTTGCGCCTGACCGGGGACGGTGTCGCGATCCACGGCAGCGATGTTCGCTGGGGCGCCGCCACCCACGGCTGCATTGGCGTTCCGACCGATTTTGCACGTCATCTTTACGCCGTCACCAAGGTAGGGGACACCGTCGCCGTGCTTCGCTCGGCCGGCCGCCCCGGATCGACCTGAACCGCCCTTCATAATCAACTCTTTACCTATTTGCGTCACGACCTTGCCTCAAGAGAGGCTCGTTCATGCGCATCACCCTTCGTCCTGCCATTCGACTCGCCCTGCTGGCCGCCACCGTTCCGCTGATGATGGGCAGCCTCGGCCCGCGGACCAACTTCAACGAGCGCATCCTTGCCGCCCAGAATCGCGAGCGCGCGAAGATGGCGGTCCCCCCGCTGGCATGGGACGACCAACTCGCGCTCGGTGCCTTCCAATGGGCGGCGCACCTCAGCCGGTCGGGCCGGTTCGAGCATTCGCCCGACAATGCGAATGAAACGCCGCAGGGTGAAAATATCTGGGGGGGAACTCCCGGTTTTTATCTCCCGGAGACGATGATCGCGCTGTGGGTCGCCGAAAAGGGAAATTTCACTTCGGGTGTGTTTCCCGCCAACAGCCGCTCTGGTCGAATTGAGGATGTCAGCCACTATACGCAGTTGATCTGGCGCGACACGCGCAAGGTCGGCTGCGCGGTCAACGCCGACGGCGATGAGGAAATCCTCGTCTGCCGGTATAGTCAGGCCGGCAATGTCGAAGGCCAGGCAGTCCTGTAACCGCCTGTCGGCGACGCACGTTTTCCTAGAGGATCCCGTTCACCCTTCTGATCCCGGGGGCCAGCGCCTCAAATGACCGATCGGAAATAGTCGATCGTCGGCGGAAGTCCGTCGGCCAGCGAGACTTTGGGCTCCCAGTTGAGCTTGGCCTTCGCCAATCCAATGTCCGGACGACGCTGTTTCGGATCGTCGATCGGCAGCGGCGCGTGAATGAATTCCGATTTGCTTCCGGTTTGCGCGCGAACCTGTTCGGCAAGCTCGAGCATGGAAAACTCCCCCGGGTTGCCCAGATTGACCGGACCGGTGGTCTCGTCGTCGGAGTTCATCAATTGGACCAGGCCGCTGATAAGATCATCGACATAGCAGAAACTGCGGGTCTGCTGGCCGTCCCCATAAAGGGTGATCGGCTCACCGCGGAGCGCCTGGACGATGAAGTTCGAAACCACCCGTCCGTCGGCCGGATGCATCCGCGGGCCGTAGGTGTTGAAGATGCGCGCGACCTTGATCCGCAATCCGTGCTGGCGATGATAATCGAAAAACAGCGTCTCGGCGCACCGCTTCCCCTCGTCGTAGCAGGAACGCGGCCCAATGGGATTGACTCGTCCCCAATAATCCTCGCGCTGCGGATGGACATCGGGGTCGCCATAGGTTTCGCTGGTCGATGCCTGAAGGATTTTGGCGCCGACCCGCTTGGCCAGACCGAGCATGTTGATCGCCCCATGAACGCTGGTCTTGGTCGTCTGGACCGGATCGTGCTGGTAATGGATAGGCGACGCGGGACAGGCCAGATTATAAATTTCATCGACCTCGACGAACAAGGGAAAGGTGACGTCGTGGCGAATCAATTCGAAATTGGGATGCTGCAGCAAATGGGCGATATTGCGCCGGCTGCCGGTGAAGAAATTGTCGACACACAGCACTTCATGACCTTCGCCGATCAGCCGGTCGCACAGGTACGAGCCGAGGAATCCGGCGCCGCCGGTGACCAAAATCCGCTTGGTCTCATAATAGTTGCGCACGATCGTCTCTCTCTTTCGTTGTGGGCCACACCCGAACCGCAGGTCCGTTGACATTAGTCCAAGACCCAACTGTTTATCGCCTGCGGCGCTTTCCAAAGCTCATGTTTACTGACCCCGGTCGTTCGCTAAGAAAATCGCTCCGCCCGTAACGCAAACTCCGCCGCTGGCAATGGGAGGTCCGTGGACGCGCCGAGCTTCAGCCTTCGCTACAGCGTCGTTTCATAATTGCCGATGCCTACTTCCCGTCGTCCACGGCATCCATCTCCTACGTGAAACTGCAACGGCCCGGCCAAAATCTGCGAGCCCACCTGATACCCCAACCCTTCGTACGTATGATGGGCCGCCCCAACAAAACGTTCGCTTTTCCGATTGCCCTTAGCAATTTGGATTGGTGAGCCAAGCTTGGAAACTAGGACGCCTCGATTCTGACATTGGCTTGGTGGCAGCTTCAAATTTGATTGAGACTTGCCGGTTCAATGAGAAACGGGTGTATTGCGTTCAATGCGTCTTGCTTATCTCACTAGCCAATACCCCGCGACATCTCACACCTTTATTCGTCGCGAAATCGATGCCCTCCGCGCGAGTGGACAAGGGGTCGAGACGTTCAGCGTTCGCGCTCCAAGCACGGCGGAATTAGTTGCCGAGGACGACCGAAACGAAGCGGCGGCGACGTTCACGCTGCTTGCTCGTCCGGCGCGCGACTACCTAGCCGCGCACTGTCGGGGCTTGCTCGGCAGCCCACGCTCATATTGCAAAACGTTCTTGCTTGCCCTGCGCCATCGGCCGCCGGGGATGAAGGCCTTGCTGCTCGCACTTGCCCATTTTGCGGAAAGCATCGTTCTTGGCGCCGAGCTCAAGCAGCGGCGCATCGAACATCTGCACAATCATTTCGCAAATTCGGGCGCGACCGTTGGATTATTGGCGAGCACTTTTGCGCGGACGGGATGGAGCTTCACCATCCACGGAATATCGGAGTTCGATTACCCCGCTGGCCTTCTTCTCCCCGACAAGATCGAACAAGCGCGCTTCGTGGCCTGCGTCTCCTATTTTGGGCGCGCCCAGGCGTTTCGAACGGTCGAGCCTGTGCTGTGGCCGAAGCTCCATATCGTCCGCTGCGGACTCGAACTCGACCGTCTTCCGCCACCGACCAGCCATGCGGACGAGCATGTCCGATTGATTTTCGTCGGTCGGCTTTCCGCCGAAAAGGGCATTGCCGGACTGTTCGAGGCCTTGGCGCAAACCGCCTCACTTGCAAGCCTTCGCCTCGCGGTCGTCGGCGATGGACCGCTGTCCGACGTGCTAAGACATCAGGCCGGGCAGTTGGCGATCAGCGACAAGGTCGAATTCCTTGGGCGATTGTCCGAAGCCGAAACCCTCGTCGAAATCGCCAAGAGCGACGTCCTCATCCTGCCAAGCTTCATGGAAGGCCTGCCGGTGGTCCTGATGGAGGCTCTCGCTCTAGGCGTTCCCATCATCGCCAGTCGCGTCGCGGGCATCCCCGAACTGGTTCGCGACGGGACGACGGGAATCCTGTTCGATCCGTCGAACTGGGCTGAGCTCACCCGCGCCATCGACCGCCTCGCCCGCGATCCCGATCTCCGCCACCGTCTCGGCGCGCTTGGGCCGAAGCGAATCGCCGAAGAGTTCGATGTTCAAACCTCGGCCGCTATCCTTCGCCGCCTGTTCGCGGGGGCCGCCCCGTGCGAAGCCATTCCGAAGGCGCCCCTCGCTTCGCCAGCGAAAGATACATTGGCACCTTCCACAGGGCATATAGGGGCAGCTTGAGCAGCGCTTGCGGCTGGAGAAAGCGCCTGCCCTCGCCCCACCAGGCCAGGAGAATAGCCAGCGCAACCCCGCAACCGACGATCGCCAGCGTGATTGCCGGTGCCCAGCCGATCCACCCGATCGCCGCGACGATCATCACCACGATGAGTGCCGCGGCATTGATCAAGGCCAGCATCGCCAGCGGCGGCACCATGAGGTCGAGACCACTCACCACCGACGCTCCGTCAAACCGCCGCAGCCCGCGCAACAATGCCTGGGGCGCGGCCTTGCCAGCCATCGTCATCAGTCCGCCTTCCCACCGCTCGCGCTGGGTGAGCGTACCGGCAGCATCGGCCGGCGCACTCCAGACGACGGCTTGTTCGACGAGCTGCGGACGGGCTCCCGCCTCGGCCAATTCAAGCCCAAGACGAACATCCTCGACGATGCTGGAAGTGGCGAGGTCCGCGCGCTCGAACAAGTGCCACGGCAAGCACATTCCGGTCCCCGTCAGATGAACGCCCCCGGTCAATCTTTGCAGTCCGCGCTGGCGAACAAGGTTCTTGAGCATGAATGCGAAGGTCGAAATCTGCACCATCGGCGCGGACGAAGGATCGGGCTCGATCAAATTCACGGCCTGGCACGGCCGCTCGGTCGCTAGGCAGGCTCCGGCCAAGGCGCGAAGGCTGGCGTGATCGGAATGGCAATCGGCATCGAGTACGATGACGGCCGCCGGAGCGCTTGAGCTCAGCGCGTCGCGGGCGAAGGCAAGCGCGTAACCCTTGCCCCGCCGCGCTTCATCGTGTCGCTCGATCACCTCTACCTTGGCCCGTCGCGCAATTGCCGCCGTCTCGTCACTGCAATTGTCGGCGATCACCACGATCCTGAAATCGCTTCCGGCCGCCTGCTTCAACAGCGCCAGCGTTCGCTGCAGCACCGCTGCCTCATTGTGTGCCGGAACGACGATCGCGACGGGCAAGGCTGAATGCGGCACAGCGCGGCTCCCGGCACCTCGGAGCCCCGCCAGGATCTCGCTGACGAAGACAAGATTCAACAGGATCAGCGGTGCGAGCAGCAAGAATGAAAGGAAAGTCACAAGGGTGATGTCGCTCACGTGATTTGAAACAGGACACTGGCAGTTGGATCATTGCCAAGAATCATCGGGAGCGGTAGCATTATCTTCAATCGGCGCGGTTGTCCTGCCGACGGGGTCAAAGGCGCGCCACGCTTTGCTGCTAGTTTCCGAAACAGCGTCACATCGTCCCGCAAAGTTGTGGCGGCTGGCCAGCATCCTCCTGCTTCTCGGCGCAGCACTATTCGTTGTGCCGCCGATGATCGATGTCGCACGGTTCAACTGGTCGACCGAACAAGGCGGACATGGTCCGATCGTGTTGGCGACCGGCGCCTGGCTGCTGTACCGCGAATATCGGGAAGCCCGTTCAAAACAGCAGCCTGGAAATCTCCTCCTCGGCTTGATCGCCTTCGGGACTTTCCTGCCGATCTACATCATTGCCGGGATCACCGGGATCCTCGAGATTCAGGTGTTCGCCATGTACGGGGCGCTGATCACCGCGGCCTATTTGCTTCTGGGCGGGCCGTTGATCCGGGCGATGTGGTTTCCATTATTCTATCTGGCCTTCGCCTTGCCGCCTCCCGACACGGTCGTTGCCGTCATCACGCAGCCGGTCAAGATCGCGATTTCGGACTGGGCGGTATCGTTGCTTTACGCCTTTGGCTTTCCGGTCGGCAGTTCGGGTGTGGTGATCCAGATCGCGCAATATGAATTGCTGGTCGCCGCGGCCTGCTCCGGGCTCAATTCCTTGATCACTTTGTCCGCCATCTGTCTGTTTTACGCTTACCTTCGCAATCGCAACGATCCGAAAGCGTTCCTGCTCATGTCGCTGGCGGTGGTGCCGGTCGCGGTCTTCTCGAACTTCGTCCGCGTCATCATCCTGATCCTGATCACTTATTACATCAGCGAAACCGCGGCTCAGGGCTTTCTCCACGATTTCGCCGGGATGGTGACATTTGCCGCCGCGCTCGCCGGAATGTTCGCGATCGAGGGCCTTTATTCTCGGATCAAGTCACACAGGACGAGCCCGGCCAATGCCCACTGACCTCCAAAACGCCTCAAGCCGGTCGGTCGATCGGCGAACCATGATGCTTGGTGCGATATTCGCCGCGAGCGCGGGTATCGTTCAGGCGCGCAAACCGCGCGAAAAGATTGACTATCTGGGCAACGGCAAGCTCGAGACCCTGATCCCCAAGGCGTTTGGCCAATGGGAATTCGCGACGACCAGCGGCTTGGTCGTTCCGCCCGAGGACGCGCTTGAATCGGCACTATATTCGCAACTCCTGACCCGGGTTTACGCCGACGGGGTGAACCCGCCAGTGATGCTCCTGATCGCGCAAAGCGCTGGGCAGACCGGCATACTGCAAATCCATCGGCCCGAAGTCTGTTATCCCGCCGGCGGATATCAGCTTTCTCCACTGACCCCGCGCGTGCTCGGTTCGGGAGAGCGGCCGATCCGCGCGACCCAGCTGACCGCCACGCGGCCCGGGCGGGTCGAACAGATCATCTATTGGACGCGGATCGGGGACTCGATGCCGGCGTCATGGGGGCAGCAGCGCTGGGCGGTGGCCCGCGATAATCTTCAGGGCAAAATTCCCGACGCCGTGCTCGTCAGGGTGTCGAGTGTCGATCCCGACGAAGGGCCGACGATCGATCGGCTTGGTCAGTTCGTCGAGGCCATGGTCAAGGCGATGCCAGTCGCTGGTCGCCGAGTCCTCATCGCCTGATCAGGGGCCAAGGCGCTAGCCCGGATTGCTGTTCGAAAACGGTTTCAGGAAATGGACGATAAAGGCGAGGGTTGCGGCGATCGCGAGGATCGCCGGGACATGGTATTCGCCATTGCCAAGGTAATTGGCCAAGGCACACCCTCCCCCCGCGGCGAGGTACATCCACAACGGATCGTCGACATGTTCCTCTTCCGACGTCGAGCGCTGCATGAACAGCACAATCAAGCCCGCGAAGATCCCGATCGTGACCCAATCATAGACAGTTTCCATGTACGCTCTCCCCTTCGAGCATCTGGCATCGTTTCGTTATCGATGCTATCCCCGCGGCATAAATAATGAATTGAGATCGATCATGGAGTTGGCCCGAATGCGTATCCTGTGCGGAATTCTTCTCATTCTGGCGACGTCTGCCTGCAACAAGAAGGCCGAGGGCCAGACCGTCGCGGTCGTCAATAATGAGGAAATCACGGCCTCCGAGTTGAACGCCGAATTCGCCGGCCTCAACCTGCCGCGCGACGTTGACAAGAAATTGGCGACCTCGCGTGCCTTGCAGGGATTGATCGATCGCCGGCTGTTGGCCACTCAGGCCAAGGCCGACGGGCTCGACCGCTCGCCGGAATTCATCAGCCGTCAGCGTCGAGTGACCGAGGAACTGTTGATCGGCATGCTCGCCAGCCGCCAGATGGACGTCGGCAAGCTGCCCTCGGCAAGCGAAATCGCCGCTCTCCAGGCGCAGCAACCGCAAGCCTTCGCCAAGCGCGAGATCTGGAGCCTCGAGCAACTGCAATATCCGACCCCGAGCGATCCGGCGGTGCAACGCAAAATTGTCCAGACCAAGACGCTGGACCAAATCGCAAGCGTGCTGAACGAAAGTGGAATCCCGTTCCAGCGGGGCCGCAATCAGCTCAATACGAGCCTGGTTCCGACAGAAATGTTTCCCCGATTGGCGAGCCTCGCGCCGGGTGAGCCGTTCATCGTCCCCAGTGCCGGGCGCTCGATCGCGAGTTCGATCACCGCGCGTGAGCCTGCTCCGCTCGTTGGGCCCGCCGCTCGGACCGAAGCCGTCAACATCCTTCGTCGCCGGACCGGAACCCAGGCACTGGAGAATCGTCTCAAGGCGCTGCGCAAAGCGGCGAAGATCGAATATAAGCAGGGCTTCGCGCCCGCGAAGTGAGGTTGGTTCGCCGTGACAACTGACGCCCGGGCGGCGCTTCGCTAGCCCTTGCGCTCATTGTCGCGGCCGTAACCGCTCGCATAATAGCTATCGACGCCATAGCCGTCGCTCATCACGCCGCCGCGAAATTTGTTGAGCGTGACCCCGGCAAGGCGCTCGCGGCCAAGGGCGTCGATCGAGTCGCGAATCTCGCGTTCGGTCGTCTTGCCTTCTTCGGCAACCAGAATGTAGCCATCGAGGTTGGCGATCGTCGCAAGCGCGTCGTCATTAGCGAAGACCGGCGGCAGATCGCAAATGAACATATTGGCCTGGTCGCTCTCGCGCATCGCCTGGAACAGCGCCTTCGCCCGGCTTCCCGCGAGCAATTCCGCCGAATGGACCATCCCGCCCCGCGTCGGCACGATCGTGAGATTCTGCCCCTCGAGGCGACAGGTTTCGAGGGCTTCGTCGCCCTGCAGATAGTCGCTTAATCCGCGCGCCGGATCGATTCCGAACTGGGCGCTCAGCGATCCACGCCGAAGATCGAGATCGACGACAAAGGTCCTGGTTTGCGGGTCGCGGCTCAGGCTGGCGCCGATGTTGGCCGCCACGAACGACTTGCCGACATTGGGCGTTGCCGAGACCACCCCGACCATTCGGAAACCGCGGCTGCGTTTGAGCTCCAGCAAGCGGCCACGAATCAGATTGAAGCTGCGGGATCGCGGATCGATGCTGTCGAACCCATAGATCCCGCCAGCCAGCGCCTGCTCGGGGCTCCATGCAAACTCGGTCGGTCGTTCCAATGCGTCATTCATGGTCATCGCACACGCCTAAAAGTATTGATCGTCGGTTCGCGTCTCAGGACGAACGGTCACGCAAATTTCGACCGCTTTTTCTTGAACCAGGAAAACCATTTGGCCCGGCGTTCCTCGCCGAGCAACGGGACAACCCCCAAGACGGGAAGCCCCAGCGCTTCGATCTGAGACGGACTTCGCAGCGGCCGGCGCAGAAATTCCATCGCAAGCGCCAGCACGAGCCCGAACAGCAACCCGAATATCGCGCCGCCTGAAATCAACAACAGTCGATTGGGCGAATAAGGACGATCTGGCAGGTTGGGCGGCTCGACCAGGGACAGCCGCTCGGCGCGTTGCTCGTTGGTCAGTCGTGCCCGGTTCTGGGCTTTCAGCAAATCCTCGGCAACGGACTTATATTGATCTCGCAGGCCAGAAACCTGGCTTTCGAGCTGCATCGCTTGCTCGAGAATCGCCGGGGCGCGGGCCGAACCCGCCATCGACGCCTGCCCCCTTGCCATTGCCACCGAACGCGCCTGATCGATCGAAGCGATCGCAGAATTGTTGGCGGCGATCTGGCTGCGGACGATCGCGCTGTCGTCGAATACAGGGCGATTGCGGCTTAGCTGTTGCACCACCGCCAGGCGTTCGCGAGCGGCCCGGACATCGGGATGGCTGTCGCTGTACGTCGCCTGCGCCGCCGCGAGCCCCGCTTCGGCAGCGGCGAGTTGCGGATCTTTCATCGTCGGACGGCTGGCCTGGGCGAGCAATTGCCGATTCTGATTCTCGAGGCTGATGATCTGCGCCGAGTAGCTGCCCGTGTCGATCATCGCCGGCGCCGCCCCGCTGCTTGCCAAAGCGGCGCCATTGCGCGCCTTGAGCACAGTCAGCTGGTTTTCGATCGCGGAGACCTGCGAGCCGATTTTGGTCGCTTGGTCCTCAAGGAATCGAACGCTCAGGCGGGCCTGCTCGGACACGTCCTCGGTATCCATCGTCAGGAAGCTGTTGACGAAGCTTTGCAGCACGGCCTGCGCCTGCGCCGGATCGGAATAATCGAAACTCATGTCGATCGCGATCGTGTCGGGCGTTCCGGACTGCGCGCCAAGGTCGTTCGCCAACGCGCCCACCGTCGTCGCATCGCGCATGTTTTCGACGACTTTGGACAGCGGCTGCGATCGGCGCTGGCTTGGATACAAATTGAATTGCTCGATCAGCTGGATGAGGTCGCCGCGGCTGAGCACGCGTTCGCGAATCCGGGCGATGCGTTGCTCGATCGCGCCCGATGCCGGCGCCTCGACCAGCGAACTGGGCAATTCCTGCGACTGCACGAGCAGGCTGGCGGTCGAACGATATTGGGTCGGCAAGGCGTAAGCCGCGATGGCCGCGGCCAGCGAAATCGTCACGAACGGCCAGATCACCGCCCCGCGGCGCTGCCACAGAATAGAGGGGAGGTGATTGAAAAACCATCCGGAATTGCCTTCCGAAGCGTCGACGTCACGCACTAGCGAATCTTTCCAAGTCGATAGCGAACGAAGACCGATCCGCCGATGTCGGATTTGGGATCGGGCCCGATGCGGGTCAGGCGGCGAGCGGCGACATTGGCCCCGGCGGCCAGGCGATCATTGAGTTTACGATCGTAGGAAGCCGACGCCGTTAAGAATTGAGAGCTTTGATCGACAAAGGCCGTGCGCAGCCCACTCGCCCGGACCCAGGACGTCGTGACTTGGACGGTGTCACGGTCGCTGAGCCGTCGATAATAGTCCAGTCCGGCCGAAGTGTCGGTCGACGAACCGCCGACAACGCTGGCCTGGGAACGGCGCGCGACGCGGGCACAGATGCGCTCGAACTCGGCGTTGCGACACAATGATCCATCAAGCGCAAGATCAATCGTGGATTGGTCATCAAATCCATCGGCAAGATGTTGTTTGGTACGAACGAAGCCGGCCGCGACCGAGGCTTCCCATTGCTCGCTCAACTGCGCGCGCACCGTCGCCTGGGGTCCGATCGTCGTCACCGAACTGCCGTTCGAATAGTCGGTATATTGCGCCACCACGCGAGCGCCGACGGTCAGGCGTTCATTGAGGATGCGCTCGTACCCGACCGATCCATCAAAGGTGTTGAAATCGAGGCTGTTGCCATTGCCTCCCGTCAATACACGCTGCGCTCCGACGGCCGCGGTGACCGAATCGCGCGCCGACAAAGCGGCGGATGCTCCGACCTGACCCGAAATCCGGTATTGCCGGCTGGAAAGATTATACAAATCGGGGTCGGCGACCACGAAGCTTGCGGGAATGGTCGGATCGGGAATGACCGGCGTCGATGGCACCCCATAGAGCCGCGAACTGAGCATCCCGCCGAAGTCGCCGCTGAATCCCAAATCCCCAAAAACCCGGATTCGCTCGTTGACTGCCCGTTCGGTGCGAGCGGCGAGACTGAAAATCTGCTTGTTGGAATAACGTTGGAAATAGGTCGAATTTTCGACGTAGGCCGAAAGGCTCGTCGAACTGCGCTGGGTCGTACGCCCCCAAAAACCGAACGCCGAGACACGGGCAAAGGCACTGCCTGTATTGTCACCCAGGACGAGCAGCGGATTGGTCGAATAGCCAAGGCCTCCCTGGAGATCGACGTAGGATTCGGTGCGTGCCTGGGCCAATGCCGTGGCGGGCAGGCAACCGATCGCGACCCCCATCAGGCATCGGATGAATTTGATCGGGCTCACGGTACCACCACCGTATCGCCGCTGACGATTTGCGGATTTTCCGCTGCGCTCAGGCTTCCGCTGCTGCCCTTCAGGGCCGCCGCCAGCCGAACGTTGATCGTCTGCAGATTGTCACCATATTTGCGAATGATCCGGATGCTTCCGACATCGGCGAACTCGGTCGGCCCGCCGGCAATGCTGAGCGCTTCGAGGGCATTGACGTAACGGCCCGGTGTAAAGGTGCCGGGACCCTTGACCTTGCCGATCACAGAAAATTGAAACCCGGAGGGATTCTTGACCGACACGGTAACTTGCGGAACCTGGCCCTTATATTGCGGTTGGAGCCCGGTCGTGATCAGCCGTTCCAGTTCCGACGGAAGGCGGCCCGACGCGACCACTTGTCCAACCAAGGGGAAGGCGAACGTCCCATCGGGCAACACCCGAACGCTTCTTTGCAGACGCTCCTCGCCCCAAACCAGGATGTCGAGTTCGTCACCGGGATTGATCCGATAGGCGACACCGGGCGACGACTGCGCGGCCGTCTGGGCCGAAGCAGAAGGAACCAAACCGCCCAGTGCGGCGGCAAGCGTCAGGCACATCAAGATAAGTCGTTTCACGCAAAAACTCCTGCAGCCCCTCGGATCCCATGTCGTGCTAAAACGGCACTGCGGATTGAAGCTTCTAGTCACTGTTAACTTAAAGCCCTAAGGTATCCAAACAATGAATTTCAGGACGCCTTTCCGTGCATTTTTGCTTTCGGCCCTTGGTTCAGCGTTCTTGCTCGGCGGCTGTCAGTCGAACGACGAACTCGCCCGCGGAGCCTTTGACCAATATCAGGCTGCAATGGCCACGGGCGATCTTCTCGCGGCTCGCCGCGCTCTGATCAAGCTGGTCGCCGAGGACGACAGCGTTTCTCAATATTGGGTCGAACTCGGCAAGACGCAGCTCGCTCTGGCCGATTTCGGCGGATCCTATGGCGCGTTCGTGCGGGCGCATGAGCTCGATCGTGCCAATCCTCAAATCCTCACCTTGCTCACTCAGCTCGCGCTCCGCTCCGGCAATCTGGCGCGCGCGGAAGAGCATGCCCATGAGCTCGAGCTGGTCGCACCGGACGATCCGGCTGTGCCGCTGACCTACGGCTACGTCGCGCTGCGACGGAACGACCTTGCAGGGGCCAATGAGCAGGTCGCGAAATTGCTGGCGGCGGCCCCCTATGAGCCGAGCGCGAAAGTCCTCCGCGCGCGCATCCTGCTCCAGTCGAACAAGCCGGACGACGCGATTGCATTGCTCCGCGACCAGGTCCGTCTTCAGCCCTCCGACGAGCAAGGCCTGTCCGCTTTGCTCGATATCTATGAGCGCCGTGATGAATGGCCGGAGGCAGCCGCGACCGCGCGCAGCCTGATCCATTGGCAACCCAGTCAGAAGGACCTCGCCCTCCGCTTGGTCGAGGATCAGCTTCGCGCCGGCCAGAAGCAGGATGCGCTGGCCGAGACGGTCAAGCTTTTGGCCGATGCCAACCCGCAGCAGGTCGAGCGTCTGCTCGCCCTTTGGGATATGACCGGCGATCAGGCGATCGTCGTCGGACGCGCCGCCGCGATCGCCGCTGGCATCGACGGGGAGAGGCGGCTCGCCGTGGCGCGCTTCCTGACGTTCGGCGATCAGCCCGCGCTCGCCTTGCCGTTGACCCGCGATCTGGCGACCCGGCCCGTCACGCCCTCGAACGTCACCGCCAATGCCCTGTTCGGCACCGCGCTGATGCGCGCCGCCCGCGACCCCGCCGGCTTACAGCGTCTTGCCGCGGTGCTGGCGCTCGATTCGAACAACGCCGATGCGCTTCGCGGACGCGCCGAGGCGCTGAGCAAGGCGGGCCAGCACAAGCAAGCGATCGAGGACGCCATGAGGCTGGTGTCCGCCAGTCGAGACTCGGTCCCGGCGCGGCTTCTGCTGAGCAGGATCTACGCCGCTGCGGGTCGGCGCGACGACGCCAACCGCACCTTGTGGGACGCATTTCACGACATTCCGGCCAATCGCCAGATTTACGAAGCTCTAAGGTCTGTCGTTCAAAAGGCGGAAGGATCCGCTGGGGCCAAACGACTTGCCGAAGAGTTTGACGATCAGCGTGATGTCGTGATGTCACGGAGCTTTGGATGAATATGCCGCATGAACCGGTCGGCCGCGGGGGCATGGCTGAAATCGATCCAGGCGATTGGCCGCTGGCTGGCGCGTCGAGCGCGCAGCCGCAGCGCGTCCGCTTCACGTCCAATATCGTCGGGCCCCTTCTGTTCCTTCGCGACATGCTCAGTTGCGCCGTCGCCGTGCCCATCGCTCTGCTGGTCTATCAAGGGCTGATCGGGAGCCGGCTCGACCCGTCGGTTCACTTGTTCGCCGGGACCGCGATGGTCGCGGCCTTCATCCTGCTGCGCGTGTCGAAAGACACCTATCTGCAGAACCTGTTCTCGATCTACGAACGCACCGACAGCGCGATGTTCGACGTCCTGCTCAGCGGTCTGGTCGCGACCGCGCTCGTCTTTTTGTCGGGCATGGTCGAGCATTTTTCGCGGGGGCTCAGCACGCTCTACATCCTGTCGACGGTGGTCGTGCTGGCCGGCTCCAAGCCGCTCTTTCGCCGCCTGCTCAATCGTCTCGCGGCTCGCGGGGTGATTGGCCAGCGCATCGCATTCTACGGCGCCGACCCCGATTCCATTGCCGGCATCCGCCGCGTGATGGGCGCGAGCGGGCTCACCCATTTGAGCTTCGTCGGGGTCGCCGACGACCGCCCGAAGCTCGAGCTGATCGATTCGCTGCCCTATCTCGGCGGGAGCGACGAGCTGGCCGACATGGCCCGGCGCGGCGAGATCGACCAGGTCATGATCAGCGTGCGGGGCCTGCCGCCCGAACGCCTCCAGGAAATCATGTACCGCCTCAGTTCGGTGTGCGTCGATATTTCGGTCATTCCAAACCAGGCGATCGATCTCGCCCCCAATTACCGTGTGCGCCTGATGGGCTCGCTTCCCGTCCTGACGCTGTGGCAGCGTCCCCTGCAGGACGTCAGCGGACTGGCCAAGCGGGCCGAGGACATCGTGCTCGGCTCGATCGCCGTGCTGTTGCTGTCGCCCTTCATCCTCGTCACCGCCTTGCTGGTTCGCCTGACCAGTCCGGGTCCGATCCTCTTCGTCCAGCCGCGGGTGGGCTTCAACAATGAGGTGATCCGCGTCCTCAAATTCCGCTCGATGTATATCGACCACGCCGATTTGCAGGGCCACCAGACGACGACCAAGGACGACCAAAGGGTGACCCCGTTCGGACGAATCATCCGCAAGTTCAGCCTCGACGAACTGCCGCAGCTGCTCAACGTCATCAAGGGCGACATGTCGCTGGTCGGACCCCGCCCCCATGCGACCCACATGCGGGTCGGCGCGCTTTATTATCAGGAAGCGGTCAAGGGCTATGCCGGCCGCCATCGGGTCAAGCCGGGGATTACCGGCCTCGCCCAGGTCAAGGGTGTGCGCGGCGAGATCCGGACGCTCGAGCGGGCCAAGCGGCGAGTCGAGCTTGATCAACACTATATCGACCAATGGTCGGTCGGACTGGATCTGTGGATCCTGCTGCTGACGGTCCGCGCCGTCTTCATGGACGAAAATGCATATTGACCGCGTCGATTTCCTGGGTGTCGATTTCGATCGGATCAACCTGAACGATGTCCTCGCTCGGCTGCGCGGGGTCGCGGCGGGCTCTGCCTTTGCCTATGTCGTTACGCCGAACGTCGATCATGTGGTTCGATTGAGCCAGGCCACCGACCGATCGTCGCTCCTCGACCTTTATTCGACCGCCGACCTGTGCGTGTGCGACAGCCGCGTTCTGAGCCTGATAGCGCGGCTGCACGGAATCGACCTTCCGGTTGTCCCGGGCAGCGACTTGACCGAGCATCTGATGCGCGACGTCGTCCAGCCCGGCGACCGCATCGCCATCGTCGGCGGCGATGCGACGCTGATCGACGATCTGGCGGCGCGCTTTCCGCACATCGCCTTCGCCCACCACGCGCCGCCGATGGGAATGCGCCATGAACCGGCCGCGATCGCCGAGGCGGCGCGCTTCATTGCATCGACCGGCGCGCGATTCACCATGCTCGCGGTGGGATCGCCGCAGCAGGAGATGGTCGCCGCGGCCGTGCGGCGCATTCCGAGCGCGACCGGAACGGCGTTGTGCATCGGGGTCTCGCTCGATTTTATCACCGGCCGACGGCGCCGCGCACCGCAATGGGTCCGAAAACTCAGTCTCGAATGGGCGCATCGCCTGGTCGCGGAGCCGCGCCGACTGGCACGACGCTATCTGGTCGAAGGACCACGGATCTTCCTTCTTGCGGCGCGATATCGGCGCGGCGGTGCGCCGCGATGAACGAGCATCATCCTTACGCCGGTGCGCGGCACCTCGAAATTGGCGTTCACGACCATATCAAGCCGCCAAGCCGGACCCGGATGTCCAAGGCGATTGTCCTTGGCGTCATGGCCCTTATCCTGACCGCCGCCGCGATCGCCACGATGCTGATCGGCAATGTGGGGGACGGGACGAAATCAAAGCCCAAGGCCGCCGCCAAGACTGTCGATCGGGACCAGCAAAACGGTGCCGCCGCTCTCATTTTGCCCGCGCCCGACGCCCTTCGCCCTCTCACGCCCGAACAGGCCAAGACCGTCAATCTTGAACGGCCAGTGCTGCTGCGCCCGGATACCGCGTCGGCGCGCTTCGCGATCAAGGCCGACAATCCGACCAAGTTTCGCGCGATCGACTGTCTCAGCCAGGCGATCTATTATGAGGCAGCCTCCGAAGGCGTGGACGGCGGCCGCGCCGTCGCCCAGATCGTGCTCAATCGCATGCGCCACCCGGGCTACCCCAATTCGGTCTGCGGGGTGGTCTATCAGGGTTCGGAACGCGTCACCGGCTGCCAGTTCACCTTTACCTGCGACGGCTCTCTGGCCCGCATCCCGCAGGCCTATCTGTGGGCCCGATCGCGCAAGATCGCGACCGATGCGCTCGCCGGCTCGGTGTTCGCCCCGGTCGGGCACGCCACCCATTATCATGCCGATTACGTCGTCCCTTACTGGGCGGATTCGCTCGACAAGGTGGCGGTCATCGGACGCCATATCTTTTACCGCCTGCGCGGCGCGGGTGGTTCTGCCCGCGGATTTAGTCAGCGCTATGCTGCGCAGGAACCGGCGCCTCCATTGGTCTCGGCCGGGGTCGTCGAGCAGAGTCTCGATGTGTTCGGGGCAACGTCGACGAGCCTGCCCATTCCCGGACTGCCCAAATTGGAGGAAGATCGCATCGAGGCGATCGACCCCAGCCCCAAG
This sequence comes from uncultured Sphingomicrobium sp., assembly GCA_964235815.1. GTDB lineage: Bacteria > Pseudomonadota > Alphaproteobacteria > Sphingomonadales > Sphingomonadaceae > Sphingomicrobium. Next base: position 35,410 of record CAXSCF010000005.1, read on the forward strand.
GCCCCGATGGCCGCCAATGCGCCGATTGCCGCCGACCTGTCGCGCGGCACCTTGATCGTGGGCGACCCGACCCCTTCGGCGAAAGCGAAAGCACCAGTCACTGAACCCTGCAGTGCGGGCAATAGTCGTCAGGTGAAGGCGCTCGGCGCCAATAATCTCAACATCGGGACAGCCAGGCCCAGCTGCTGATGGCGCGACGACCGCCGATGCGGACATCCTGCTCCGCTGGGTAAGATCGCTTGCTTTGAGGCAGGTCAGGGCCGACCACTGCGCGTCTTGCTGACGACTTCGTTTTCCGAAATAGCTCGGCGAGCAGCTTCCGCGAAATCAGACTGGGACGAATGCGGTGCAGCTAAGCCTGGTCTCACCTCATCGGCGCCCATCAGCTCGTTCAGCAGACGAAAAAAAAGGCGCGGTTTCCCGCGCCTTTCTTTCGATCGTCGATTGGCTCAGGCCACTTGCAGAAGCGCTTGTCCTGTGCGCCGACGACGGCGCATTCCGACGCCGATCGCGCCAAAGCCGAACAGCATCATCGCCCAGGTGGCGGGTTCCGGAACCGATCCAACGGCCGCGACTTGGTCGAGGCGAATCTGACGGACGTCGTTGATCGTGCCGGTCGTGTTGTTCGAGGAGCCGATCGAAATCGAGAAGCTGGCAATGCTCTGACCGTCGATTCCGCGGAAACCGAACATGTTCGATCCGTTGCCCAAGGCATAGCCGGCGCTGTTGAACGTGAACGATTGACCCTCATTGTCGAGAGCGGAAAAGAATGCCAGCGCGCCGTTTGACGCACCAAACAAGTTGAACTCGAGATTGGTAAAGGTGCCCGACGCGAGGGCGAAGTTCAGCGTCCGCAGCGCAAAGGTGTCGTTCGGATTATTGGTGAGGTTGTTGAGATCACCCTCGACCTGAGCCTGTCCGCCGTTCGCACTGATGACGTTCGACGCCGTCGTGCTTCCGTTGAAATTGACCAGGGTGCCATTCTGCGTATGCCCAGTCACCGTCGTGCCCGTCTGCGTTCCGTTGTTAAACAGGACGACAGCACCTTGGATGGAGCTGGCGTCGACCATCTCTATGGTGGCGAACGCCGGGGTGGCGGCCAGGCTGGCCGTGCATAGTGCGGCGGCGAATGCAAGTTTACGTGCGGTTGAAACCATGACCGTCCCTTTCTCGCTGGAGTAAAAATTTCCTGAGCTTCGGAAATATCCCCGATTCGTTTTTGTGTTAACGGAATTTAAACACTTTGGCAATGTGCGGTCCAGCTCGGCGGCGCGGGCAGCGGATTTGATTCATCTTTCCGCTCAAGGTTGATGGCCGTCAGGATGGCGCGCCGAGCGGACGCCTTCTCGCGTCCAAAGACACGGCATCACTGCATTGCAAAGGCAGAGCGCAGCCCGCGACAACGAAGCGCGCGTTGATGAAGCCCGCAAATTTGCCTTGGTCGCCCGGATAGTCCGCCTTTTTGGCCAAACGCCGATCGCGACGCGCATGGCCTCGAACGGCTAGTCGTCTGGCGTGAAGATCGCTCGTTCCTGGGTGTACCACGGCATCGCCGCGGCCAGGCCGTCCGCCAAGGAATGGGTCGGGTCATAGGCCAGCGCGCGCTTTGCCTTGTCGATCGATGCGACCGAATGAAGAATGTCGCCGACGCGAAAGCGCTCATGGACCGGTTCGCGGGCGTAGTGGATTTGCCGCCCGGCCAGCTCGTCCTTCAAAATCCCGAATAAGCGGTTGAGGCTGGTCTGTTCGCCCACCGCGACATTGTAGATCGCGCTTCCCGCCTCCGTGCCGGTCACGGCGGCTCTGAGGATCGCCTGGACCGCATTGTCGACGTAACAGAAATCGCGGCTTGTCGATCCGTCCCCATTGATGGTCACCGTCTCGTTCGAAATCATCTTGTCGATCCACGCCGGGATGACCGCGGCATAGGCCCCTTCGGGGTCCTGGCGCGGTCCGAAGACGTTGAAATAGCGCAGCCCGACCGACGACAATCCGTAGACGCGGGCATAGACGTCCGCATAGATTTCATTGATCAGCTTGGTCGCCGCATAGGGCGACAGCGGATTGCCGATCTGTTCCTCGACCTGTGGCAAGCTCACTTTGTCGCCATATGTCGAGCTCGATGCCGCATAGACGAATTTCCGGCAGCCGTTTCGCCGCGCCGCCTCGATCATGTTGACGAAGCCGGTGACATTGACGTCATGGCTTGTCGCGGGGTCCTCGATCGACACGCCGACCGACCCCAGCGCCGCCTGATGGAGGATGAAATCGACCGCATCGACGGCCGATGCGCAGGCGTCGCGATCGCGAATATCGCCTTCTACCATCCGGAAGTTCGACCAGCCCGAGCCGACCCTTCGTTCAACCTGGTCGAGATTGTGTCGATGCCCGGTCGAGAAATTGTCGAAGCCGGTCACCGATTGGTCGAGCAGGAGAAGCGATTCGACAAGATTGGAGCCAATGAATCCCGCCGCGCCGGTCACCAGCCAATGGCGGCGCGTCGCCTTGATCTCGTCTCGAAGCTGCTGCTGTTGCGGAAGGTCAAACCAATTGGTCGGGGTCATCTTGGTCCCATCAACGACGATATAATCGATCGTCTACGGCCGCATCTTTCACCCGACAAGGGTCAGCCGGCCTCGAGCGGAAGCGACCCCCGTCCCCCATTTCGCAACGCACGTGCCGCTCGCGATCGTCCGAGCGGCGGACGCGAAATGGTCCAGGCGCGACTTTACTCGCTTGGTCTTGCGCCTGTAGACAGCCGCGGGTCGAACGTTCGGCCTGGCGCTCAATCAGCAGAAAGAAATATTGTGATCGACGGGAAGCGGGTCTGGGTCGCGGGCCACAATGGAATGGTCGGGTCGGCCATCATGCGTCGCCTGGCGACCGAGGATTGCGAACGGATCAGCGTCGATCGGAAGCAATGCGACCTGACCGATCCCGCTCAGGTCAACGAATGGATGCGCGATCACCGTCCCGAGGTCGTCGTCGTCGCCGCGGCGAAGGTCGGCGGGATCCTCGCCAATGATTCGCTTCCGGTCGACTTTCTCTACGACAACCTCGCGATCCAGAATAATATCATCCGCACCTCGTTCGAGGTCGGCGTCGAGAAGCTGCTGTTCCTCGGCTCGTCGTGCATCTACCCCCGGATGGCGCCCCAGCCGATCACCGAGGATGCCCTGCTGACCGGTCCGCTCGAGCCGACCAACGAATGGTATGCGATCGCGAAGATCGCCGGGATCAAGCTGTGCCAGGCCTATATGAAGCAATATGGCGCGCGCTTCGTCTCGGCGATGCCGACCAACCTCTACGGCCCGGGGGACAATTTCGACCTCAACAGTTCGCACGTCATCCCCGCCTTGATGCGCAAGGCGCACCGCGCCAAGGCCAATGGCGAGGAGGGCATCGAGATTTGGGGCACGGGCAAGCCGCTTCGTGAATTCCTCCATGTCGACGATCTCGCCGATGCGGCGGTGTTCGTCCTGCGCACCTACGAAGACTATGAGCATATCAACATCGGCAGTGGCGAGGACCTGCCCATCGCCGACGTCGCGCGGCTGGTGATGGACGTGGTCGGGCTCAAGGGCGATCTGCGCCATGACTTGACCAAGCCCGACGGCACCCCGCGCAAGCTGATGTCGGCCGCCAAGTTGCGTGCCCGCGGTTGGCATCCCCGGGTTCCGCTGCGCGAAGGGCTCGCCAGCACCTACCGATGGTTCGTCGAGAACGTCGACCATTGATCGCCGCGCCCGACGCCGGCGTGCCGGGCTGGCGCCCCCTCCCCGCCGGCGGCTGGCTGTTCGAGGGCAAGCGCTTCGCCGACGGGCGCGGAGCCAGCGCTGAGACGTTCGACATGCTCGATGCGCCTCCCGGCGCTCCCACCGACTTCACGCTCGCCCAGGAAAATCTGGTGACCACCTTTGCGGCGGGGTGCGCGCGCGGGCTGCATTATCAACACGGGGCCTTCGCGCAGGCCAAGCTGGTGACCGTGCTCGCCGGCCGCGCGCAATTCCTGTGGCTCGCGCTCGACCAGGACAGCGCCATCGCCAGGGTGCACTCGATCGTGCTTAGTTCGGCGTCCCGCTCGCTGTTCACCCCCGCCACCTGCGCCCACGGCTTCCTCGCGCTCGAAGACGACACGCGCTTCCTGCTCAAGCTGTCGCGCCCGGTCGATGTGGCGCGGCGCGGCGCGATCAGGCTGGTGTCGGACCGCCTCGCTGTGTCGTTCGAAGGCCCGCTTCGCGAAGACCTGCTGTCGGAGCGTGATCGCCACGCGCCGCACTGGTCGGGCCCCGTCGAGGCCCGATAGTCCGCGCGGCCTGGCTCAGCGCAGCGTGAGGCTCGCCAGATTGATCCCCATCTTGCGCGGATCGCTGGGCCCGCCCGCCGTTTCTCCTGGAATGAAGGTCACGTAATTGGTCCCGGGCGATCGCCATCCGCTGCCCGCCAAGGGCACGACGCACTCGCTCGGCGTCGGGGACAAGGCGAGCGCCTTCACGGCCTCTTCGCCATTGATCAGGATCGTCACGTGCCGCGCCTCGTCCGTCACGAACGGATTGCCGCTCATCACGATCGCCAGTTCGTCGGCCTCGTCGGCAACCGGCAAGACCATGTGCGAACGCGATCCGATCGACCAGATTGCGACCGGCTCGAACGATGACCATCCCCCGCGCAGCAGCGGCGCGACCGCGTCGGCATTGCGGAGCCCGAACGAATATTCATGCCCCAGCCGCAACGGCGTTTCGTCGAACGATATCATCGCGTTGAAATGAAACGCGGTGAGCAGGACCGACACGAAGCGCGCGTCGTTCGAGACATGGCCGGCGCGGGTCGGGAAGAGCTCGATGGTCGATTGCGGCGGAAGCGGGTCGGCGAAGAGAATTTCGACCGCGAAGTCTCCCGTCGGAATATCGATTTCGCCGATTGTTTCGCCCCCGCTCGTCAGGGTGAGCACTTGTCCCTTCAGGGTGTTCCTTCCCACAAGGTTCAGGCTGATGCTGTCCCCCTGAAGCGGCGAGACGATCGAAAATCCTTCCCCCGCGCACCACGCAAAGGTGGAATGGAGATCGAACTCGGGCGCGGGTCCCTCGAGGGGATAGAAGCCGCTCAGCTTGGCGCCGGTTTGCTCGGACTGCGAATCGAAGGCGACGAAGTGATGCGCGCCGAGAAACTGATCGACTTTTTGCGGAAACAGCGAACGCTTGCGATACGTCCTGATCCATTCCAGCTGACAGCGTTCGCTGCGCTGCGCCGACAGCCCGCCGCCGAAATAATGCGCGATCGTCTCGTCGACATATTGGGTCGTCGCGCCGGCATCGTAGGCGCGCAGCAGGAAATCATGATCGGCGCAAATCTCCAGCCGCGTGTCGTATCCGCCCATCCGCGTCAGCAGCGCGCGCTTGGTCAGCGTCGCCTGATGGCACGGGAAACTGTTCATCCACTTGCCGGTCAATTCGCCCTTGGCCAGGGCTTCGCGCGTGATTGCGAAATCCCCCGACTGCTTGTGCAGCTCGAGCGACTTGTCGACGTAGACGTGATCGCCGTGAATGATGTCCGGTCGTTGTCCGTCGATCTGGCGGAACACGTTCGACAAGGCCTCGGCCGAGTAGAATAGGTCGCCCGCGTTCATGAACAGGATATACTCGCCGCGGCATTGCGTGATCGCAAAATTCATCGCCGAATAGACACCGGCGTCCTCGGTCTCGACGATTCGGTCGATCTGCTTGGCATAGCGGCGAAACACGTCATGGCTGCCGTCCCAGCTCTGCCCATCGACGATGATATATTCGAAATCCTTATAATCCTGCGCGGCGACGCTTTCGATCGTCAGCGGCAGGTCGCGCACGGAATTGAGGGTGATGGTGACGATGCTGAGGCGCATGGAATCTTTCTCCGGGGATTTCGACGAGCGGGGCGAGCGAAACGTCATTGTTCGCGCGCCCTGGTCGAAGCCCGGCGACGGATTTCATTGCGGAAATGGCTCGAGACATCCTTGGTCGACCAGCGTCGGCCATCGTTCGACAGCAGGCTCTTGAGGCGTTCCTGATCCAATTGCCAATGCTTGTGGCCGCTGGTTATCTTGAGGATCGCCGCGCGGCTGATCTGGGACAAGGTGGCCGCAGTCGGCTTGAAATCGATGTTGAGGTCACCGAACTGATACAGAATGCCCGTCGTGCGGTGTCGAACATATTCGTTCATCGTCGGCTGGTCCGGGGCCACGACGATTTGCCCGCGCGCCATCGCTTCGAGGAACGACATTCCGATCCCCTCCAGCGCGCGCGGCGCAAACACGAAATGGGCGCGCTCGACCACCGCATCGAACTCCGACCGATGCTCGAACCAGCGCGAAGCGGTGATCTTGACGCCATCCATGGTGAACGCCTCGGGCCGGTTCAGTCGCCCGGCAGCACCTTCCCCCATGTCTGGCGCGGCGTGAAGGTGGAGCGTGCGGATCCCGATCAGGTTGCAAAGGCGGGTGACGGTTTGCAGGGTCGGCTCATGTCCCGGGCGCCGTTCCCAGAAAAAGGCGGACAGCGGTTCTTCGAAATCAAGCTCCGGGCGCGGCGCGGGCTCGGGAAAATATTGGAAATAGGCCGTGCGCAGCCCGAAGCGCTGCAAATCCTCGTGATGGGCTCGCGAAAACGAGATGAAATCGCAATCGACGAACTGGCGCCAGAAAAGGGCCGATCGACCGACGGCGCCATCGTACATCGGCACCAGGATAGTGCGCCCAAGTCCCAGGGGAACCAGCTTCTCGGCAATATATTCTGTCTGAAAAAAGATATAGCAATCAAAGGTCGAAGTAGACAAATGGCTGATCAGCCGGTCGTCCGACAAATCATTCTCGTCCGGCGAAGAATAAAATTCTTCCACCTCGCCCAAGGTCTTGAGCAGGTCGATAAAAAATATGCTTGATCGAGTCTTCTTGTGAAATTTGTGTCCGACGAAACAAAAACGCATAAACCTCACCTAGAAGATGGTCTCGGACATGGTGCAACCCATACCCCGACGGAAAAACACGAAAAGGCAGGATAATGCTCGCACATCATTTCGCCAAGACAGTCCAGACCCGATTGAACGACTATTCGTGTGGCGAATCGGGATGGTCCGCCATATCCTATTGGCGATCGGCTCGATTTGAAAACCGGAATCGATCCAACCCGGACATTCGACCATGCGACGAAGTATCGGTCCCGTCCCCGACGCAACCCCCGGCGGCGTTTGTCGCTAGCAGAACCGTCGCTTATTGTCACGGCGACGTCGCCGCACGAAAGTCGGTCGATGCTCGGTCAATCGGCAGGCCCCGATCGGAACGCAACTATGGTCAGTGAATCGATGCTCGACAGGGTCGGCGACGTGCTGCGACAAACCGCGGCTTGCGTCGTCATGCCGCGTTTCGGCGCTCTTGGTCCCGGCGACACGCACATGAAGGCGATCGACGATCCGGTGACGATTGCCGACCGCGAAGCCGAACAGATGATCGCCACCGCGCTCGCTTCGCTCCTGCCCGCCGCGCGCGTGGTTGGCGAGGAGGCGTGTGCTTCCGACCCGACCCTGCTCGCCGGGCTCGATCAGGGCGACATATGGGTGATCGATCCGATCGACGGGACCGCCAATTTTGCCGCCGCCCGCGCGCCTTTCGCGATGATGGTGGCGCTGCTTCGCGAAGGACAGACGATCGCATCGTGGATCCTCGACCCGCTCAGCGACACGCTGGCGGTCGCGCGGCGTGGCGGCGGCGCGTGGATCGCGGGCCGGCGCGTCACCGCCTCGAATGACGACCTCCTGCCAGATCGGCTTCGCGGCATCGTCAGCACCGCCTTCGTTCCGCCCGAACAGCGACATCGCGTCGAAGCGGTTCGCGCCGCGGTGGGCCGGGTCGATCCCACCGCGCGTTGTGCCGGGCACGAATATCCACTTGTCGCGCGCGGCGAGCGCGACTTCATCCTTTACTGGCGCACCTTGATTTGGGATCATGCTCCAGGCGCGCTCCTGCTGACCGAGGCTGGTGGGCTTGCAACCGGTATCGACGGCAGTCCGTACCGCCCCTCGAGCATGAAGCCGGGGTTGCTGCTGGCGCATAATCCCTTGATTTCCAGTCGCATGCTCGACCTGCTCGGCCGCCGCGAGCACAACTCGCGAGCCGAGCGGTGACGAGCAAGCCTTGTTGGATGCGCGCTATGGCTCTAAGTGCAGCGCCAATGTCGCATGCCGTGCATGCTCTAGGTGAAATGGCTCCAAAATGACCCTGATCAGCTCCTTTTCGTCGGCTTCGGCGGGCGTCCTCCGGTTGGCGCGGCCCCGCCGGTTCTGCGCCGCAGTGGCGATCGCAGCCACGTTCCTCAGCGGCTGCGCGTCCAGTCCGCTGTCGACCGCAGTTGGTCCATCGCGCGGCGCGGTCCTCAAGTCCGACCGCCAAATTCCCGGAATGAAGATCATTCCGCTGACCAATGAAGTCGCACGGCGTTTGTCGTTGATCGCTCCGGGGCCCGATTTCGCCGACGCGATCGGCGACGCTCGCCCGGTCGGCACGATCGTCGGGGTCGGCGACGCGCTCGAAGTGACGATCTGGGAAGCGCCGCCGTCGCTATTGTTCAACAGCGGGACCTTCGACACGCGCATTGCCTCGTCGATCCAGACCAGTCGGCCGGGAACCTTTCCCGAACTGGTGGTCGGGCCTTCGGGCTCGATCACCATTCCCTTCGCCGGTCAGGTACCAGCGGCCGGGCGCTCGCTTCGCCAGATCGAGCAGACCATCACCGCGCGGCTTCACGCCAAGGCCAACCAGCCCCAGGTGATCGTGCGCATCGCGCGCAATGCGACCGCCAACGTGTCGGTGGTGGGAGAGGTCGAAAAGGCCGGCCGTTTCCCGCTCTCGCCGCGCGGCGAGCGCCTGCTCGATGTCATTTCGCTTGCTGGGGGAACTCGCCAGCCGGTCGATCGCATCACCGTCCAGGTCACGCGCGGCGCCACCACCGCGACGATGCCGTTACAGGCGGTGGTGCGCGATTCGCGGCAGAACATCGTCCTTGGCCGCGATGACATCGTCACTGCGCTCTATCAGCCCAACAGCTTCGTCGTGCTCGGCGCCGCGGGCAAGAATGAGGAAGTGCGCTTCGAAGGCGTCGGCTTGACCCTGTCGCAGGCGCTCGGGCGTATCGGCGGGCTGCAGGACCAGCGCGCCGACCCGAAGGGTGTGTTCCTGTTCCGTTGGGAAAGCGCCGATCGACTGCGCGGACTGGTCGATACCCCGCTGACCCCGCCCGAGGGGCCGGTCCCAGTGATTTTCCAGGTCAACTTGAAGCAGCCCGAAACCCTGTTCGCGGCACAAAGCTTTGCGATGAAGAATGGCGACGTCATCTTCGTCTCCAATTCGTCCGCGTCGGACTTGCAGCGCTTTGCCAATCTGATCGCCTCGACCGTCATTCCCGCTTTGTCGGTCACCACCACGCTCCGCGCGCAATAAGTCGCCGAATGGCGCCCGACCGGCCCTATTTGCTCGACGTCACGCGCCTGATCTGGCGCCGTTGGGCGGGTCGGCTGCCGACCGGCATCGATCGAGTATGCCTCGCTTATCTCGACCGCTATCGCGGCGCGGCCCAGGCGGTGGTCCAGTGGCGCGGTTTTCGTCATATCCTCGAACCTGTTCGATCCGACCGCCTGTTCGATCTTCTGCAAGGCAACCGTCCCGCCATCCGCGGTGATCTCATTCGCTTCCTCGCCCGCGAAGGGCTGACCCGATCATCTCACCGCGACGGCCGCGGGCGGATCTATCTCAACGTCGGACACACCGCGCTCCACGATCCGGCCTACCTCGCCTGGAGCCGCGCCGCCAACGTCCGTCCAGTGTACATGGTGCACGACCTGATCCCGATCACCCATCCCGAATATTGCCGTGCGGGAGAGGCCGAACGCCACACCCTGCGCATCCGCCACATGCTCGCCAGCGCGACCGGGATCGTCGGCAACAGCCAAGCCACGCTCGACAGCCTCGCCGCCTTCGCATCGCTGGAGGCCTTGTCGCTCCCCCCCCTGCTCGTCGCCGCGCTCGGAACCGATCTCGATGTCGGGCTGGGCGCTTCTTCACCGCTGGAAGAGCCCGCGACGTTCGTCATGCTAGGCACCATCGAGGCGCGCAAGAACCATCTCCTGATGCTCCAGATCTGGGCTCGGCTAGTGCGCGAGATGGGCGAGGGGGCGCCGCGGCTGCTGATCATCGGCCAACGCGGCTGGGAATGCGAGCAGGTGTTCGATCTGCTCGATCGAAGCGCGCTTTTGCGCGGCGCCGTGCGCGAGATCGGCTGCTGCAGCGATGACGAACTCAAGCGGCATTTGCGCGATGCGCGCGCCTTGCTTTTTCCGACGCTCGTCGAAGGCTTCGGCCTGCCATTGATCGAGGCGCTTGCAGCCGGGGCCCCGGTAATCGCCAGCGACCTTCCTGTATTTCATGAAATCGGTCGCGAACTTCCCGACTTCATCGATCCGCTCGATGGTCCGGCGTGGTACAATGCGATCGTCGATTATGCGCAACCCGAAAGTCATCGTCGGGCCGCGCAGGTCGGGCGGCTAGCAACCTATCATGCGCCCCGGTGGGACGATCACTTCAAATTGGTCGATCCTTGGCTGGAAACGCTATGAATGGCGGCGGGGCCGCTCAGTTTTTGCACCATGTTGTCGATCAGCTCGGCCACGGCCGATTCGCTCGCGAGTCCGCCGCGCACCAGGCAGCGATCGACCAGCACGCGTCTGAACGCCGGATAGAGCCCCACATCGGGCGCAGTTGGATTGGCCCAAAACAGGTCAAGGTGATCTTGGTGGGTCAGCCCGTCGAAATTGTAAATTGCCTCGCCCAGCGTACACACCGGTGTGCCGTTCGAAAGCGCCAGGGTGGCCGAAGTGCTGTTCACGCACACCAGTCCGCACGCGTCTCGGACCATTTCCTCCAGATTGCCTCCGTCGACGAAGTGCAATCGGCCGCGCAAATCGTGGCGGCGCGCTTGGCGCTCGACAAATTTTGGCCAACTGAAGAAACTGCAGTCGAGCGGATGCGCTTTCAGCAGCAAATGTGCATCGCTCGGGGCATGAGCCGCAAAGCTTGCGATCGCATAAGCAGCCGCGCTTTGCATGTCCGCGAACGACGAGTGGGTGCGAATTTGAAAGTCGCCTGACAGCTGGAGCGGCAGGACGAATGTCGGCTCGCCCTGCAGATGCTCAATCACCGTTTCGGCGATGCGCCGCCGGGTGTCCGAACGACCGAATTTCCACAGCCAGCCGAGGCCTTCGGCGACGAGTGACCCCGTCCGGTGCGAGCGATAATGAGGATAGCGCAGCCGCCCCAGAAAGACGTGGTGATAATACCAATAGGAATCACGCGAGCGACGGCGGAAACTCGCCGTGATCGGTGGCAGGTCGGGCTGGCTCGGCAAATGCGCGGCTTCCGCCATGATCCACGTCTTGTCGCGACTGAGCGACGAGCGCGCATTGACCCCTTCGAGCTCGAGCGTCATCCAGTCGGGCCGCAGATAGCCTTCCTCGAGCACATGGGTGCGCACTTCGCGCCGTGAAGCGATGCCATGGGCCGCGACATGATAGGGTCGGCAATCGCCATAAAGCAGCAAGTCGGTGATTTCGTGATCGTGCAGGAAGCGATCGAAGAACACCGGCCATTCGGAGAAACTCTCGCGGAAATCGATCGCGCCGTGCGGCCAATCGACCCGGTCGCCTCCGCTCAAGTTGATGCGGTGCACGGTACCGCCCATCGCCTCGATCTGTTTCGCGAGGAGGCGGAAGAAGGGACCGGGCGGGCCCTGCAGGAACAGAAATGCGCGGTGCTTACGAAATGGCTTCATGACACGCGCCAGCGCGTCAGGTGGCGTTTGACCTGGCCCTGCAGCCGCCGGACGCGGACGAGCAATCGGGGCGCCGCCGCATCGGCCCTGCCCAATCGATCGACCACGACTTCGGGTGGCGCCGGAAGGCCGCTGACCGGATCGAGGTAGCGCGGATAAAGCAGGAGGGTCGCGGCAACCAGTTCGTCGAGCGTGCGGCGTGCCGTTCGCCGTGCGGGAACGGCGCCAAGGTCATGGGTAAGGCCCCAGCCGGCGTAAAAGGGTATTCCGTAGGTCGTCACGTCCTTATATCGCATCAGCGCCTCGAAGCCGGCCAGCGAGGTGTTGACGTGAACCTCGTCAACCATCGTGATCAGCGCGGAAATCGAACCTTGGGATACAACTTTGTCGGCGATCTGGCGACAGGCAACTTCATCGATGTGGCCCTTGCGATGACCCGCCACGACATCGGGATGCGGCTTGTAGATTATGAAGGCGTCGGGTGCGCGTTCCCTGACGCGGCGCAACAATTCGAAGTTGGAGACCAGTCCGCCGCCGCCGGTAAGGATCGAGCGATCATCCTCGACTTGACCGGTGACAAGGAGATGGCGGCGGCTTGAGTGAAAGCGACTGACTGTCGCTCCACCCCCGCGCTGATATTTGCCCAAACCCGAGGCAACGATCGAGGCGCGCAGCCGCTTGGCTCGTTCGATCAGCGGCGCGTCGAACACGCCATCCTGCAGCAGGTTTTCCAGCTCGCTGGGCTGTCCGGGATCGAAATATGCGCCAAGGCGGTCCACTGTGATCGAGAGCGGCGGAACACAGTCGGCGCCCAGGCCGCTCGAACGAAGAAAGCCGTCCTCGACTTCGACCAGGGCCGCATCCCGCTGCTCGAGTTTAGTGATGAGCCCGGGTGGCGTCTTGGCGCGCCAGATCGCGACCGACCCCTTGTGCGCTTGATCGTCGGCTCGGAAAAAATTCCTGGAGTCGCCTCCGCCCCACAGCAACGGCAGCACGCTGGCCTGCTTCCAGAAGGCGAAACCGACGGCACCGGTGAGGTCGCGGTTCGAATCGATCAACTTGCGCCAAAAGCCACTAAGCTCGATCACCTCGGCCAGGTTCATCGGCCTTCCCCCGAATGGACTGGCGTAGAGCACCGCATTGCCGATCTCGGCGGCGAGCAAACGCTCGGGATCGCTATCGCTGCGCCATGGCCGCTCCCCGCCGGCGTCGGTGAAATAGGTCGCGACGCCGAGGATGGCTGCGATCAAATGCAGGGGATCGTCGTGACGGCACACCAATGCGCTCGCCCCCCCGAGCATGTGCCACGGATCGCACTCGCCGGTCATGATCTGAACGTTGGCGGGTGCGTTCAAAGTCTTGGCGAAGGGATCGTCGAGCCACAGCAGCGGATCGCCCTGCGCAATGCCTTCGACCTGGGACAGCCCGACGACCGAGCGCACGAGGACATAGCGCTCAGGCAATTCAGGCTGGCGTGCCCAATATGCTCCCCCGACGCGCTGCTCACGGAGCAGCGCGACGACCTTGGGAAACGCAATCGCTGTCGCGCTGTCCGGCACGAGCGTGAACTGCCCCACCCGCCGCTTGGGGAATGGCGGAATGAGCAAGAAAGCGGGCTTTTTTGCGTTCGCGGCCATCGACGAATGCGCTTCAGGGATGGCGTTGAGGAACATGAAGAACTGACGTGTCTCCGGCGCCGCGCTCGGCGATGGCGAGCAAGCTTGCGCAAAGCAATTCGAGCCGATCGAGTGGGACGGCATTGGGGCCATCGGACAATGCTTGCGCGGGGCGCGGATGGCACTCCATGAACAGCCCGTCGACCCCTACCGCAACCGCGGCACGCGCCAACGGAGCCACGAATTCGACTTGCCCCCCCGATCGATCGCCAAGCGCGCCGGGCTGCTGGACGCTGTGCGTGGCATCGAACACGACCGGACAATCGGTCGCGCGCAGCTGCACGAGCGAACGCATGTCGACCACCAGATTCTGATAGCCGAACGACACTCCGCGCTCGCAAACCGTGAATGCATCGGGATCCCGCCCTGCCTGCTCGGCGGCGGCGCGCGCCTTGGCGATGACCGGCTTCATGTCGCCCGGCGCCATGAACTGCGCTTTCTTGATGTTCACCGGACGCCCGCTCGCCGCGACCGCCTCGATCAGGTCGGTCTGGCGCGCAAGAAAGGCCGGGGTCTGGAGCATGTCGACGACCTCGGCCACCGGGCGGACCTGATCGACGGAGTGAACGTCGGTCAGGACCGGAAGTCCGGTTTCGGCGCGCACCTTGTCGAGCACGCGCAGGCCCTCGTCCAGCCCCAGCCCGCGAAACGAACTTCCCGAGGTTCGATTGGCCTTGTCGAAGCTCGCCTTGAACAGGATCAAGATGTCGAGGCGCCGGCCGATCGCGGCGAGCTGTTCGCCGATCTCGAGGCACAATTGCTCGCTTTCGATCACGCACGGGCCGGAAATTAGGAACGGCTTCGCGCTGCTGATCGGATGGCCAAGAAGAAGTTTCATGCTGCTTTCTGATCGCCTCGACGCTGTAATTCGCGTTCGATCGGCGCGACGTCGGTCGGATTGTTGAGTTCGATCACCGAACCCGCCGGCGGTTCGCACACGACCACCCCGACTGCAACTCGCATATCGAGGAAACGCAATTGCTCAAGACCCTCGAGCAGCTCGAGGGGGGACGGCGGCGTGGCAAGATAGGCGGCCAGCGCGGTGCGGCGATAGCCGTAAATGCCAAGGTGAAGGTAGATCGCACTCGCCGGGGACGGATGGTCGATCGGGACGAACGGAATGACGTTCTTGGAGAAATAATGCGCTTGGCGGCGGCGATCGAAGACCATCGTGGTGCCGCCGACGCGTCCTGCTGCACGGTCGTCGACGAGGTGGCGATAAGCCGCGTCGCCACACCCCAGCGCGGGGGTGGCCACCTCGATCGTGGGCTCGTCCTGCATCCGCTTGATCACCGCGGCGACGATGTGCGGCGGGGTCAGCGGCGCATCGCCCTGGAAATTGACGATCAGGTCGGGAGCACCGGCCATTTCCGCGACCGCCGCTGCGCACCGCTCGGTACCATTGCGGCAGTCAGCCGGGGTCATGATCGCCTCGCCCCCGAACCGGACAACCTCATCGGCAATGCGAACATCGTCGGTTGCGACCGCGACCCTGCCAATGCCGGGCACTTCGCAGGCCGCGCGCCAGCTCCATTCGATCAGGCTTCGCTCAATGCCATGCGCCCCCGCCAAGCGAACCAGTGGCTTGCCCGGAAAGCGCGATGAAGCGAAGCGGGCGGGAATGATGATGCACGGGGCGGGAAGGTCGCTTGTGCCCTGGTCAGCCATTCCTCGACCGTGCAAAATCATGGATATGGACGAGTCCGACCGGTTGCTGGGGAGCGTCATGGGCGGTCACGAACAAGGCAGTGATGCGATATTCCTGAAGCATCGCCAGCGCATCGTCGCACATCGTCCCTTCGGTGACGAACTTGGGCTCTGGTGTGAGCACGTCGCGCGCCAGCAAACTGAGCAGATTGGCACTGTGGCGCCGCAAATCGCCGTCGGTGATCACCCCGATCAGCTGGCCGTCGGCGACCACGCCGGCGATCCCGAAGCTTTTGCAATTCATTTCGAGCACGACGTCGAGCATCGGCGCATCGTGGCTGACCAAAGGCAATTTGTCGCCGACGTGCATCATCATATCGACCGGTTGCAGCCGATCGCCGATCGCGCCGCCGGGATGGAGCAATTGGAGCCGTTCGCGGGTCAGTCCGCGAACCCGCATCGTCGCCACCGCGAGCGCGTCGCCGAGCGCGAGCATCAGCGTCGTCGAGGTGGTTGGCGCGATGTTGACCGGGCATGCTTCGCGGGCCGCCGGTAGGAGCAACCGCACATTGGCCGATTTCATTAGCGGAGAAGCGGCTTGAGAGGCCATTGCGATGATCGCCGATCCGACGCGCTTTGCATGCTGGACCACCGCCCGCAGTTCCGGGGTCGTACCCGAGTTCGACAGGATCAGAAGCGAATCGCCCTGCGTAATCATTCCGAGATCGCCATGCGCAGCCTCGGCCGGGTGAACGAACAGCGCCGGCGTGCCGGTCGAGGCGAGCGTCGCCGCGATCTTGCGCGCGACATGGCCTGATTTGCCCATCCCGCTGACAATCACGCGCTGCTTGGTCGCGACAAGAATATCGACCGCGGCGACAAAAGACTCGTCCAGGCCCTGGGCAAGATCGACCAAGGCGCGACCCTCGACATGGATCACTTCGCGGCCAATCGCCAAAATCTTTGCAACGTCATGGCCAATTGAAACCGTCGCCAAAGAACGCGCTGCCATTTCGAACCCCGTGTTGATGCTTTGCCTGTGGCAAATGTCGTCGGTCTCATCAACCCGGTACATCAACCGCACCTTGGGTTATAGTCCACAACGGCGACGAAAGCGCTCAATGAAGCCTGACTGTGCCTTCAATGCATCGGCGGCATTCCAAACTGAGGACTCGGCGGTAAGTCGATCAAGCTTTTCATGGCAGGATTCGAAGGTAGGTGACCCCGGGTC
>CAXSCF010000006.1:0-43986 GCA_964235815.1 uncultured Sphingomicrobium sp.
GGCTGAGCCAGCTGCCGTCGCCCGCGCGATAGGTTTCGTGAGTCACCATCCCTTGCGTGAACAGCCCCTTGAACGGCTCGGCGATCGCGATCCTGCCGAGCCGCTGCAGCGCGCGGGTCCAGAAACGCGCGTAGAGCAGATGGAGGATCGCATGCTCGACCCCGCCGATATATTGCGCGACCGGGAGCCACGCCTCGGCCTCGGCGCGGTCGAACGGCTGGTCGCCTGGCTGGCTGGCGAAGCGGATGAAATACCAGCTCGAATCGACGAAGGTGTCGAGCGTGTCGGTCTCGCGCCGCGCCGCGCCGCCGCAGTTCGGGCAATCGACCTTGCTCCACGTCGGGTGGCGGTCGAGGGGGTTGCCGGGGACGTCGAAGCTGACATCCTCGGGCAGGACGACGGGCAATTGATCGCGCGGAACGGCGACCGGGCCACAAGCGGCGCAGTGGATGACCGGGATCGGCGTCCCCCAGTAACGCTGGCGCGATACGCCCCAGTCGCGCAGGCGGTATTGAGTCTTGCCCGCGCCCCAGCCGGCGGTTTCGGCGCGCTTGATCACTTCGGCGCTGGCCCGGGCAGTGGGCATGCCGTCGAGGAAGCCGCTGTTTACCGCCACGCCGTGAGCGGTTTCGGCCTCAACCACGGGATCGGACGCGCCCGAGGTTTCGGCGGCGACGACGCGGCGGATCGGCAAATTATATTTGGTCGCGAATTCGAAGTCGCGGACGTCATGCGCCGGGACCCCGAACAAGGCGCCGGTGCCATAGTCCATCAGCACGAAGTTCGCGATCCACACCGGCAGGCGTCGCGCCGGATCGAGCGGGTGAACCACCTCAAGCCCGGTGTCGAAGCCCAGTTTTTCGGCGGTTTCGATCTCGGCGGCGGTCGTCCCACCCTGGCGGCAACGCTCGATAAACGCCTGCGCGTCGGGCGACGTGGCGGACAGCGCGGTGGCGATTGGGTGACCCGACGAGATCGCAACGAAGCTCGCACCGAAAATCGTGTCGGGGCGAGTGGTGAAAACCGCAACTTCGGATCCGGTCGCGCCCGGAGGAGTTTCCGCCAGGCGGAAGCTGAACTCGAGCCCCTTGCTGCGGCCGATCCAATTCTCCTGCATCAATCTGACCTTGTCGGGCCATTGGTCGAGCGTACCAAGCCCGTCGAGCAACTCCTGAGCGAAGTCGGTGATGCGCAGGAACCATTGCGACAATTTGCGCCGTTCGACGGGGGCGCCCGATCGCCAGCCCTTGCCGTCGATGACCTGTTCATTGGCCAGCACGGTCAAGTCGACCGGGTCCCAATTGACCTCGCTTTCCTTGCGGAACACCAGGCCGGCCTCCATCAGGTCAAGGAACAAGGCCTGCTCATGGCCATAATATTCTGGCTCGCAGGTGGCGAGCTCGCGGCTCCAGTCGATCGCGAATCCGATCCGTTTCAGCTGGGCGCGCATCGCCGCAATATTGGCGCGGGTCCAGGCGCCGGGGTGAACCTTCTTTTCCATCGCGGCATTTTCGGCGGGCATTCCGAAGGCGTCCCAGCCCATCGGGTGGAGCACTTCGAAGCCCTGCATGCGGCGGAAACGCGCGAGCACGTCGCCCATCGTGTAATTGCGGACATGCCCCATGTGGATCCGCCCTGACGGATAAGGGAACATCTCAAGCACATAGGCCTTGGGCTTGGAGCTCGCGCTATTTGCGACAAAGCTGTTGGCGTCGGCCCAGCGTTGTTGCCACGCGGAGTCGGCCACCGCGGGGTCGAACCGGTCTGTCATGGGGCGGGGGCCTTAGCCGCTGACGCTGCCGCGACGCAGATCGCGGGCCCGAGTGAGGATGATGTCCTCGAGCTTCTGGACCGTTGCCGCGGTGACGGGCGCCTCGACCCACTGGCCGCCCTGGTTGACCTGGCGGCTGGCGGCGACACGCAGGGCATCGGCGCGCAGATCCTGATCGAGGATCGACACCGTCAGCTTGACGCGCTCGCCGGGATTGTTCGGGCGGCTGTACCAATCGGTCACGATGACCCCGCCATTGGGGTCGGCGCTCAGCAACGGCGCAAACGACAAAGTGTCGATCGCCGCGCGCCACAGATAGCTGTTCACCCCGATGGTCGTCATTCGCGCCGGCGCGATCCGCTCGACGTTCGCCTTGCGATGACTGCAGGCGCTGAGCGCAAGGCCCGAGAAAGCGACGAGGACGAGGATATTCTTCAAGCGGGTCATGCGCGGGTCCTGGCAAAGCGGTGATCGGGAGCGTTATAGATGCTCGGTCGAGCGCGGCAAGCCGACAGCGAACATTGCGAGCGACCATGATCGCGGCCGCATATTGTGCCCATGCTGCAACAGCCGGGATAATAGAGTCCGCCGGTCATGGAACTGAAGCCTTTGCAAAGCTATATCCCTGTGATCGAGGAGTGAAGAGCGTGACGCGTATACCGGGTATCAAGGCGAAGTGGGGGGTGGCCGTGGCCGCCGTCGCATTGCTCGCCGTGCCCGCGATCGCGGTATCTGGCGGAGGCAGAGCGCGTCCCCCGGCGATCGCTCTGTCTTTCGATCGCATCACCGCTTTCACTCCCGCGTCGGCCGATCCGCGACTTGCCGCCGCCTTCGCCGCGCGCAGTGCCGCGCTGGGCGATTTCAAGTTCACGCCGGCCGCGGCAAAGGGGCGTCCGTCGCAGATTCGCTTGACGGTCCGTGCGCGCAGCCTGGCCCCCGCCGTGGCGCGCCCGGTCGAGGCCGCCGCAGCCGCACCCGTCGCAGCGCTCACCGCCGCCAGTTTCAGCCTCGGCGCTGCGGTCGGTTGGAAGCGGTTCGCACTTGCCGGCGATGTCGCCAAAATCGGCAATCCCGACCCCGCGATTGGCAGCCGCAAGAGCGCGATACTCGGCGTTAGCTACAATCTGAAGAAGTTCACGGGGCGAGTCGCGCTCGGTTCGGAACGGGGCGACGGGCGCATCGCGGCGCTGTCCGCGCCCGACAATGTCTCGCTCGATGTCGGCGCCGCTTACAATCTCAACCGCCGCATCGCGCTGACCGGTGGCGTTCGCTATCGCGTCGACCAGGACCGCAATGCCGCGCTTGCCGACCAGCGCCGCAACAGCCAGGCCGTCTACGTCGGGACCGCCTTCAAATTCTAGGATGAGGGAGCGCTTCGCGGGGGCCTAAATGGTCGCCTTCCCGGAGACTCTAGTGAACGTACGGGCGCCCGCCGTCCCCCTCGGTCAGCCATGCGCCGATCGCGGCCCAACCGTGAATACCGGCGCGAATCGCCTCGTCACCCCGCTCCACGTCAATTCCCCCCAGCGCGATCGCCGGCACCCCGGCCCGCTTCGCCAGCGCGAGCCCGGTCGCTATCCCGATCGGCACCGCAGCCTCGTGCGACGCCGTCGCGAAGATCGGCGACACGAAGACGAGATCGGCACCCCGCGCGGACTCGGCTTCGGCCAGGTCATGCACCGACCGGCTGATCAACAGCCCCGCGGTGTCGCCGTCGGGATTATGGACCATCGCCGCGCCAATCCGCCCCGCCAGCGCATTATCCCCCGCCACCGCCAGCATCAGCCCGTTCGATCGGCACAGCACAGCCACCCGCTCGGCCAGCGCCAGATCCGATCCATGGTGCCGCAACACCACCCCGCCGCCCCGCGGCACGCGCGCGATCGCTTCCCACACCTCTTGGCCCATCCGCCGATCGGTCAACAGCCACTGGCGCGGAAGGGTATGGCGGGTCGGCATGGCGCTAATTATAGCGCGCCCCATGACCGACGCCGCAAGCCGCCTCGCCAATGTTCACGCGCAAATCGCCAGCGCCGCCAGGCTCGCGCGCCGCGATTCCGGCGACGTGACGCTCGTCGCGGTGTCAAAACGCCGCTCGGTGGCCGAGATCGAGGCGCTGATCGCCGCCGGGCAGCGCGACTTCGGCGAGAGCCGGGTGCAGGAGGCGCAGGACAAATGGCCCGCGTTGCGCGCGGCCTATCCCGACGTCCGCCTCCACATGATCGGCCAGCTTCAATCGAACAAGGCCGCCGAGGGAGCGGCGCTGTTCGACGTCGTTCACTCGCTCGACCGGCCGTCGCTGCTCGCCGCGCTTGCCGCCGCCCCCGACCCCAAGCCGAGCTTCGTCCAGGTCAACATCGGCGATGAAGCGCAAAAAGGCGGGGTCGCGCTCGCCGACTTCCCCGCTTTCCTAGCTGCCGTGCGCGCCTCCCCCGTGCCGCTCGCCGGGTTGATGGCGGTTCCCCCGCTGGGGCTTGAGCCGGGCCCCTTCTTCGCCTTGCTCAGCGAATTGGCCCGCCGCCATGACGTCGCAGGGCTGTCGATGGGCATGTCGAGCGACTATGCCACAGCGGTCACGCTCGGCGCGACCGTGGTCCGGGTGGGCACCGCATTGTTCGAATAGACCCTTCGACAAGCACAGGGTGAGCGGGTGGGATCGAACCGCTGGAGGCGCTCACCCTGAGCCAGTCGAAGGGTCGTCCCAACGTCACCCCGAGGCGGTCGACCAACCGAGGCTGGGGATGGCGATCGAGCGCTTGCCCGACAGATCGACCCGGCTGACGATCAATTCGCGGCTTTCGATATATTGGATCAGGCGCCGCGCGCGGCCAAGGCTGGCGGTGCCATAGCTCGCCGCGATCGCCTCGTCCGACGGGCACGGCGCGCCGTCCCGCGCCGCTCGCGCGACAAGCAGGAACGGGCCGAGCATGTCGTCGGGCAGAGCTCGCGCCGCATCGAGCGCGCCTTCCCACTGAAGGTCGGCCCCATCATAAATCCCGGCGCGCGCCATCGACAGGCGGCGGGTGAATTGGGCCAGGGCCAGCGGTGGGCGCGATAGTCCGCTCATTCGGCAGCGGACAGCGAAATCCTGGAACAATATTGCCGCCGAACGTGCCCCGCTGGCCTCATCGTCGATGATCGCGTGCAATACTGCCATGACGATCGCGCCAACCTGTTCGTCACTCTTCGCCTCGACCGATTCGGGGCGCGCGGAAGCCGAGGCAGTCATTCGCTCGAGCAAAGCCTCCGATGGAAGCTGCGTGGTTGCCGATGGCATGGGTGGCGCCGCGGGCCGAGCCGGTCCTGGTGCGAACAGCAAGGCCTGCAAATTTTCGACCGGGGCGGCAAGCGGGGTGAGCTTGGGGCTGAACGAGCGCGCCTGAGTGTCGACCGGCCCGATTGCGACGGCCACCGGACGCCGCGAAATCGCCGGGCCGAGCGCGAGGAAGGTGCCGCGCGGCAAATCGCGGATCGCTTCGGCCTGCCGCCGCTCCATGCCCAACAGGTCGGCGGCGCGCGCCATGTCGATGTCGAGGAAAGTCCGTCCCATCAGGAAATTCGAAGCCTCGGCAGCGACATTCTTGGCCAGCTTGGCCAGCCGCTGGGTCGCGATCACGCCAGCCAGTCCCCGTTTGCGCCCGCGGCACATCAGGTTGGTCATCGCCCCAAGTGACGCGCGGCGCACCTCCTCGGCGGCCTCTCCGCCGCCCGAAGGCGCGAACAATTGCGCTTCGTCGACCACCACCAGCGCCGGATACCAATGCTCGCGCGGCGCCTCGAACAGCCCCGACAGGAAGGCCGCGGCGCATTTCATCTGGCCCTCGGCCTCAAGCCCCTCGAGGCTTAGCACCACCGACGCGCGATGCTCGCGGATCCGCCCGGCGAGCTGGACGATGTCGCTGGTCGCAAAGTCGGCGGCCTCGACCGCGACATGGCCATAGCGCTCGGCGAGCGTGACGAAATCGCCTTCTGGGTCGATCACCACCTGCTGGACCTCAGCCGCGCTGCGCTCGAGCAGCCGGCGCAGCAGGTGCGATTTGCCCGACCCGCTATTGCCCTGCACCAGCAGGCGCGTCGCCAGCAGTTCCTCGAGGTCGACCAGGATGGGGTCGCCGTCGGGACCGACCCCCATGTCCACGGTTACCGTCATTGCGCCCCTCATGGCGAAGCGCGCCATCATCGCCAAGCTTGCGTGTCACCGTTGCGGCGGGAATAGGGGGCGCTGTGACCGACCCGCATCAGATTCTCCACGACCGCTTTGGCTTCTCGCACTTCCGCGGGGTCCAGGAACAGGTCGTCGACCGCGCCATGGCGGGGCAGCACGTGCTCGCGATCATGCCCACCGGCGCCGGCAAGTCGCTGACCTATCAACTCCCCTCGCTCGCGCGCCCCGGCACCGGGATCATCATCTCGCCCTTGATCGCGCTGATGCACGACCAGGTCCGCTCGGCCGAGGCGTTCGGGATTCGCGCAGCCGCGCTGACCAGCCTCAGCGAAGACCCGCGCGCCATCCGCGACGCGCTTCGCGACGGCCAGCTCGACCTGCTCTACGTTGCCCCCGAGCGCGCCAGCCAGGAAAGCTTCGCCCACCTCCTCCACGAAAGCGACATCGCCCTGTTCGCGATCGACGAAGCGCATTGCGTCAGCGAATGGGGGCACGACTTCCGCCCCGACTACCGCTTGCTCAGGCCGCTGCTCGACCGTTTCCGCGACGTCCCCCGGCTGGCGCTGACCGCGACCGCCGACCGCCGCACCCGAGCCGATATCCTCGCCCAGCTCGGCATTCCCGAGGACGGAATGATCATCGCCGGATTCGACCGCCCGAACATCCGCTACCACGTCGTCCCGCGCGACGGCATCGGCGGGCAGTTGAAGACCCTGCTCGGGGATCATCCCGGCCCCGGGATCATCTACGCCACCAGCCGGGTCGCGACCGAAAAATTGGCCGAGCAACTCGGCCGCGGCGGGCGCGCCACCCGCGCCTATCACGCCGGGCTCGAAGGCGCCGTCCGCCAGCGCAACCAGTCGGCGTTTGTCGCGTCCGAAGACATGGTCATAGCCGCCACCGTCGCCTTCGGGATGGGGATCGACAAGCCCGACGTGCGCTTCGTTGCCCACGCCGGCGCCCCCAAGTCGATCGAGGCCTATTATCAGGAAACCGGCCGCGCCGGGCGTGACGGCGACCCCGCCGAGGCATGGCTGTTCTGGGGCGCCGATGATTTCGCGCGCGCCCGCCGCCGCATCGAGCAGGAAGTCGAACCCGACCGCCGCCCGGGTGAGCGCGAGCGGCTCAATACGCTGGCCGGCTTCATCGAGGCCGCGACCTGCCGCCGCGCGATCCTGCTGCGCCATTTCGGCGAGGATCCCCCCGCGACGTGCGGCAATTGCGACAATTGCCTCAACCCCCCGGCGACGATCGACGTCACCGAGGTCGCGCGCAAATTGCTGTCGGCGGTGTTCCGCACCGAAATGCGCTTCGGGGTCGCGCATCTCGCCGCAGTGCTCGGCGGTGACGACAATGAGAAGGTCCGCCAGTTCGGGCACCACCAGCTGTCGGTGTTCAATATCATGAGCGTCGACGAACTCGCCCTGGTCCGCCCCGTCGCGCGCTCGCTGCTCGCCCGCGATGCCCTGCGCAGCGACGATTATGGCGGCTTGAGCTTCGGCCCCGGCGCCAAGCCGATCCTCAAGGGCAATGAGCGGCTGGTGATCGCCGTCCCACCTGGGAAGACCCGCAAGGCGCGTGGCAACAGCAGCGCCAGCACCGACTTTCCCCATGATCCCGTGTTCGAGGCCTTGCGCGCCTGGCGGCGGACACGTGCCAAGGATCAGGGGGTCCCGCCTTACGTGATCTTCCACGATTCGACCTTGCGCGACGTCGCGCAGTCGAAACCTTCCAGCCTCTCGGCGCTTTCACAGATCGAGGGGATCGGCGATACCAAGCTCGACCGGCACGGCGAGTCGTTGCTCGAAGCGCTGTCCTCGGCATTGGAGAATGACCATGGCCCATCGGCTTGACGACAAGACCTTGATCGACGGGCAGATCGTGCCGGCCGATATCGAAGCGCTCAAGGGCGAGGGCGTGACGATGATTGTCAACAATCGTCCCGACGGCGAGGATGACGGCCAGCCGACCAGCGCCGAGATCGAGGCTGCCGCCCGCGATGCCGGAATCGACTATCGCCACGTCCCGATCGCGCGGGGGATGGGCCCGGCCGATGTCGAGGCGATGCGCGGCGCGATGAACGATGCCCGCGATGGTCGGCTGTTCGCTTATTGCCGCACCGGCAATCGCTCGGCGCTGGCGTGGGCCGTGGCGAAAAGCGAGGATGGCACGAGCCGCGCCGACCTGGAGAAATGCGTCGGCGAAGCGGGCTTCAACCTCGGCCCGGTGTCGCATCTGTTGCGGGACTGAAGTCCCTCCCTGTCGCCTTCGACGGGGAGGTGGCAGCGTAGCTGACGGAGGGGGTTCTTTGAAGTGGCCGGCACCGCTCCATCGTCTGCGCGGGACGGTCCCTTCTCCATCGAAGACGTGGAGGGATAAGGACCCCTCCGTCAGCCTGCGGCTGCCACCTCCCCATCGTAGGCGATGGGGAGGAACTCAAGTCCTACCCCGTCCCGCCGACCGTCAGCCCGTCGATCAACAGCGTCGGCTGTCCCACCCCCGCAGGCACGCTCTGCCCGCCCTTGCCGCAGATTCCGACCCCCTCGTCGAGCGCCATGTCGGTGCCGATCCCTTGGACCCGCGTCAGCACGCTCGGCCCGTCGCCGATCAGCGTCGCGCCCTTGATCGGCGCGCCGATCCGGCCATTTTCGATCTTATACGCCTCGGTGCAGCTGAACACGAATTTGCCGCTGGTGATATCAACCTGCCCGCCGCCAAAGCTCTTGGCGTAAATCCCGTCTTTGACCCGAGTCACCAGTTCTGCAGGGTCGTCGTTCCCGCCAAGCATGAAGGTGTTGGTCATGCGCGGCATCGGCGCATGGGCAAAGCTCTCGCGCCGGCCATTGCCCGTCGCCGCCATCCCCATCAGCCGCGCATTGAGCCGGTCCTGAAGGTAGCCCTTCAAAATCCCGTCCTCGATCAGCACGTTGCGTTGGGTCGGGGTGCCCTCGTCGTCGATCGAAAGCGAACCGCGGCGATCGGCAATCGCGCCTTCGTCGATCACCGTCACCCCCGCGGCGGCGACCTGCTGCCCGATCCGGCCCGAGAAAGCCGATGTGCCCTTACGGTTGAAATCGCCCTCTAGCCCGTGCCCGACCGCCTCGTGCAGCAGGATCCCGCACCAGCCCGGGCCAAGCACGACCGGCATTTCGCCGGCCGGGGCAGCGACGCTGTCGAGGTTGACCAGCGCCTGCGCCAGCGCCTCGTCGATCGCGCGGTTCCACGTCGCGGGTTCGAACAAGCGATCGTATAAATAGCGCCCGCCGAGCCCGAAACTGCCCGTTTCGCGGCGGTCTCCCTGCTTGGCCACGATCGACACGCTCAATCGCACCAAGGGGCGGACGTCGGTCGCGACGAAACCGTCGGCGCGGACGATCTCGATCACGCTCCACGACCCCGACAGCGACACGCTGACCTGCGCCACCCGCGGATCGCGAGCCCGTGCGGCGGCGTCGATTTCCTGACACAGCGCGACCTTCCTCGCGAACGGGATCGCGGCCAGCGGATCGTCGCTGCCGTACATCGCGCGGTTGGTGCGCGGCGGCGGGGCGGCCGCGGCACCCTTGGCGGGGTCGAGCAGCTTGAGCGTCTGGGCAGCGCGTTCGATCGCCGCCGCGCTGATTTCATTGGCATGGGCGAAGGCGGTCATCTCGCCCGACACGCCGCGCAGCCCAAAGCCCGAATCGCTGTGATAATCGGCGGTCTTCAAGCGCCCGTCATCGAATCCGAACGCTTCGGACAGCCGGTACTGCAGGTAAAGTTCGCCATCGTCATGCGCCGCCAAATGGCGCGCCGCCAGCCGCTGCGCCTCATCGGGGTCAAGCTCGCCGCGATACAGAAAGCCGCGCGGATCGGCGATCATGCTGCCGACCCGGGCTGATCGGCGGGGCCACCTGCAAGCACGAACCGGCGATCGCAATAACCGCAATCGACCAACCCCAACCGCTCGTCGATGTGCAGGTAAACCCGCGGATGGCCAAGCGCGGCGTCGATCTCCCCGGCGCCGTCGCACATGACGCGCATCGTGTTGATGCGGATGGTCTCGGGGGGTGGAATTCTGGCCATGTCCCGCTCTAGCAACGCCCGGGCGGGGCTTCAATGCGTGTCAGATCGACCCCTCGAACGTTCAGAGATAGGTTACGGTCAGCATGAAGGTGCCGCTATATGTGCCATCTTCCTGATTGGCGCGGACAAACACCTGTCCCCCGATGCCCAGGAAGAAAACCTGGCTCGTCGGGGTCAGCAAGCGCAGGGGAAAGCCGCCCTGGTCGAGAACGAGCCGGGTCAGGGTCAGACTGTGCCCGAAGCCGTCGGTCAAATTGGCCGGAGCGCTGATTTGGATCAGGACGACGGTGTTGTTGAGCCCCGAACTTGCAAAGCGGGCGCGATACCCCGGGTCGATCGCGAGCAGGCCGGCGCTCGGCGAAGTACGAGCGCCGGTGTCGGCGTCGATCGTGACGAGATCGCCCGACCCGCTCGGGACGATGGTGCCGAAATTGAGGTCACTGAGCTTGGTCAGGGTCAGCGGCTTGAGCAGCAGCGCCTTCGATTGCATCGGTCTGCTCGCCTGGGCCAACGCCGGCGCCGCCAAAAACAGGGCCAGCGCCAGTGCTGCGCTTCGCAAAATGATCCGAATCATGGGATGCTCTCGAAATTTGGTCTGAAATAGGTTCGACCCTTATCGCGGCCGCGGGTAACCGACGCTTCAAGAGGCGCGGTTAGCGGCGTCTTAACCCTCCTGGCGAACTCGCTGGTCAGCAGCTTTGCTATTCCCTCGGATAGTTCGCACTCGGCCCGACCTTTGCGCTTCGCCGACGCGCCGCTATGCCGCCAAGCATGACCACCGACGCGTCCGCCATCCGAATCAAATCCCTCGCCAAAACTTACAAAGGCGGCAAGCGCGCGCTCGACGACGTGAGCTTCGACGTTCCGCGCGGACAGATTTTCGGGCTGCTCGGTCCCAATGGCGCGGGCAAATCGACCTTGATCAACATCCTTGCCGGGCTGGTCACCAAAACCGCTGGGTCGGCGACGATCTGGGGCTTCGACACCGAACAGCATCCGCGCAACGCCAAACGCTCGATCGGCATCGTCCCGCAGGAATTGCTGTTCGATCCCTTTTTCACCCCGCGCGAGGCGCTCGAGATCCAGGCCGGGATGTACGGCGTTCCCCAGGCCCAGCGGATCACCGATGCGCTCCTTGCCGCGGTCCATCTGAGCGACAAGGCCGATGCCTATGCGCGCACGTTGTCGGGAGGCATGAAGCGCCGGCTGCTGGTGGCCAAGGCGATGGTTCATTCGCCGCCGATCCTGATCCTCGACGAGCCCACCGCCGGGGTCGACATCGAATTGCGCAAGCAATTGTGGGCCTATGTGAAGGGCCTCAACGATCAGGGCGTGACGGTCGTGCTGACGACTCATTACCTCGAGGAAGCCGAGCAATTGTGCGACCGTATCGCGATCATCAATCATGGCAAGCTGATCGCCAATGAACCGACCCGCGACCTGATCGCCAAGGCGCAGGACAAGGCCGTGCTGGTCGAACTCGACCGCGACGTCGATGGCGCCCCCGATGCGCCCTGCTTCGACCGCGTCGTCCAGACCGGCGCGCGGACATTGGAGATCACGTATCGCAAGGACCGCGTCAACGCCGGCGAGGTGCTCGCCGCGCTGGGCAACGCCGGGCTGGGCATCGTCGATGTCACGACCAAGGATCCCGATCTGGAAGATGTCTTCCTGGCGCTGACAAGGGACGCGGATTGAAGATCCGCCGCGCGATATCGTCTCCCTTTCGGGCTCTGTACAAACAGAGACGGAGCGCGTGACCATGTCATTCGATGTCCTGATCATCGGCTCGGGCGCGGCTGGGCTGACCGCGGCGCTGACGCTCGCCCCAAGTCTCAAGGTCGCGGTGATTGCCAAGGGGAGCCTCAGCGAAGGCGCGACCGGCTGGGCCCAGGGCGGGGTCGCCGCGGTGCTCGAGGATGGCGACAGCTTTGAAAACCACGTCCACGACACGATGATCGCCGGCGCCGGGCTCAACAATCGAGCGGTGGTCGAGCATGTCGTGTCGGAAGCCCCGGCCGCGATTGCCCATCTCGCCATGCTCGGCGTGCCGTTCAACCTCGACGACGACGGCGACGCCAAGGTGAGCGGGGGCTGGCACCTCACGCGAGAGGGCGGCCACAGCCACCGCCGCATCGTCCACGTCGCCGACGCCACCGGCTGGGCGATCCAGCAGGCGCTCGAAAAAGCCGCCGCCGCCCATCCCAACATCACGCTGGTCCCCGACATGGTGGCGATCGACCTCGTCACCGGGCGCCACGCGGTCGAATTCAGCACATCGGGCGCGGTCCACGGCCTGTACGCCTTCAATCGCGCCACCGGCCAGGTCGAGACTTTGCTTGCCCGCGCCACCGTCCTCGCCACTGGCGGCGCGGGGCGCGCCTATCTCTATTCGACCGCGCCGCGCGGCGCGACGGGGGACGGCATCGCGATGGCGTGGCGCGCCGGCTGCCGCATCTCGAACATGGAATTCATGCAGTTTCACCCGACCTGCCTCTACAACCTCACGGTCAAGAATTTCCTTATCACCGAGGCCGTGCGCGGCGAAGGCGGGGTGTTGACCAACCCGCGCACCGGACATCGGTTCATGCCCGATTATGACGAACGCGCCGAGCTTGCGCCGCGCGATATCGTCGCAAGAGCCATCGACCGCGAGATCAAGCGCGACGGGCTCGACTTCGTCCACCTCGACATCAGCCACCGCGACCCTGCGTTCGTGAAAGAGCATTTCCCCAACATCTACGACAAGTTGCTCAGCCTCGGCATCGACATCACCACTCAGCCGATCCCGGTCGTCCCGGCGCAGCATTATACGTGCGGCGGGGTGCTGGTCGACATCGATGGCTGCACCGACGCGCCGGGACTTTATGCGGCGGGCGAAGTGACCCAGTCGGGGCTTCACGGCGCCAACCGGCTGGCGTCCAACTCGCTGCTCGAATGCTTCGTGTTCGGGGAAGCGGCGGCAAAGCATATCCTTGCCCATCTCGACGATTTGCCCGCCGTTCCCGCGGTCCAGCCGTGGGACGAAAGCCGAGTCAGCGACAGCGACGAGGAAGTCGTGATCCAGCAATGCTGGGGCGAAATCCGCCGCTTCATGTGGAACTTCGTCGGCATCGTCCGCAGCACCAAGCGGCTTGAGCGCGCCAAGCACCGCATCGATTTGCTGCGCCAGGAAGTCGCCGATTATTACAAGCACTTCCGCGTCACCCCCGACCTGATCGAGCTGCGCAACCTGGTCGAAGTCGCCGACCTGATCATCCGCAGCGCGCTCAGCCGCCACGAAAGCCGCGGGCTTCATTTCACGATCGATTATCCCGCGCTGGCGGCGGAAGCGGTGGACACCGTGCTGGTCCCCTAAAGGTCGGCGATGAAGGTCACGACGTGGGTACGGGGACAACGTGCCGCGTGGAGACGGAGGCGGCGCGCGACGCGTGACCTTCGTGACCCGTCGAGGCCGGGGTCGGGGACGCAAAGCGGCGGAGCAGAATCTGATCCCAGCGGGCTGCGAACAGGGCGCCGTCGGGACGCGCGCGGAGCCGATATGCCCCTTCGCGGCTCATGCCGACCGCACGCGCGGCCTGCGCGACGCTGCGGGTGATCGACAGGGCGCCGAGGAAGGCAAGCTGGCGCTTGGCATCCCAGCCATCGTGGCGCGGTCGCGGCGCCGGGCGAAAGGGCGAATCGTTCATGAACCAAGTTGGAACATAATTCGGGCGTGTAGGAAAGTGTTTTTCTTGCCCGCTCCGCGCCGACGCGAGCGAGGCGTCCATCGCCGCGCGCCGCATGCGGACGAATCGAGCCCACGCGGCGCGGCCAACCGCGGCGGCGCGGGTTGACAGTGAGGATCGACCCCCGCACCACGCCCGATTGCCGACTTCTCTCGACTTGACGAGGAGCGGCGTTCCCAAAGGAACCGGCGATGACAGGACCTGTCTCCCCCCCGATCGTCCTGGTGGTCGAAGACGAAATGGTGCTGCGGATGCGCGCGGTCGATATCGTCGAGGACGCTGGATTCGTCCCGATCGAGGCGGTCAGCGCCGACGAGGCGATGGGCATTCTTGAATCGCGCGACGACATTTCGTTGCTGTTCACCGATATCCAGATGCCGGGAAGCATGGATGGCCTCAAACTCGCCCATGCCGCGCACGCACGCTGGCCGCATATCAAGATCATCCTGGTGTCGGGTCAGATCGCGGTGACCGATGCCGACAAGCCCGATGACAGCCGCTTTTTCGCCAAGCCGCTCGGCATCCAGCAGATGGTGCTCGAACTTCAGCGGATGGTCGGCACGGGCACGCTCAAGGTGATGCCGTCGATCGTCGCCGCCGAAGATTCGCTAAGCCAGGAAAACAAGGAGCTGCGCTATCAGCTCCAGCAAGCGGGGATCGATGCCAAGGCGCTGTTGCTCAAGACGGTGATCGACACCGAAAAGCAACAATTGATCATCGACGAGAACCAGCCCTTCCAGGATGCCCTGACAAGCGAGAACGACAGCCTCAAGCTGGCGCTCGAGCAAGCCGGAATCGACGCCAGGGCCTTGCTCGTCCAGGCCGGGATCGATGCCGAAGAGCGCGACGCGGCCGAAAAATTGCAGCATTTGATTCACGCCGAATTGCACCACCGGATCAAGAACATGCTCGCCACCGTCGGCGCGATCACCCACCAGAGTTTGCGCACCGCGCCGAGCATGGCGCACGCCAGCGCGGCGATCGACGGGCGCTTCGCGGCGCTGGCGCGGGCCCACGACCTGCTGACGCGGGTGAGTTGGGACAATGCCACGATCGACAGCACGATCCGCAGTGCGATCCAGCCGTTCGACCAAGGGGCGGGCCGGTTCGTGATCGGCGGCGAGGACATCAGGATCATGTCGAGTTCGGTGATCGCCTTTGCGATGACGCTCAACGAATTGTGCACCAACACGACCAAGTTCGGCGCTTTGTCGGTGCCCGAGGGCCAGGTGCATCTCGACTGGCACTCGGACGGCGAGCGGTTGCGATTCGAATGGACCGAAAGCGGCGGGCCGCCGGTGACCGAGCCGACGCGCAAGAGCTTCGGGACACGGATGATGACTTCGCTCGGCCAGCAGTTGAAGGGCACGGTCAAGCTCGATTACCGACCGAGCGGGTTCGTCTACACGCTCGACGTGCCGCTCGAGGCATTGATTACCAAACCCAAGAGCGAAGCAGCCGACGCGCGCGCGTGACGCGCGCGGCGCGGCGAATGTCCGCTAAGGGTGGAAAGCGAACGTTGCATCATCCCGCCATCTGACCCAATCTCGCCGTCATGATTTGGATAGTCCGGCGACTCTTGGTTCCGTTCGCGGTTGGAAGCGCCGTCAGCATTGTCCTTCTGCTCATTTGGGCGCTGTGGATGGACGACAGCGGAGTAAGTTTCCGCATCCACGACTTCGCACTCGCAGCGGGTTTCGTTTTGCCCTTCCAATTGGTTGGCTTTGCTCTGCTCGTTCCAATCGCCTTGCTTCTGTGTAACCTGCCCCTCCCAAAATCGGCTTATCCAGCGCTACTGGCCACCGTGGGAGCGGCACTCGGTATAACGGTCGTTCTACCCATCAGCGACGAGCCAAACTTTCTGGACCTCACCCTTCTGGCGACTTGTGGAGCGCTTTCCGCCTTAGTTTGGTTCGCCTTCAATCGGGACGCCATCAAACGGCACACTTAATGTCCGCAATGGGTCGAAAGCGGATGGGCTGCTTAGCGCAGTTTGCTGACCTTGAGGCCGTCGGCCTTGGCGCGGGCCTGGATGCTTTCCTCGCTCCTCGTCATCGCCTTGCTGATCGCCTTGAGGCTCATGCTCTTGGCGGCGAGCGCATGCAGTTTCTGGATTTCGTCCTGGGTCCACGGCTGGCGGTGGCGCTGGAATTTTTCGGCCATGGTCTTGTGCTCCTGCGAGGCTGGCATCGCGCGGCGGTCCTGCTAGAGCATTCGCCCACATGGCCGAGCAGCACAACCACCTCTATCTCGTCGACGGATCGAGCTATATCTTCCGCGCCTATCACCGGCTGCCGCCGCTGACCAACCGCCACGGCGTACCGGCGGGTGCGGTCTATGGCTATACCGCGATGTTATGGAAGCTCGCCGACGGGCTCAACCGCGCCGACGGGCCGACGCATATGGCGGTGATCCTCGACGCCAGTTCGCACACCTTTCGCAACGAGATGTACGACCAGTATAAGGCACACCGCCCGCCCCCGCCCGACGATCTGATCCCGCAATTCCCGCTGATCCGCACCGCCACGCGCGCCTTCTCGATCCCGTGCATCGAGACCGAGGGGCTGGAGGCCGACGACATCATCGCCTGCTATACCAAGGCGGCGCTCGCGGCGGGGTGGTCGACGACGATCGTCAGCAGCGACAAGGATCTGATGCAGCTGATCGAGCCCGGTGTGGACATGCTCGACACGATGAACGACCGGCGGATCGACGCCGATTATGTGATCGCCAAGTTCGGGGTCCCGCCCGAGAAATTGGGCGACGTGCTGGCGCTGATGGGGGACAGCGTCGACAATGTGCCCGGCGTTCCGGGGATCGGCCCGAAGACCGCGAGCCAGCTGATCAATGACTTCGGCAGCCTCGAGGCGGTGCTGGCCGGAACCGACGGCATCAAGAAGCCCAAGTTGAAGCAGTCGCTGATCGACCATGCCGACAATGCGCGATTGTCGCGCGAATTGGTGCGGCTCGAATGCAATGCGGCATTGCCCGAACCGCTCGATGATCTGCTGCTGAAGGGGATTCCGCCCGAGCCGCTGCGCGAGTTCCTCGAGGATATGGGGTTCAAGGCGCTGCTGGCGCGGATGGTCGGCGGGGGCGCGGCGGGGTCGAGCGCGGGCAATGTCGCCGCCGTCATGACGTCGTCGCCGACCGCGCCGACCGAGCCCGAGAAGATCGTCGTCGATCGCACGTCATACGAGACGGTGACCAGCGAGGAATCGCTCGACCGCTGGATCGGCGAAGCGCGCCACCAGGGGTTTGTCGCGGTCGATACCGAGACCGACTGCATCGACTGCATCGTCGCGCGGCTGGTCGGGGTGAGCCTGGCGACCGCCCCCAACCGCGCTTGCTACATTCCCGTCGGGCACGGCGGGGGCGACTTGCTGTCCGATGCGCCAAGCCAATTGCCGCGCGAGCTGGTGATGGCCAAATTGAAGCCGCTGCTCGAAGACCCCGCGGTGCTCAAGATCGCGCACAACCTCAAATATGACTGGGTGATGTTCGCCAAGGCCGGGATCGCGGTCGCGCCCTATGACGACACGCTGGTGATGAGCTTCGACCTCGACGCCGGG
Source organism: uncultured Sphingomicrobium sp. (assembly GCA_964235815.1). GTDB lineage: Bacteria > Pseudomonadota > Alphaproteobacteria > Sphingomonadales > Sphingomonadaceae > Sphingomicrobium. Next base: position 17,302 of record CAXSCF010000006.1, read on the forward strand.
CGATCGGGGCACGGCATGGACGAGCTCGCCAAGACCCATTTCGAGCATGAGTGCATCAGCTTCAAATCGGTATGCGGGGTCGGCGCCAAGCAGATCACGTTCGACAAGGTGCCGCTCGATGTCGCCACCGAATATGCCGCCGAGGACGCCGACATCACGCTCAGGCTGTGGCAGCGGTTGAAGCCGCGTCTGGCGGCGGAGGGGGTGACGCGGGTCTACGAAATGGTCGATCGGCCCTTGGTCGCGACGATCGCGCGGATGGAGCAGCGCGGGATCGCGGTCGACCGCGCCTATCTCGCCAAATTGTCAGGCACTTTCGCCACCGAGATCGCCAAGCTCGAGGAGCAGGTCTACGCCGCCGCGCAAGGCCCGTTCACGATCGGCTCGCCGCAGCAGCTTGGGCTCGTCCTGTTCGAACGGCTGGGGCTGAAAGGCGGGCGCAAGGGCAAGAATGGCCAATATTCGACCGACGTCACCGAGCTCGAGCGGCTCGCGGGCGAAGGCGTGCCGGTGGCGCGGCTGGTGCTCGAATGGCGCCAGCTGTCGAAGCTGAAATCGACCTACACCGACGCGCTCCAGGCCCAGATCAACCCCGAGACGCAGCGGGTGCATACCAGTTTCAGCCTGTCGGGGGCGCAGACCGGGCGGCTGTCGTCGACCGAACCCAATTTGCAGAACATCCCGATCCGGACCGAAATCGGGCGCCAGATCCGCGATGCCTTCGTCGCCGCGCCGGGGCATGTCCTGATGAGCGCCGACTACAGCCAGATCGAGCTGCGGCTGGCGGCGCACATGGCCGACGTGCCGCAGTTGAAAGACGCCTTTGCCGCCGGACAGGACATCCACAACATCACCGCCGAGGAATTGTTCGGCAGTGTCGACCGCGACACGCGCAACAAGGCCAAGACGATCAACTTCGCCATCCTCTACGGGATTTCGAGCTGGGGGCTGGCGGGGCGGCTGGGCGTGTCGCGCGAGGAAGGCAAAGCGATCATCGACCGTTACTTCCAGCGCTTTCCGGGGATCCAGAATTACATCAACGAAACCACCGCGAGCGTCCGCGAGCAGGGCTTCACCACCACCTTGTTCGGGCGCAAGACACACTTTCCCAATATTCGCTCGCCGCAGCAGAATTTGCGCCAGGGGAGCGAGCGCGCGGCGATCAACGCCCCGATCCAGGGCACCAGCGCCGACCTGATCAAGCGCGCGATGAACCGCATGGACGCAGCGCTGGTCGAGGCCGGCCTGCCCGACGTGCGGATGCTCCTGCAGGTGCACGACGAACTGGTGTTCGAAGTCCCCGTCGGTCAGGAGGAAGCCGCCGCCGCGGTGGTGCGCGCGGTGATGGAGCGCGCCGCCGAGCCCGCGCTGACGCTCGACGTCCCGCTCGATGTCGAGATCGGCTGGGGCGAGCATTGGGGCGCGGCGCATTGACCGACACGCATAGGTCATCCGCGGACGCGGTTGCCCCGATGAAGGCGCCCTCGGCCGACCTTGCCGCGCTCGCGCGCGGTGGGCGGATCAACTTCTTCGGCTTTGTCCTGCGGCTCGCGGCGCGGCTGCCGTTCCTGTTCATCGCCGGGCGGATTTATGGCGCCGCCACGCTCGGGCGGTTTGCCTATGCCGTGCTGATCGTCGAATTCGCCGCCCAACTCGCCACGCTTGGGCTCAAGCGCGGGCTTGCCCAGCAACTGGCGCAGAGCGACAAGCCCCACGCCCATATCGTGTGGAATGCGCTGCTCGTCGCGGCGCTGGCGTCGGGGGTGGCGATGGTGCTGCTCGCCTTCGTGCCGCAGATCATGTTCCCCAATTCGGCGATCACGGGGTTCGAATGGGCACTGCCGATCACGATCATCGCGCTCGCCTGGTCCGACATCAGCCTTGCCGCGCTCGCCTACCGCAACGACGTCGGGGCGACGGTGCGCGCGCGCGCCGTGGTCGAGCCGTGGACGATCTCGATCGCCGCTTTCGCCTGGTCCTATATCTCGATCCGCGACGGGCTGATCATTGCCTATGCGATGTCGATGATCGGCGCGGTGGTGGCGTCGATGATACCGTTCCTGCGCAGCTATGGCTGGCCGCGGGGGTGGCGCCCCGACCCGGGCGGGCTGTGGCACATGGCGCGGCGCAACTTGCCCGTCGCCGCCGCCGACGCCGTCGAATGGGGCAGCCGGCGGATCGACATGGCGGTGCTCGGCGCGCTGTCGCCGTCGCCGACCATCGTCGGGATTTACTATGTCGCGCAGCAGGTCGCCTCGCTGCCGAGCAAGCTCAAGACCAGCTTTGACCCCATCCTTGGTCCGGTGATCAGCCGCAACATCGCGACCGGCGACAAGCAGGCCGTGGCGCATCAGGTGCGCCAGGTCGGCTTCTGGGTGATCGCGGCGCAATCGGCGGTGGCGCTGGCGCTCGGCATCCCCGGCGAGGGCGTGATGGGTCTCGTCGGGCATGAATTCGTCGCCGGAACCGCGGCGCTGGCCTTTTTGCTCGGCGCCGAAGTCGTGGCATCGACCGCGACCGTCAGCGAAGCCGCGCTGATCTATGTCGCCAGGGTGCGCAACATGTGGCTCAGCCTGGCGATGATCGCCCTCCAGGCGGGGCTGTCGGTATTGTTCATCGTCAGCATGCAGAACCTCGACTGGCCGATCGGGTGGCAGGCGACCGGACCCGCGGCGGCGCTGGTGCTGGCGCTCGGCTTTGCCGCAATCGCCAAGTCGCGCTTGCTGTCGAAGCTGCTCGGCGCCCCGGTGTCGGCGTGGCGCTGGCCCTTGGTGTGGGCTGCGATCGCGGCGGTGATCGTCGGCGAGATCATGATCCAGCTGCCCGAATGGGCCGAATTGCTGTTCGGCATTCCGGCCATCCTCGCCGCCTTTGGCGCGGTGCTGTGGCGGCGCGGCTTCGGACCCGCCGATCGCGAACTGTTCCGCATGAACAAGTCGGATATCGCCGAACTCGAGCTGCCCAGCCCTGCGGTCGGGGGCGACGCGCCGCGCTGAAAGTCCCTTTCCCCGAGGGGGGGGGGCGACTTGCGCGAAGCGGGAGCGGGGGAATCGCCGTCAGAGACTCTCCGGCGACTCCCCCGCCCCGCGTCGCTACGCGACGGTCCCCGCCCCTGAAGGGGCGGGGGATTCAGTGCCGGAAGTGGCGCATTCCGGTGAAGATCATTGCCAGGCCGGCGGCGTCGGCGGCGGCGATCACCTCGGGGTCGCGCATCGAGCCGCCGGGCTGGATGACCGCCGTGGCACCCGCCTCGACCGCCGCGAGGAGGCCGTCCGCGAACGGGAAAAACGCATCGCTCGCAACCGCCGAACCGACCGTGCGCGGTTCGAGCCAGCCCATCGTCTGCGCAGCCTCGACCGCCTTGGCAGCGGCGATGCGGGCTGAATCGCGGCGGTTCATCTGGCCCGCGCCGATCCCGACGGTGGCGCCATCGCGGGCGTAGACGATCGCGTTCGACTTGACGTGCTTGGCGATGGTCCAGGCGAAGCGGCAATCGGCCAGTTCGCGCGGGGTCGGGGCGCGCTTGGTGACCAGCTTGAGCATGGCGTCGGTCAGCATCCCGTGGTCGCGGTCCTGGACCAGCACGCCCCCGGCGATGAGTGTCGCGACTTGCCCCCGCCGCGCCGGATCGGGGAAGCCGCCGGTCAGCAGCAGACGAACGTTCTTCTTGCCCGCCATGATCGCACGCGCGGCATCATCGGCGTCGGGCGCGACGACGACTTCGGTGAAGATCGCGCCGATCGCCTCGGCCGTGGCGGCGTCGAGCAAGCGGTTGACCGCGACGATCCCGCCAAATGCCGACACGCTGTCGCAGGCGAGCGCGGCGGCCCACGCCTCGACCAGCGTGTCCGCGCTCGCCACCCCGCACGGATTGGCATGCTTGACGATCACCACCGTCGGCGGGCCGTCGGCGAATTCGGCGATCAGCTCCAGCGCGGCATTGGCGTCGTTGAGGTTGTTGTAGCTGAGCTCCTTGCCCTGGACCTGGCGCGCCTGCGCAATCCCGCGCGTGGCCGGGCCGGCGGCGGCGTAGAGCGCGGCCTGCTGGTGCGGATTTTCGCCATAGCGCAACGGCATGATCAGACGCGACGCCATTGCCCGGCGAGCGGGAAAGGCCTCGCCCTGGTCGATCCGCGCGAACCAAGTCGAGATTGCGACGTCATAAGCCGCGGTCGCGGCGAAAGCCGTGGCGGCGAGCTTGCGGCGCAAGGCAAGGTCGGCGCCGCCGTGGGCGTCGAGTTGCTCGATCAGCGCGGCATAATCGGCGGGGTCGGTGAGACACGCGACGAAGGCGTGGTTCTTGGCCGCCGAGCGGACCATCGCCGGGCCGCCGATATCGATATTCTCGATCACCGTTTCACGCCCCGCGCCGTTCGCCACGGTCGCTTCGAACGGGTAGAGATTGACCACCACCAGGTCGATCGGGCCGATGCCATGCGCGCCCATCGCCGCGACGTGCCCGGGGTCGTCGCGCACCGCGAGAATTCCGCCGTGGACCATCGGGTGAAGCGTCTTGACCCGCCCATCCATCATCTCGGGAAAACCGGTCAGGTCGGCGACGTCCCGCACGCTGTGGCCCAGGGCGCGCAACGCGGCGGCGGTTCCGCCGGTCGAGATCAGCTCCACGCCGTGGCGGGCCAGGGCGGCGGCGAACGGCTCAAGCCCGTGCTTGTCGGACAGCGACAGCAGGGCCCGGCGGATCGGCACGATCGTCGTCATCAGTCGTCCTTTTTTCAGCTCGAGCGGCGCAACTGCCACGCAATGTCCCCGCCGACCCCCGACACTTCGCCGACGACCACCAGCTGCACGGTCGAAACGGCGCGGCCGTGGGCGTCGATCACCAGGCTTTCCTCGATCATGATCATCGCCCCGCGGCAGCGGAAATTCCACGCCGGGGCTCCGGGCGAGCGGAGGATTGCACCCATGCCGTCGGCGGTCACGGTCGGCTCGACCCCGGGCGCGAGGTGAAAGCGGATCGCATAGGGCGCCGATTCCCTGATCTTGCGCCGGCCCCTGGGGATGAGCAGATCTTCCCCGCGAATTTCCTTGCCGTCATTGCCGAGCGACAGGCGGCGCTGGTGGAGCAGTCCGAAGCCCTTCACATAGCCATCGTGGCTGGCCTCGAGCCGCGAGCTGTCATTGTCCTCGCCGCGGTCGACGACCACCTCGCTCACCCCCTTGCCGAGGCTGCCATCGGGGAGGAGCGCGGTCGAGTTGATGTCGCCCAGGATCAGCGTCGAGTGCGCCGCGGTGGTGCGCAAGCCATCGATCAGCGCGCGCGATAGCATGGTCGGGATTGCGTCGGGACCGCCGCAATTGACCACCAGCCGCTGTGCGCCGTCGCTGATCTCGATCGCCAGCGTCGACGCGCATCCGGCAGCGGTCATGCGCGGCGGCGGGGGCGCTGCCGCGTCGAGCACCAGGATCGTGCCGAGCGCGCTCATCCGCTGATAGCCCCAGCCCCGCGCCGCGCGGAGCGGGCGCGCACGCAGGCCGCATCCCTCGACCAACGCGGCAAGACGCTGTGGATCGTCGGGATTGCCGCCCTGCCAGCTCGACAGCGCGCCATCGCCCATCGTCACGCCATGAAGCGCGGCGAGCGCAGCCGCGGCGGCATTTTCGAGCGCGTCCGGGGGAGTCTGCCTGGCCGCGAAATAGGCCGCACGGACGAGGCCCAGGCGATCGACCAACAGCATCTGCTGATGCGGACTGCGGCTCATCAACCCGCCATCTTCATATTGCGCCCCGGCCAGGGCCCGCATCAGCCCCGATTCGGCGCGCGTCAGCCGCACCATTCCGCCTTGCAGGGTGAGCGCGGCGGTCACCGCTCCCGCCCAGGCCGTGATCCGTGGCAGGCCCGGCGCCGCCTTGTCGGCCGCCGAGTCGAGGTGACGCGCCCCGCGCGCCAGCGTGTTGAGCAGCGCCGAGCGATAGCCGGTGTCGCGGCTGGAAAGGATGTAGGGGGCATAAGCCGTCCAGAACAGGATCCGCTCGCCCCACAATTCGGGCGCCCACGCCGCGTCGATGCGCGCGCCGTGGGCGATCAGCCAGCGTCCGGCGATCGCCTCCGCCAGCCGCGCGCCTTTCTCTCGGCTGGCGGCGGCGGCAAGGTCGCGCAGCCAGGCGAATCCGTGAATCTCGCGGGCCAGCGGCGATTCGCTCCCGAGCGTGGTGAAGTCGACCTCGCCCAGGGCCACGGTCTCGCTGCCGAGCGCAAGGCGCCCGGCGACCAGCGCATCGCCGCGCCCGCGATTGCCGCTGACATGATCGCGCGGCACCGCGACCAGCCGCAGCGGCTGGCGACCGGCGCCGAACATCCGCTTGAACAGCGAAGGCCGGGCAAGCTTGTCGACCACCGCGTCGCTCATCGGGCGCTCCGCAGTGCCTCGATATTGGCGGCGTAGCAGGCGGGTCCGCCGCGAAACACCGCGGTCCCCGCGACCAAGGCGGTGGCGCCGGCATTCACCACCGACGCGGCATTGGCGGCGTCGATCCCGCCATCGACCTCGATCTCGAGCGCCAACCCGCGCTTGGCCTTGAGCGTCGCAATGGCTTCGATCTTCTTCAATTGGCCGGAAATGAATTGCTGCCCGCCGAACCCCGGATTGACGCTCATCACCAGCACCAGGTCGATCTCGTCGATGACATAATCGAGCATCTTGGCCGGGGTCGCGGGATTCAAGGCCACGCCTGCTTTCTTGCCCAGCCCCTTGATCCGCTGGATCGAGCGGTGGAGGTGCGGCCCGGCCTCGGGGTGGATCGTGATCCGGTCTGATCCCGCCTCGGCAAAGGCGTCGAGAAAGGCGTCGACCGGGGAAATCATGAGGTGGACGTCGAACGGCCTGGCGCTGTGCGGGCGAAGCGCCTTGACCACCGCCGGCCCGATCGTGAGATTGGGGACGTAATGGCCGTCCATCACGTCGATGTGGATCCAGTCGGCCCCGGCGGCGTCGATCGCGCGCACTTCCTCCCCCAATTTGGCGAAATCGGCGGACAGGATGGAGGGTGCGATGAAGGGGCGGGTCATGGACGTCGATCTGCCTTCATTCGGGCCCGCGGACAAGGTGCACCGCGAAGAAGCCGTCGAGCCCGCCGCGATCCTCGATCATATCCGGCAGGATGCGCAGGCGGCCTTTCCGGTCCGGCGTCACGCCGTCGACGATCTGCGCCGCGGGTTCGATGCGATAATCGGGCCGCTCGGCGAGAAAGGCGTCGATCTGGCGTTCGCCTTCCTCGGGCTCGAGCGAACAGACGGCATAGACCAGGCTTCCGCCCGGCCTCACCCAATCGGCCGCGCGGCCCAGCAGTTCGGCCTGGAACGCCGCCATTTGGACGATGATCTCGGGGCGGGCGCGGTACAGCACTTCGGGATGGCGGCGGAACGTGCCCGTCGCCGAGCAGGGCGCGTCGAGCAGCACCGCGTCGAACGGCGCGGCGGGAGTCCACTCGCGGACATCGCCGACCACGGTCTCGGCCTCCAGGCCGGTGCGGGCGAGGTTTTCGGCGAGTCGGCTTAGACGACTTGAAGACCGGTCGAGCGCGGTGACGTCATGCCCGGCGGCGGCGAGCTGCATCGTCTTTCCTCCCGGCGCGGCGCAGGCGTCGAGCACGCGCCGTGCAGTGGCCGGGATCATCCGCGCCGGGAGCGAGGCGGCGAGATCCTGAACCCACCAGCCCCCGGCGTCATAGCCCGGCAGCTTGGCCACCGCGCTGCTGTCGGCAATCCGGCGATGGAGCGGGGCAAGCGCGACCCCGAGCGGGAAATCGGCTGGCGGGGCGGCGAAGCTCAAGTCGAGCGCCGGACGCCGGACGATCGCGCGCCGCGCCGCGGCTACGACCTGCGGCCCCCAGGCGCGCGACCAGCGCTCGAACACCGGACTTGGGAGCAAGGGCAGGTCGATGGCGGCGATCCCCTTGCGCAGCAGCGTACCGAGCACACCGTGGACCAGCTTGCGCGGTCCGCCATCGACCAGCGGCAGCGCGGTCGCGACCAGTGCATGCTCGGGGGTTCCAAGCCCGATCTTCTGCGCCAATGCGAGGCGCAGCACCATTCGCGCCTTGGCATCGTCGGCCAAGGGCAGCCGCGTCGCGCTGTCGATCAGCGCGTCGAGATCGGGCATGCGACGTAGCGTCTCGCCGACGATCGCGCTGGCCAAAGCGGCATCGGCGGGGGGCAAGTTCTTCGCATGCTGGGCGGCATTGTCCATCGTCTGGCCACGGCGCAGGATCGCATCGAGCATTTTCAGGGCGGCTTCGCGCGCGGGGAGGCCCTCGAGCCCGCGGTCATCAACGTTTTGCATCGCGCCCCTTAGGCGCATATCGTCGCCGAATGAAACGCCCCGCTCACCTCGCGCCGCCCGCGCATCTGTCGCCGTCGCCGCCCGTGCCGACCCCGCAAGCCGTCACCCCCCCGCCTCCGCCCGAGGGCGAGGAGCAAACGCTCGACCCGACGCGCTACGGCGACTGGGTCAAGAAAGGCATTGCGGTCGATTTTTGATGGGCGGGCGACGGCACATCACCGAAGACCCTTCGAGGAACCGAGCCTGTCGAAGGGAGGCCCGGGGAAGAAGCCCTAATGCGCCTCGGGCCGCGGCGGTCGTGCCATCAACTCCTCGAGCACTTGCTCGACCGGCATCGCGCCTTTGAGCAGACCCGCCACGGCGGCGACGATCGGCATGTCGATGCCCTTGTCGAGCGCCAGCCGGTGGAGCACCGGCGCGGTGTGCGCACCCTCGGCGACGGTGCGGCGGTCGGCCATCAGCGCCTTGGCGTCCCGTCCCTCGCCGATCGCCTTGCCGAGCGAGAAGTTGCGGCTGCTGGTGGAGGAGCAGGTCAGTACCAGATCGCCCAGCCCCGAGAGCCCGGCGAGCGTTTCGCGCCGCGCCCCCATCGCCAGCCCGAAGCGGGTCATTTCGGCGAACCCGCGCGCGATCAGCGCGGCGCGCGCATTCTGTCCCAATCCGCGCCCTTCGACCACGCCGCACGCGATTGCCAGCACGTTCTTGACCGCGCCGCCGATCTCGGCCCCCGCGACATCGTCCGACAGATAGATGCGAAAGGCGGGGCCGGCGAGCCGCTCGCGAAGCCGCTCGCCGAGCGCCTGATCGTCGCATGCCAGCGTTACCGCGGTCGGCAGGCCGGCGGCGACTTCGTGCGCAAAGGTCGGTCCCGACAGGACCGCGACCGGGCTCGTCGGGCAGACTTCGCGGGCCACTTGATGGAGCATCTGGCCGCTGCCTTCCTCAATCCCTTTCGAACACAGGATCAGCGGCATGTCGGGGCACGGCGCGCGGGACAGCACCGCGCGCATATGCTGAGCGGGGGTCACGACGAGCCACGCATCGCATTGCGACAGGGTTGAAAAATTGCTTGTCGCGCGAATTGCGGGGTGAAGCTTCTGGCCGCGCAGATAGACCGGATTTTCGTGGATTCGGTTGACCGCCGCGACGACGTCTTCCTCGATCGCCCACAGCAAGGTGTCGTGGCCCCCCGCCGCCGCGACCTGGGCGAGGGCCGTGCCCCACGCCCCGCCCCCGACGATCGCCAACTTGCCGATGGTCATGCCTTTACTCCTGCACCGCGCACCGCTTCGGCCTCGGCGTCGAGCGGCCAGCGCGCGCGCGCCGGGGCGTCGAGCCCGTCGATCAGCCCGGCGCCAAAACGCTCGGCACCGGCCCAGCCGATCATCGCCGCATTGTCGGTGCACAGCCACGCCGGCGGGACCGAGAATGCGCGGCCGTGGCGTTCGGCGAGCTCGGCAAGTCCGGTGCGGACGGCCTTGTTCGCCGCCACCCCGCCGGCAACGACCAGGGTCGGCGCGTCGCTGACGTCGAGCGCGCGGGCGGTGCGGTCGACGAAACAATCGACCACGGCTTGCTGGAAACTGGCGGCGATATCGGGAAAGGCATAGTCGCCGCTGGTTACGGCGCGCTGCACCGCGGCCTTGAGCCCGGCGAACGAGAAATGCGGTTCCTTGCTGCCCTTGAGCGGGCGCGGCAGCGGCACTGCGCGGGGATCGCCGTTGGCGGCCAGCGTCTCGATCGCCGGTCCGCCGGGATAGCCCAGGCCCATCGATTTCGCGGCCTTGTCGAACGCCTCGCCCGCGGCGTCGTCGATCGTCGTCGCCAGGCGGCGATAGCGCCCCACGCCGGCGACCTCGAGCAACTGGCAATGCCCGCCACTCGCCAGCAGCAGCAAATAGGGAAAGCCAAGCTCGCGATCGACCAGGCGCGGGCTCAGCGCGTGACCCTCAAGGTGGTTGACCGCGATCAGCGGCTTGCCGGCGGACAAAGCAAGCCCCTTGCCCGTCAGCAGCCCGACCATCACCCCGCCGATCAACCCCGGCCCGGCGGTGGCGGCGATGGCGTCGACGTCGCCGATCGAAATGTCGGCCTCGGCGATCACCTGGCGGACCAGTCCGGGGAGGATTTCGACATGGGCGCGCGCCGCGATTTCGGGGACCACCCCGCCAAACGGGCGATGCGCCTCATTCTGCCCGACCACGGCCTGCGCCAGGATCTGGCGATCGCTCGTCACCAGCGCCGCGGCGCTGTCGTCGCACGACGATTCAAGGGCAAGGATCAGCGCCATCAGCGATGCCCTTTGCCTCAACCCGGCGGATTGCGCTAGCGCGTCGCGACCATGACCAGTTTCACCCTTGGCACGCGCGGTTCGCCGCTGGCACTGGCGCAGGCGCGATTGACCGCGACCGCGCTCGAGACGGCGCATGGCTGGGCGCGCGGAACCGTCGCCATCGTCACGGTGCGGACCAGCGGCGACCGCATCCAGGACCGTCCGCTGGCCGAGGTCGGGGGCAAGGCGCTGTGGACCAAGGAGCTCGACCTCGCGCTGCTCGCGGGGGAAACCGATTGTTCGGTCCATTCGATGAAGGATGTCGAAAGCGACCGGCCCGCGGCGCTGCGGATCGCCGCGATGTTGCCGCGCGGCGATGTCCGCGACCGCCTGATCGGCGCCGGCTCGCTCGCTGACCTGCCCTTCGGGGCGGTCATCGGGACCAGTTCGCCGCGCCGTGTAGCGCAGGTGCGCCGCATCCGCCGCGACCTCGTCACCGTGTCGATCCGCGGCAATGTCGCGACGCGGCTGGCCAAGCGCGAGGCAGGCGAAGTCGATGCCACCCTGCTCGCCGCCGCCGGGCTCGACCGGCTCGGGCGCGGCGAGGTCGGAAGCGCGATCGACGTCGACGTCATGCTGCCAGCCCCGGCGCAGGGCGCGGTCGGGATCGAATGCCGCGCCGACGATGCCCGCGCGATCGCGCTGCTCGGGGCGATCGACCATGCCGGGACGAGTGCGGCGGTCGCCGCCGAGCGCGCCTTCACGCTGGCGCTCGGCGGGACCTGCCACTCGCCGATCGCCGCGCTGGCGCTGGTCGATGGGGCGATGATCGACTTCCGCTGCGAAGTGCTCAGCGAGGATGGCGCCGAACGGATCGCCGAACAGATCCGCTTCGCGGTCGGCGACCTCGCCGCGCCCGCCGCGCTCGCCTTGTCGATGCTGGCCGGCGCCAACGATGCGATCCGCCGCTTGTTCGATCCGCGATGAGGCCGCTCCTCATCCTCCGGCCACAACCGGGCAATGAAGCGACCGCGGCCCGCGCCGCAGCGCTCGGGCTTGAGCCGATCCGTTGCCCGTTATTCGAAGTCGTCCCGCTCGCCTGGACCGCGCCCGATCCGGCAGGGTTCGACCATCTTTTGCTGACCAGCGCCAATGCGATCCGCCACGGCGGGGACGCGCTCGACCGGCTCATGGCACTCGCCGTGCTGGCGGTCGGCCCGGCCACCGCCGCCGCGGCGCGCGACGCCGGTTTTCGCGTTGCGGCAACGGGCATGCAGGGCGTTGTCGACCTGCTCGACGGCTTGCCCGGGACGAAGCAGCTGCTTCATCTCGCGGGCGCCGAGCGCGAGCCCGCGTCATCGCGCCACCACATCACCGCCATTCCCGTCTATCGCGCCGCGCCGACCGCGGCGATGCTTCCCTGTGGCCCGTTGGTCGCCTTGGTCCACAGTCCCCGCGCCGGGGCGCGCCTTGCCGCGCTCGCCAGGGATCGCGCCGACATCTCGATCGCCGCGATCAGCGCGGCCGCGGCGGCGGCATGCGGAACGGGCTGGGCGGCGCTCGAATGGTCCGCACAGCCCCAGGATGCGGCATTGCTGGCCCTTGCCGCGCGGCTGTGCCAGGATTGACGCAATGAGCGTTTCGACCAATCCCCCGGCGCCAAACTGGGCCGCGCGCATTGCCTGGGCGCTGTTGCTGTTGCTCGCAGGGGCGGGGCTTGCGGTGTGGGGCCTGGCGCATTGGGACAGCGGCGCGCGCTTTCTCGGGGTCAGCCCGGCGGCGCGACCGATCGCCGTCGTCCCGCTCGCCGCCGCGCCCGTCACCGCGCCCATCGCCCTGACGGCGACGTCCACGTTGGTCGAGGCCGAGCGCATCGCGACCCTCGAGGCGCGGCTGGCCATGATCGAGCGCCAGACCCAGATCGCGCAGGGATCGGCGGGCCGCGCCGACGCGCTGGTGATCGCCTTTGCCGCGCGTCGCGCGATCGAACGCGGGGTGGCGCTCGGCTATCTCGAAAGTTTGCTGGTCGAGCGCTTTGGCGCCGACCATCCCGCGGCGGTGGCGACGATCGTCACCGCCTCGCGCAATCCGGTGACCCAGGCCGAACTGATCGGCGATTATGACCGGCTCGGACCGTTGCTCCGGGGTGTCGGCCCCGACGAAAGCTGGTGGACCGGGGCCCGCCGCGAACTGGGTGGCCTGATCTCGATCCGCCGCAACGACACCCCCAGTCCGCGTCCCGCGGCGCGCTTCGACCGGGCCCGGGTCCGGCTCGACGGGGGCGAGATCGACGCCGCGCTAGCCGAGACGATGCGCCTGCCCGGCGCGGTGAGGCCCGAGGCACAGGGGTGGATCGTGCGCGCCCGCCGCTTGATCGCGGCCAAGCGCGCGCTCGACGAGATCGAAAGCGCCGCGCTGGTCGGCCCCGCGCGTCCGACGACCGGAGCTTGACCCCACGCCCGCGTCGGGGCGATGCTGCGGCGTTGCTGGCGCCTCCACCGTCCAGCATCGCGCAAGGAACGCCGTCATGACGCCACCACCGCACTCGCTGATGATTGCCGCCGCGCTGGCCTCGATCCCTGCGACGAGCCCGGCGCAGGATCGCGATCCGCTGGCGCCACTCGACCGGTCGGTGGTCCGCCATTCGGGTCCCTCCCCGATCACCGTCATCCAAATTGCCCCTCCGACGCAGGCAATCGTCGCCCGGTCTCGACCCGGCGGCGGAAAGTCCTCCGCCGCGCTGCGCGATCGTCTGACCGCGCTCGATCGCGCGTTCGACGGCATTGGTGGAATTTCGATCGTCTCGCTGCGCGACGGATGGCAGCTCGATACCAATGCGAACCGGCTCTATCCGCAGCAAAGCTGTTCGAAACTGTGGGTCGCGATCACCGCGCTCGACCTCGTCGACCAGGGCCGGGTCAGCCTCGATGACCGGGTCACGCTCGGGCGCGACGATTTGACGCTGTTCCATCAGCCGATCAGCTCGAAAATCCTCGGCGGCGGGGCGACCACCACGCTGGGCGCTCTGCTGTTCACCGCGATCACCGAAAGCGACAATACCGCCAACGACAAGTTGATGCGCTCGATCGGCGGGCCGGCCGCAGTGCGCGCGATGATCGAGCGCAAGGGGCTCGGCGCGATCCGTTTCTACGAAGGCGAGCGCGCGCTCCAATCGAAGATCGCGGGGCTGATCTGGAGCCAGAGCTATTCGATAGGCGATGCCTTTTACAAGGCGCGCAGTGCCTTGCCGCTGGCGCTGCGCAAGGCGTCGTTCGAGCGCTACATCGCCGATCCCTATGACGGCGCCTCGCCGCATGCCGTGGCGCTGGCGCTGGCGCGGCTCAAGCGTGGCGAATTATTGTCACCCGCCTCGACCCAGCGCCTGCTGGCGACAATGGGCGCGACCCGCACCGGCGGGATGCGGGTCAAGGCCGCGCTCGCGCCCGGCTGGTCATGGTCGCACAAGACCGGCACCGGCCAAGTCCTCCAGGGAAGGATCGGCGGGATCAACGACATCGGCATCCTGACCGCGCCCGACGGCAGTGCTTACACGCTGGCGATCATGGCCATCCCCAATCGCAGCGACGGGGCGGCGCAAGGGCTGATGCAATCGGTTACGCGGGCTGTCATCGCCGCCCACGTTCCGGGGTGATCTGTTGGCTCAGTCCGTGGCCGGCCCGCGCCCCCACCCGGCCGCCCATGCAGAATATCCTAGATGGGTGGCCGGGTGGGGGCGCGGGCCGGGGCAGCCGACGCCCGAATGATCAGCGCGGCTTGCGCGGGCCCTTGGGCTTGCCGGCATAGGGCTTGATCACCGCGCGCGCCGGGGGCGGGCCCGAGCGCGGACCGGGGCCGGTGCGCAATATCTGGCGCGGGCGCTGGTCGGGACGGATGTTGGCGCCATGATCGCCGCGGTCCATCGGTCCCGGCGGACCTTCGGCCTGGATGATCGTCACTTCGCCCTCGCCCTCGGCGCCGGCGGTGCGGCGCACGGCTTCCTCGAAGCGCGACGATAGGCCACGCGGGATCTGGAAGCGGGTCTCGTTCTGGGCGATGCGGATCGCGCCGACCTCGTTGCGGGTGATATGTCCGCGGCGGCACAGCAAGGGCAGCAGCCAGCGCGGATCGGCATTGTGGGCGCGACCGATATCCATCTTGAACCAGATGATGTCGTCGAACCCGGGGCGATGCGCGTCGGCCTTGTTGGCGGGCGCATTGGGAGCACGAACGTCGATCAGCTCCTCGGGCTCGGGCAGCCGCGAACGATGAATCTTGACCAACGCGGCGGCGATGTCCTCGGGGGATTGTTCGGCGAGCAGGCGCGCGCCGAGGCGACGATCCTCCTCATCGACCTCGACCGGGGCGAGCAAGGCGGTCAGCAGCCGCTCATGGTCGGCGGCGCGAATGTCGTCGGGGGTCGGGGTGGCGATCCATGTCGCCTCGATCCGCGCCCCCTTGAGCATCATCTCGACCCGGCGGCGGCGCGGGTAAGGCACGATCAGCACCGCCGTCCCCTTCTTGCCGGCGCGCCCGGTGCGGCCCGAGCGGTGCTGGAGCGCCTCGGCGTCGCGCGGGGTTTCGACATGGACCACCAGGCTGAGGCTCGGCAGATCGATCCCGCGCGCGGCGACGTCGGTCGCGACGCAGACGCGCGCGCGGCCGTCGCGCAGCGCCTGCATGGCGTGGTTGCGCTCGTTCTGGCTATGCTCGCCCGACAGCGCGACGACCTGGAAACCGCGCTCGTTGAGCGTGTTCGCCAGATGGCGGACATTGTCGCGCGTGGCGCAGAACAGCATCGCGGTTTCGGCCTCGTGCAGGCGCAGGATGTTGATGACGGCATGTTCGATGTCCGACGGCGCCACCGCGACCGCTTGATAGTCGATGTCGCCGTGCCCGCGATTGTCGTCGACGGTCGAAATGCGCAGCGCGTCATTCTGATAGCGCTTGGCGAGGGCGACGATCGGGCGCGGCATGGTCGCCGAGAACAGCATCGTGCGGCGGCCGTCGGGGGTCGCGTCGAGGATTTCCTCGAGCTCCTCGCGAAAGCCCATGTCGAGCATCTCGTCGGCCTCGTCGAGCACCGCGACCTGCAGATGCGACAGATCGAGCGCGCCGCGTTCGAGGTGATCGCGCAGCCGCCCGGGGGTGCCGACGACGATCGTCGCGCCCTGCGCCAGCGCGCGGCGTTCCTTCATCGCGTCCATGCCGCCCACGCACGGCACGATCCGTGCCCCGCTCTTGGCATAGAGCCAATCGAGCTCGCGCGCGACTTGCAGCGCGAGTTCGCGGGTCGGGGCGATGACCAAGGCGGCGGGGCCGAGCGCGAAGGCGGCCTTGCCGTTGGCGTCGAGAAATTGCGCCGCCATCGCCATCCCGAAGGCAATCGTCTTGCCCGATCCGGTGCGCGCCGAGACGATCAGGTCGCGGCCGTCGGCGGCGGGCTCGATGACCTGCATCTGGACCGGGGTCGCGGTGTCATAGCCGCGATCGGCGAGCGCCTCGGCCAGGGTCGCGGGAAGGGATTGAAACGCCATGAGGGGCCTAACCGAAAAAGCGCGCGCGGCCCGGTCCGAAGCGGATCGAGGCGAGCAACGCGGGTACAAAGGATCGAAGCGCGCCCCCCCCTTATGCGCAAGATGGGGGATGCGCGAAGATGTTGGAGCGGGCGAAGGGATTCGAACCCTCGACCCCAACCTTGGCAAGGTTGTGCTCTACCCCTGAGCTACGCCCGCTCGATTGGCGGACCGGGACGTCCCGGTCGGGTGGAGCGGGCAGCTAGCATCGGTCCTGTTCGTCCGCAACCCCTTAGTGATGGCGCGCGGGCATGGCAGCGCGGCCACGTCGTGCCTTGCCGCCTTATGCCGTCGTCGCCATATGCGCAGCGACGGCGATGGAGGAATGACGCGTGGCGACTTTGGGGATGAGCGAGGACGAACGGAGCGCGATCGAGCGGTTCCAGCGCGACGTGGTCGAACCGTCGATGACCAGCCTCGTGATCCTCGATTTCTGGGCCGAATGGTGCGCCCCGTGCAAGCAATTGACCCCGATCCTCGACAAGCTTGCGAGCGACTATGCCGCCAAGGGGGTGATCCTCGCCAAGATCGACGTCGAAACCGACAAGTTCGTCGCCGCGCAGTTCCAGATCAAGACGATCCCCACCGTCTATGCCTTTTTCGAAGGCCAGCCGGTTGCCGACCTGACCGCGTATCGCACCGAGGCGCAGCTCAGGAAGGTGATCGACCAATTGCTCGGGCAACTGCCGGTCAAGGGCGCGGCGCAGGATCTTGCCGCGCAGGTCGAGCCGCTGATCGCGATGGGCGAGGAGGTGCTGGCGACGGCCGATGCGCCGCGCGCGCGATCGATCTTCGCCCAGATCCGCGAGATGGACCCCGCCAATCCGCTCGTCCTCGGCGGCCTTGCCCGCGCGATGATCGCCGCGGGCGAGATCGACGAAGCCCGCGGCCTGCTCGATACCCTCGATGTGGACGTGGCCAAACACGCCGCCATCGCCCGCGCGCGCGCCGCGCTCGATGTCGCCGCGGTGCCGATCGCCGATGTCGCGGCCGAGCAGGCGCGGCTCGCGAAAGACCCCGACGACCATGAAGCCCGCTTCGCCATCGCCCAGGCGGCGATGGCCGCGGGCGACCGCGACGCCGCCGCCGACGGCCTGCTCGAGATCGTTCGCCGCGACCCGGCGTGGAACGAGGGGGCGGCGCGCGCGCGCTTCCTGCAATTGCTCGAAGCCGCGGGGTTCGAGGATCCGTGGGGCCGCGCTCAGCGCCGCCGCCTGTCGGCCTTGTTGTTCACATGAGCGACGCCAAGCCCTCGCGCGTGCCGCTGTTCCCGCTCGCCGGCGCCTTGCTGTTTCCGCGCGCGCAATTGCCGCTCCACATCTTCGAGGAACGCTATCGCGAGATGGTTCGCGATGCGCTCGCCGGACCCGGCCGGATCGCGATGATCCAGCCGAGCGGCGAGGGCGATCCCGCGCCCTTGTTCCGCACCGGATGCCTGGGCGAGATCGTCGGGGTGGAGGAGCTCGACGACGGGCGGTTCAACATCGTGCTCCAGGGCTCGCATCGCTTTCGTTTGATCGCCGAAGCGGATAATGGAAGCCCGTACCGCCAGGCCGACATCGATCTTGCCGCGTTCGACGATCGCGAACCCGATCCGTTGCCTTTGATCCTGCGCAGCGCGGTCGAGCGTGAAGCGCGCCGGTTCGGCGATGCGCTGGGGCTGGCGGTCGATTGGGACGCGGTCGGGCGACTCGACGACGAGATGCTGGTCAACGCCATCGCGCAGGTCGCGCCGTTCGACCCCGGCGCCAAGCAGGCATTGCTCGAGGAGCCGGGGCTGTCCGGACGCGCCGAACTGGTCGTCCAGTTGATGGAATTCCAGCGGCTTTCGCCGGGCGGCGCGGACATGGGGCAAACGATGCAGTGAGTGTCCCCTCCCCTCCCCTTGTAGGGGAGGGGCGACTCAGCGCAGCTGAGCGGGGTGGGGGAGTCTTCGGAACCTCCCCGTGACTCCCCCACCCCTTCGCGCTTCGCGCTCTTCCCTCCCCTGAAGGGGAGGGGATGATCAGATCGGCAGCCCTCTTAGCAGCAATGGCAAGTCGCCGCTGGTCCCGCGCGCTTCGGCCATCAGCCGGTCCTTGACCGGGCCGATGCGATCGATCAGCCCCATCCCCAGGCGCCGCACCCGGCTCGCGGTCTTGCCCTTGACGCCATAGATCCGGGTCAGCGTGTCGGTCGCCAGCGCGACCATGAAGGTGTCGAGCCCACGCCACGCCTGATAGCGGTCGAGCAACTGCCGATCGCCAAGGTCGAGCCCGAGCCGGGCGCCTTCGACCAGCACCTGAGCCAGAGCGGCGGCGTCACGGTAGCCCAGATTGACCCCCTGCCCGGCGATCGGGTGCACCCCGTGCGCCGCATCCCCGACCAGCGCGAGGCGATTCGACGTGATTTGCGCGGCATGGTGGAAACCGAGGGGCCACGAGGAGCGCGGGGCGATCATCTCGATCTGGCCCAGGAAACCGCCCATCGCCGCCTGCGCCTCGGCGGCGAAGTCGGCATCGTCGAGTGACAGCAGCCCCGGGGCATCGGCGGCGCCCACGGACCAAACGATTGCCGACCGATGCTTGCCGCTCTCGTCGTCGTTCATCGGCAATAAAGCGAACGGCCCCGCCGGATAGAAAATCTCGTGCGCGACCTGATCGTGCGGCAGCGCGTGGGACAGGGTCGAGACGATCGCCGCATGGTCGTACTTCCATCGTGCGACGCGGATCCCGGCCGCCTCGCGCGTCGGGGAATGGCGGCCCTCGGCGGCGACGATCAGGGGCGCGCCAAGTTCACGTCCATCGTCGAGGGTGACGGCGACTCCGAAGTCGCCGCGCTCGACCCGCGTGGCACGCCGCTGCCAGCACAAAGTGACGTGCTTGCCCGCCTCGGCGCGCGCCCGTAGCGCAGCACGCAAGTGGCGATTTTCGTACATCCAGCCGAGCGGTTCGTTGTCCGCGCCGGGATCGAACGCCAGTCCGCCCGGCGCCAGGCCATCGGCGACCTCGATGCGGCGGATCGGCGATCCCGGCTGAGCAAAATGGTCGCTGATCCCGAGCGCATCGAACATCCGCTTCGACGACGACGACAACGCCGTCGCGCGGCCATCGAAGCCTGCCGCGGTCCGCTGGTCGGGGTCCGCGGGGTCGATGATCGTCGCGCTCAGCCCGCTTGCATCGAGCGCGGCGACGAGCGCCAGCCCGACCAGTCCGCCCCCCAGGATGATCACATCGCTTCGTTCCATCGCGCCTGTGTAGGCCGTGCGATGCGCCAAGGCGAGCCTCAACCCGCTTGACCGGCGAGTCCGCCGCAAGGCATTGTGACGCCAGTCATTCACGGGGGTTATTCATGGCGAGCGCGGCGCAGCGAGCACCCAGACGCGACCTCGAGCCACACTGGCGCGACAAATTGGCCGATTCGGTGCGCCGCTTCGCGCGCCGCAGCACCGGGGCGATGCTCGTCGCGCTCGGGCTTGGGCTGACGATCGCGCTGATCACTTATTCGAGCGTCGATCCCAGCCTGACCACCGCCGCGGGCGGGCCGCCGACCAACTGGCTCGGCGCGGCAGGCGCTTATTCAAGCGACCTGTTGCTGATGCTGTTCGGTCCCGCGGCGGCCTTGTTCCTGCCGCTGCTGATGCTGACGGGGGCACGTCTGCTGCGCGAAGTCGATGGCGGGCGGCTCGGCCGCGCCACGCTGGTGGCCTCGGGCGGGGTGTTGCTGCTCGGGCTGGCTTCGGCCTTGTTTGCCGGGACCGCGGTCAGCGGATTGCCCGGCGGGTGGGGCGGGGTCGTCGGGCTTGCCGGAGCCCATGGCGTCGATGCGTTGGTCGGGATGATCGGCAATCCCGGGGTCGAAGGCCCATTGCGCCTGTCGCTGATAGCCTTGCTCGCGATCGCAGGCGTCGCGCTTGGCTATTTCGCGCTTGGCCTGCGCCCCGAGGAGCGCGGCTGGGCCAGCGCCAAGCTGCGCCGAGATCGTGATGGGCTTGCCGCCAAGCCGCTGCGCGAGAGCCGCCGCCAGCGCGAGCCTTTGCTCGACGACGATGGCCCCGCCGCGCCCCCGCGCTCGCGCCCCGCCGTCGCCGTCACCGATCCCTCGAAGCCGATCGCCGCGGCCGCCATGCAGCGCAAGGATGCGCGCAAGGGCAAGCCCGCCGCCGGCCAGACCAGCCTCGCGCTCGGCGACAATTATGCGCTTCCCCCGCTCGCCTTGCTCGGGGCCGCGCCGGCCGGAAGCAAGACCCCGATCGACCGCGCCGGGCTCGAGCGCAACGCCCGCCTGCTCGAAAGCGTGCTCGAGGATTTCCACGTTCGGGGCGACATCGTCGAGGTCCGTCCCGGCCCGGTGGTGACGATGTACGAACTCGAACCCGCCAGCGGGATCAAGGCGAGCCGCGTGATCCAGCTCGCCGACGACATCGCGCGCAACATGTCGGCGCTGTCGGCGCGCGTCGCGACCATTCCGGGGCGCAGCGTGATCGGGATCGAACTGCCCAACGCGAAGCGCGAACCGGTGGTGCTGAGCGAACTTATCGGCAGCCAGGCGTTCGAGGACCAGAACATGTCGCTGCCGCTGATCCTGGGCAAGAACATCTCGGGCGACCCGGTCATCGCCGACCTTGCGCCCATGCCCCACCTGCTCGTCGCCGGCACGACCGGGTCGGGCAAGTCGGTCGGCCTCAACTGCATGATCCTGTCCTTGCTCTACCGGCTCAGCCCCGACGAGTGCAAAATGATCATGATCGACCCCAAGATGCTCGAGTTGAGCATGTATGAGGATATCCCGCATCTCCTCGCCCCGGTGGTGACCGAACCGGGCAAGGCGATCCGCGCGCTCAAATGGACCGTCGAGCAGATGGAGGAACGCTATCGCATGATGGCCAGCCTCGGTGTCCGCCAGCTCGCCAGCTTCAATCAAAAGGTGCGCGACGCCAAGGCCAAGGGGGCGCAACTGGGGCGCAAGGTCCAAACCGGCTATAACGCCGACAGCGGTCAGCCCATCTACGAAACCGAAGAACTCGACTATGACGTCTTGCCGCAGATCGTGGTGATCGTCGATGAGCTCGCCGATCTGATGATGACCGCCGGCAAGGAAGTCGAATTCCTTATCCAGCGGCTGGCGCAGAAAGCGCGCGCGGCGGGCATCCATTTGATCATGGCCACCCAGCGCCCCTCGGTCGACGTCATCACTGGCGTCATCAAGGCCAATTTGCCGACCCGCATCAGCTTCCAGGTGACGAGCAAGATCGACAGCCGCACGATCCTTGGCGAACAGGGCGCCGAGCAGCTGCTGGGCAAGGGCGACATGTTGTACATGCCCGGCGGCAAGCAGATCCTGCGCGTCCACGGCCCGTTCGTCAGCGACGACGAAGTCCGCGCGGTCGCCGACCACTGGCGCAAGCAGGGCGCTCCCGATTACATTCAGGCGGTGACCGAGGAGCCCGAGGACGGCGGCTATCTGTTCGACGGCCAACCGGTCGGCGAGGACGATGCCGAAACCCAGCTTTACCGCAAGGCGGTGCAGGTCGTCGCCGAAAGCCAGAAGGCCTCGGTCAGCTATCTCCAGCGCCAGCTGCGCGTCGGCTACAACAGCGCGGCACGGCTGATCGAGCGTATGGAAAAGGACGGCCTCGTCGGCCAGCCCGACCACGTTGGCCGCCGCGAAGTCCTGATCGACACCGAGGGCCACGCGATCTGAGGAGCGGGGATTCACGCCGGAAGCGCGGCGTGATACGTTCGAGTTGAGGAGAATGCGATGAACATGCAGCTTCAAGGTCAGCAAGTCGATTTGAACTACGACGCGTTTCAAAGGATGTTGGCCGACATTCTGACCACGCATCGCGACCAGCTTGCCCTGATGCGAGACGGCGAGATCGTGGGGTATTATCAAACCCCACGCGAAGCGCTCGAAGCCGCTACGTCGAAGTTTCCAGATCAGATTTTTTCGATACAGGAAGTGACTGACGAGCCGATCGACCTCGGCTTCTGGTCTCATGTCGCAAATTGACTGGCACCGTGACAAGCGTCGTATTCTCCTGCCGGTTCTGATCCTCGCTCCCTTTCCGATTACGAACCTGACCGGCGTCGGCGCGACGGCCCTGATCGATACCGGTTCGTCGATAAGCGGATTGTCCGCGAAGTTGGCGGAAGATCTGCGGCTCGCTCCGCTCGGGAAGCGTCCGTTGAAATCGGCGCAAGGCGAGGGCCAGGTCGAACGGTACGCGTTCCGGATAGGATTTCATCCCGACTCGGTTGATGAAGCCCCTTGTTTTCCGTTCATTTTCTCCGAAGTGATCGGCATCGAACTAACCAATGCTTTCGAATTCGATGCGCTGCTCGGGATGGATATCCTGGCGCAGTGTGACTTCACCATGTCACGCAGTGGACGCTGCCGCCTGACGTTCGGCTAGCCCTCCCTGATCGCTGCGGAACTCGCGGGTTCAGGCGGCATTCAATGCCCGACGGCCAGTGACCGGGCCAATTCTCCAGGAGATCTGCATGTTCTTGCCCACCCTTGCCGTGCGCGCCGTTTTGCTGGGCGCCGCGACCATTCTTGCCGCCGCGCCCGCCGTCGCAACGCCGGCGAGCGACCTGCGCGCGGTCGAAAGCCACCTCGGCCAGACGCAGAGCCTGGTTTCGCAGTTCACCCAGACCGACGGAAAAGGACGGCGGCTGAGCGGTACGCTGTCGCTCAAGCGCCCGGGCCGGATCCGCTTCGAATATGGCCGCGGCGCCAACATGCTACTGGTTGCCAATGGCCGGACGTTGACCTTCATTGATTATGACGTCGGTCAGAAATCGAATTTGGGGCAGGTCGCAAAGTCGCCGCTTGCGATCCTATTGTCGTCGACCCCCGACCTCGGCCGGATTGCCCGGATCGTCCCGTCGAACGACCCGCGCATCGTCGTGGTTCGCGCGCGCGATGCTCGCCATCCCGAGTTCGGCACGCTCGTGCTGGCCTTCACCCGCAACGCCGTCGGTCCCGCCGGCCTGACGCTCGAGGGTTGGACCGCGATCGACGCGCAGAACAAGACGACCAAGGTGCGGCTCGACGGCCAGCGCTACAACGTCGCCGTTCCGGAAAGCGCCTTTTCCTTTGTCGAACCCAAGCGAAAACGCTGATACTTCGTCCCGAATCGCAACGTGTTAAGCGTGGCGACAGGGAAGCGCCGCTATACGGGCTCTTGATCGCGGTGGGCCGCGGGGTTTCCCCCTGTTACCCTCGGCTTGGCGATCGCCTTGCGTGACGAACGCTTGGTTGGCCCTCGCTCCATGCCCCCGGAGCGGGGGCCTTTTTTGTGGTCGCGGCGAAGCCGGGTCGTTAGACGCGATGGCCAATGACCAAGCTCAAGATCGTCTCGTGGAACATCAATTCGGTGCGGGCCCGCGCCGACCTTGTCGGGCGGCTGCTCGACGAGGAGCAGCCCGATGTGCTGTGCCTCCAGGAAACCAAGGCGCTCGACAGCGTCTTCCCCGCCGCTTTGTTTCATTCGCGCGGCTATCGGCACCACGAGCTCAACGGCCAGAAGATGCACCATGGCGTCGCCATATTGTCGCGCCTGCCGCTCTACGACAGCGGGCGCCACGACTGGCAGGACAATAAAGAGGCGCGCCACGTCGGGGTGCGGCTCGATTGCGGGATCCGGATCGAGAACGTCTATGTGCCGGCCGGTGGGGACGTGCCCAATCGCATGATCAATCCCAAGTTCGGGCAGAAGCTCGACTTCATCGAGCGGATGACCAAATGGTCGGAGAAGTTGGCTGAGCCGACTTTGATCCTCGGCGACTTCAACATTGCCCCGCTCGAATGCGATGTGTGGAGCCACAAGGCGCTGGCCGACGTCGTCAGCCACACCCCGATCGAGATCGCCGCGCTCGAGCGGTTGCGCCAGGCGCATGACTGGGTCGATCTCGGGCGCCGCGAGATCCCCGCCCCGGCGCGCAATTTCACCTGGTGGAGCTATCGTTCGATCGACCATAAGGTCAACGATCGCGGGCGGCGGCTCGACCATATGTGGGGCAGTCCGTCGCTTAGCCAGCAGGTTACAGGGCACCGCGTGCTCGAAGCGTGCCGCAGCTGGGAGCGGCCCTCGGATCATGTCCCGCTCGTCCTCGAACTCGAGCTGTGAGCGGGGCGCCGCTCGAGCGAGCGATTGCCGCGCTGCGCGGTGGGCGCGCGGTCGCCCTCGACGGGCAGGCCGTGCTGGCGGTCGAGACGGCGACTCCGGCGCTGCTCGCGCTGCTCGATCCCGACCATCGGGCGACGCTGCTGCTGAGCGGGCCGCGGGGTGCGGCGCTCGGGCTTGGTAATACGCTCGAGGCCGCCGATCCGGTGGCGCCGGTGGTGATCGCTCGTTGTACCTGGCTCGGGCAGGAGGAGGCGCTGGAGTTGGCCGATCCGGGACGCGATCTGGCGCGCGCCCCGATCGGACCGCTCGAACCGGTGACAGGCGGCGAGGGTGCGATCCTGATCGGGGCGCTCAAGCTGGCGCGGCTGGCGGGATTGTTGCCGGCGCTGTGGCTGCTGCCGAGCGAGGTTGACGCCGCGGCGTCGCTGTCGCTGGCTGATCTCGAGGCGCCGCCGCGGGCCGCGATCGTCGCTCGCGCCGCGCTTCCGCTCGACGGGCTCCCGCCGAGCCAGATGGTGGCGTTCCGCGACCCGGCGAGCGGGGAGGACCATGTCGCGCTGGTGATCGGCGCATTCGGGGGGGAGCCGCCGCTTGTCCGGCTCCACAGCGAGTGCCTCACCGGCGACGTGTTCGGCAGCTTGAAGTGCGATTGCGGGCCGCAACTGAAGCAGGCGCTAAAGCTGATCGGCGACGCCGGGGGCGGGGTGTTGTTGTATCTGCGCCAGGAAGGGCGCGGAATCGGGCTCGCCAACAAGCTGCGGGCGTATCAGTTGCAGGATCGCGGGCTCGATACGATCGATGCCAACCGCCGGCTGGGGTTTGCTGACGACGAGCGGGATTATCGGATGGCGGCGGCGATGCTCGGCGCGCTCGGGATCGACCGGGTGCGGTTGCTCACCAACAATCCGGCCAAGGTCGCGGGGTTGGAGCGCGAAGGCATCGCCGTCGCCGAGCGCGTTCGCCATCACATGCCGACCAATCCCCACAATGCCGATTATATCGCCACCAAGCACAGCCGCAGCGGGCATTTGCACTAGGCGTCACCGGCGACCTCGAGTTCACGCTCGGCGGCCTGGCGGGTCCACAGTTCGGAATAGAGGCCGCCGCTGGCGAGCAGTTGCTGGTGGGTGCCGCTCTGGGCGATGCGGCCCTGGTCGAGGACGATGATCTGGTCGGCGCCGACGATCGTCGACAAACGGTGGGCGATGACGATCGTGGTGCGGTTTCGGGTGACGCCGTCGAGCGTCGCCTGGATGGCTTCCTCGGTGCGGCTGTCGAGCGCGCTGGTGGCTTCGTCGAGGATCAGGATCGGCGGGTTCTTGAGCAAAGTGCGGGCGATCGCGACGCGCTGTTTCTCGCCCCCCGACAGCTTGAGCCCGCGCTCGCCGACCATCGATTCATAACCTTGGGGAAGCGCGGCGATGAAGGTGTCGATCGAGGCACCGCGCGCCGCGGCTTCGATCTCGTCCTGCCCGGCGCCGTCGCGGCCATAGCCGATGTTGTAGCCGATGGTGTCGTTGAACAGCACGGTGTCCTGCGGGACGATGCCGATCTCGCCGCGCAAGGACGACTGGGTGACCTTGGCGATGTCCTGCCCGTCGATCGTGATCCGGCCCGAAGTCGGGTCGTAGAAGCGGTACAGCAATCGCGCGAGGGTCGACTTGCCGGCGCCCGAAGGGCCGACCACGGCGACGCTCGAACCGGCCGGGACGTCGAACGTCACACCCTTGAGGATGATCCGTTCGGGCTCATAGCCGAAGGCGACATCCTCGAAGCGGACCCGGCCTTCGCTGACCAACAACGTCGTCGCGCCGGGCGCGTCGACGATCTCGGCGGGCGTGTCGGTCAACGCGAACATCGCCTCCATGTCGATCAACCCCTGGCGGATCGAGCGATACACCCAGCCAAGCATGTCGAGCGGGCGGAACAGCTGCATCAGCATGGTATTGATGAACACCACGTCGCCAGTGGTGAAGCGGCCTTGCGACCAGCCCCACACGGTATAGGCCATCGCTCCCGCCATCATCGCATTGGTGATCAGGCTCTGGCCGATGTTGAGCCAGGCGAGGCTGACCTCATTCTTGACCGCGGCATTGGTGAAGGTGGCGACGGCGGCGTCGTAGCGTTCGGCCTCGCGTTCCTCGGCGCCGAAATATTTGACCGTTTCGTAATTGAGCAGGCTGTCGACGGCGCGTCCGATGGCCTTGTTGTCGACATCGTTCATGTCGCGCTGAAGCTGAGTGCGCCATTCGGTGACGCGGCGCGTGAAACCAATATACAGGACGACCATCGCCAGCGTCGCGGCGACCAGCAGCCCGCCGAACTTGATGAAAAAGATGACGCAGGTGGCGACCAGCTCGATGATCGTGGGAGCGATGTTGAACAGCAGGAAGTAGAGCATCATGTCGATGCTCTTGGTGCCGCGCT
>CAXSCF010000007.1:0-43241 GCA_964235815.1 uncultured Sphingomicrobium sp.
TGAACGGCATCGCCTGGCTCCTGTCTCTTCACTTCAAGGAAAATGGCGGGGCGCGGCGCGACGCCGCCCCCGCCAGCCTGCTCAGGCGAACTTGAGCAGCTTGATCGCTTCCGAATTGGTGACCTGCCCGCCGATCCGCTTGGTCGCGTAGAAATGGACGTAGGGCTTGTGGGAATAGGGATCGCGCAGGATGGTCGTCGCCTGGCGCTCGGCGATGGTGTAACCCGCCTTGAAGTTGCCGAACGCGATCGACAGGCTGTTCGCGGCGACATCGGGCATGTCCTCGGCCTCGATCACCGGATAGCCGAGCAAGGTCGCCGGGCTCCCCGAAATCAGCCCCGGCTGCCAGATGTAGGCATTGTCGGTGGTCTTGAACTTGCGGATCGCCATCGCGGTGGTCGAGTTCATGACGAACACCGCGCCCTGGCGATAGGGCTGGCGCAGCGTCTGCACCAGGTCCATCAACTTGTCCTGCGGATTGGCCGCCGGAAACGCCCCCGCGACCCCCGTGCCGAGGCTCTGCAGCGTGCCCATCGGGCGGACCCCGTCGAGCGTCACCGCATTGGGCGAGGTCAGGAAACCGAGCGGCTGCGCGACCCCCGTGCCCTTGACGAACGCTTGCCCCTCGGCACGCGCGAATTCGGTCGCGATCTCGCTCGCCAACCATGCCTCGACATCGAACATCGCATCGTCCAGCATCTGCTGCGATGCTGCCGGATTGGCATAGAGGTCGCCGTTGGCGGGGACGATTTCGGTGAACGTCCCGGTGGTCGTCTCGGGCCGCGCAGCTTCGAACCCGACCCAGCCCGACGGCGTCCCCCCGGTCGACACGAGCTTGCGATAGCCCGCGGTGCCGACCTTGACGACATTGGCGATCGCGCGGATCGGCGAAATCGCGACCAGCGTCTTGTCGATCACATCGTCGATCTCGCGCGGCACCGCATAGCCGCCGATCGGATCGGTCGAACTGCCCAGCGCTTTCTGTTCGAGCCCGCTTTCATTGCCGCTGCGCAAATAGCCTTCGACGAAGGCGCTCGTCTGCGCCGATCGTTCGTTCGACTTGACCCCGTCGAGCATCGGCCGCTGTCCGGCGATCACGCCTTCCTCGACCCGCTTGCGCAGCAACGCCAGCTCCTCGCCGAGCGCCGCCACACCGTCATTGCCTTGCCCGAACGCCTCGAACGACTCCTCGAGCTTGTCCGCTTTCACTTCGATCATGTCCGTCTCCTGAAAAATTGACACACCTCTTCGTCATCCCGGGCACGACCCGGGATCCTCCTGCTTCCTCGCTCGCAAAGTTCACTCCAGCGCGTGGATCCGCGCTTGCGGCTGCATCGGCTGCGCCACCACGCTGACCTCGATCAGCTCGAGCCCGCGCAGCTCGCGCAGGCCCGCGGCGCGGGTGGAATCGGTCACCCGATAGCCAAAGCTCAGCCCGTCGAGCTGGCCCGCGCCAAGCAACGCCGCGACCCGCCCGGCATCGCCCCCGCTGCCGATCTCGCCGATCACCCTCAGCCCGCGCGCATCCTCGGCCAGATGCTCGATCCGCCCGATCACCACTCCGGGGCGATGCTGCCACAGCAACGGAATGTCGCGCTTGTCGGCGAGGCTCGCCGCAAACGCTCCCTTGCGCACCACGTCCCCACCACGATCGGGCCGATCAAACACCGCCGCATACCCCGCGAACCGCACCCCCTTCCCCCGCCCCTTCAGGGGCGGGGCCGACTCGGCGTCGGCCGAGCGGGGGGCGGGGGAGTCGACCTCACGCTCCTCATCCCCCCTCACCCCGTCACCAATTCGGTCAGCCGCAGCCGCACCGCCAACCCGATCAGCACCAGCGCGCAGCACACCCGCACCGCCCAGGTCACCACCGCCTGGCGCGCGCTGCGCTTGGCATCGCGCCACGCCGACAGCAATTCGCGCAATTCGTCCATGTCGCGCCGCGCGCGCGGGTCGTCGAGCCCGAGCGCCCCCAGCGCCCGGCTCGCCCCCGCCTGGGCGCCATCCTCGACCAGCGCGCGCAGCGTGACCAGGTCGACCCCGCGCCCCTCGGCCTGCGCCATCAACCGCGCGAGCATTCCCCCATCCCCATAATCGTGCCTCGTCATTGGCTCCCTCCCTCGGGCGCATAGCCCAGCAATTCGCGCTTCTCGTCGCGGCTGATGCAGTCCGCCCCCGCGACCTGCGCCCACAATCGCGCGCGGTCTTCGCTCAGCTCGGTCAGCTGGTCGGTATCGATCCGATATTCGACCGGCCCCTCGGCGTGATGATCGCTCAGCATCGCCGCCAGCTCGGCCAGGATGCGGTTCGCCAGCGGCAACACCGTCTGGCGGTACAGCGCCCGCCCCGCCTCGCGCGCATTCGAATAGGTCGCGTCGCCGGGCAGCCCGACCAGCACCGGCGGCACCCCGAACGCCAGCGCGATGTCGCGCGCCGCGCTGTCCTTGAGCGCGACGAAGTCCATGTCGGCCGGAGTCATGCTCAGCGCCTGCCACTTGAGCCCGCCCTCGAGCAGCAACGGCCGCCCGGCGTTGCCGCTCCCCGAAAACTGCTCGGCGAGCTCGCACTTGAGCCTCTCATATTGCTCGGTCGCCAGCGCGGCCCCATCCCCCGGATCGTACGACAGCGCCCCCGAAGGCCGCGCCGCATTGTCGAGCAGCGCCTTGTTCCAGCGGCTGGCGCGATTGTGGATGCTCGCCGCCGGGGTCGCCGCCGCCAGGCAGCCCAACCCGTAATGATCGTCGCTCGGGTTGAGGCTGCGGACATGCGCCACCTGGCGCCGCCCCAGCGGGTCGCGCGCCGCGATCCGCGTCGCCCGTCCGGCGGTGCGATAGACATAGGCCTCGGGCCACCCCGCGGCATCGGTCGCGACGCTGACCCGCTCGGGGCGCAGCGCATGCAATTCGCTCGGCCGGCCGTCGCCGTCGCGGATCAGCTGGATGAACGCATTGCCGTGCAACAGCACTGCCGCCGCGACCTGCTCGAGCAACCCCGCGCGGGTCGCCAGCTTGACCAACGCGTCATGCCCCGCGCCGGCATAGATCGGCAGCCCCCCGACCATTCCCGCGATCAGCCGCACCGATCGCTGCCCCACCGGATTGCGCCCGAACACCTCGTCGAGTTGCGCCGCATAGCCGCGCACGAACCCCTTTTCGCTCTCTTCGCCCAGCAGATACGAAGGCACGAACCCCCGCTCCGCGGCCACGCTCTTGCGCCCGAACCACCAGTTCATCGCTTTCTCCTAATTCTTCCCTCTCCCCTCGCGGGAGAGGGCGACTCAAGCGCAGCTTGAGCGGGGTGAGGGGGACTGCCCCTCCGCACAAATCGGTCGCCTACAGCGCCCGCACCCGCGGCACCCCGCTCCGGCTTTCGCCAAGCTCGGTCAGCGCCCACACCATCGCGTCGGCGCGGTCGGGTGATCGCCCCGGCCCGTCATAATGGCCATTCCCCGAAAGCCCCGCCAGCTCGGCTTCGAGCTCGGGAAACACCCCGGCGAAAAAAGCTCGCCCGGCCTCGAACCGGGTCGCCACCGGTTCGGCCCGCGCCACCTTGCCGCAGCTGGCGTGGACCAGCCGCACACGCATCCCGGCGTCGGCCGCGGCGAGTACGCTGGTGACCATCGCGCCGCCCTGATTGGCTTCGGCAACGACATGGCTCGCTCCCCAGCTCGCCGCTGCGCCTGCCACCGCTCGCGCCCACCGCTCGGGGCTGGCCTGCCCGACGCTGGCATCGGCCAGCACGTAAAGCTTGCCCGCGCGCCGGCCCGCGACCACGATCCCGCAGCGGTCGCCGGTCGCGCTCACCGACGGGTCGACCCCGACCACGATGCGGTCGAACCTGCCCGCCTCGGCTTCGAAATCGATCGCCACCCGGGTCCGCTCGATCAGCGCGCGCGGGAACAGCGATCCTTCGGCCTCGGCCATATATTCGCCCAATAATTCCTGGCGCCCGGTGCGGCTCTCTCCATACGTCGCCCTCATCACTTCGATGAAGTTGGGCGGCAGGTTGATATTGTCGATCGTCGTCCCCCCGGTCTCGATCGTGAAGGGGTCGCGCCGCAATGCGTCGAGCAAGGCGATCGGCCGCGGCGTCGTCGTCACCAGCGCGCGCGGCCGCGGCCCCCGGCGGAGCCCGAATTGCAGATTATCCCACGCCGCCGTCGGATGGCGCCACTTGGCCAGTTCGTCGCACCAGGCGAAATCGAACTCGGGCCCGCGCAGGCCCTCGGGACTGTCCCCCGAATAAAGCTCGGCGACCGATCCGCGCGGCCAGGTCAGCCGCCGCAGCCCCGGTTCCCATTTGACCTTGACGCGCTGGCGCCGGGCAATGCTCAACAGCCCGCTGACGCCTTCGACCATGATCGATCGCGCTTCGTCGATCGTCGCCCCGACCAGGGCAATGCGCTTGTCCCCCATCATCGCCAGCCGGTGGATCCATTCGGCACCGGCGCGGGTCTTGCCGAACCCCCGCCCGGCCATCATCAACCACACCCGCCAGCCCTCGGCCGATGGTTGCAATTGTCCGCGCGCTGCCCACGCCTCGAATGCACTGTCGAGCAGCGCCAGATCGCGGGGGCGCACCTTTTTCATCCACGCCCGCCGCTCGACAGGGTTCATTGCCGCGATGCGCATCATCAGATGCTGCGGAATATCGATCCGCATCATCCACGCTCCTGCAATCGCTCGCGAATAACCCCGGCGCGCGCCAGGGCCCGGCGCAGGAACGCCCGTCGCGCGCCTGCTCCCTTGATCTCGATCGCTGCGCCTTCCGCGCCGTCCGCGCCCTCCGCGCCGTCCGCATCGCCCGCCGCATCGCCCGCCGCATCGCCCCCTGCATCGCTCGCCGCGCCACCTCGCGGCGCCGCTTCCTTCTCCACGACATCGCGATCCTTGAGCCGTTCCAGTCGCGCGATGATCCGGGCACACGCCTCCTCATGCTCGCGACCGTCGACGCTTTCTTCGGCCAGCGCCGCGGTTTCGCGATGCATCCGCAGCAGCGTCAGCGCGACCCGGTCGGGATATTCGCGCATCACCGACGAGGTTCCGTCGCGCCCCACGACGATCTTCTCGACCCCGTGCAGCGCCCGCTCGAGCAGCATCAGTTCGAGCCTCGAATATCCCACCGCCAGTGCCCGGTCCCATGCCGCTCGAAACGCGGCGTCCTTGGTTTTCCATTTGTAGACGTTGGCGATCGACCGCCCGATCCTTTCCGCTGCCAGCGTCACGTTGCACGTTTCGGCCAGCGTCTCGAGGAATTGCACGGCCATCGCCTGTGTCCAGTCGCTGCGTCGCCCCGCGACCTGTTTGGGCCGCGCGCCGCCACGCACAGTCAACGACGCCTTGCGCGCCCTTGCCTTCGCCATTCCCCACCCCTTCCCGCACCAAAAAAAAGGACCGGCGAAGCGTCATGCTTCACCGGCCCTCGGGCCATCACCAAATTCGCTCGTTGAACGTGTCGCCCGCCGTCGGCGACTCGCAAATCTACATCGTTCCCAAGTGATAGCGAGACATCGTCACGCTGTCAAGCACTTTTAACCAAGTGGGAGGTTTTTCGCGATTTCGCGGAACCGATATGACGCGTTGCAAGTTGGTTTATGGGTTCGGACCGATGGCCGCGCGTCCGACACCACGAAGGGCGATGCGCAGCTTGAAAGTCTGCTAGTGGACGAGAAAATAGGCACAAACTGCGACCGTGAAGACCGCCATCCAACACGCCCATCGAACGATAGGGTTGTCCGTGGGCTTCCACACGAGGATCATTCGCAGGCCAGCACTTGTCCTACCGCAGCGCAGCCGTCCTCGCGACCACCGGAACATCGCGCCCATAGACATCATCGACGAAGCTCAGCGATCCGCCCGACGGCGTCGCGGTCAGATAGGTGATGTAGATCGGCACGCCGTTGGCAAGGCGGATATGCTGTTCGGGGGTAGACGAGGCGGTGTGCAGCTCGCCGCCGGCCAGCCAGCGCCCGAGCCGGTTCGCGTCCTCGAGCCGGACGCAGCCATTGCTCAGCGTCCTCTGC
Source organism: uncultured Sphingomicrobium sp. (assembly GCA_964235815.1). Lineage (GTDB taxonomy): Bacteria > Pseudomonadota > Alphaproteobacteria > Sphingomonadales > Sphingomonadaceae > Sphingomicrobium. The sequence continues at coordinate 6,023 of CAXSCF010000007.1, forward strand.
GTCTTGGCGAACAATTCCTTTTCGGGGGTATCGTGGAGATAGATGCCCTCGCCATTGGCGAAGCTGAACTTGACCGTGCCGAGCGAATTGGCCGCGCCCGGCAGCTGGCGGATCTTGACGATCGAGGTGCCGGCGGCGACCGCTTTCCAGTCGACGCTGCTCGGCGGCAGGATGTCGGCGTCGTCGGCATAGTCCGACACCACCTGATAGCCCTGCAGCTTGAGATAGGCCTCGCCCTTCTTGACGACATTGGCGGCGATGATCTCGCGCACCAGATGCTCGGGGACGTGCCAATAAGGGTTCAAGGTCGCATAATTGATGCGGCTGGCGATCATCGGGGTCGGATATTTGAGCTTGCCGACGATGACCTTCATCGAATCGACCACCTTGCCGTCCTCATACATGTCGAGCCGCTGCGCCGCGGCGTTGACCAGAACGAAGCGTCCCGCCGCGGGAAGAGCGCGCGCCCGGTCGAGGTTGGCGAGCAGCCGCGGCGAGGCCGAACCACTCGTCTGAGCCTCGGAAAAGGCCGCCGCGCGCAGCGCCGCATAGGTCGGATTGACCGCGCTGGTCGCGCCCAGATACACCGCGAGCGAGGGGGCTCGGGCCGCCTCGCGCAGGATCATCGCGGCTTGCGGCGCGCTGCCCGGCATCGACGGGTCGCCATAAATCATGCCTTCGGTCGGCGCGCGCAGCGCCTGGACATAGACCACCCACGCGCTCGACATCATCCGTTCGGCATCGGCCACGGCGCGCGGATCGCGCCGTGCGGCGCCGATCGCTTGTTCGATCATCCCCGCAAGTTGCGGCCCGCTGGCCAGTCCGTCGATCGGCGCGCGGCGCAGGATCTGGACCAGCTCGACCGCCGCCGCGCTTTCGCGCCCGGCCTCGAACCACAACGGCGCGTTGCGCCGCGCGGCGTAGAAATTCTCGACTGCCGCGCCCTGCGTCGCGACCAGCGCGGTGGGCGAAGCCGATGCCGCATGGGCAACCCCGGGGACGAGCATCAGCGCGGCCAGCGCCACTTGATTGAAAACCGACTTGAACACGCCACGCACTCCCGAAAAGCTCTTGACAGCTCAACGAAGATTCAACGTCCGGGTTCAACCGGTAAAAAAAATGGCGGTTTTGCTGGGAAGCGATCAGAGACGAGCCTGTGGCGCAAACAGCACAGGTTCCCTCGAAACGCGAAATAGCGTGCGCATCGCGCGCCTTGCGCTCCTCTTAATAGCCCATCAGCGCGAGCACTTCCTTGCGACTGCGCTCATCGTCGCGGAAACAGCCCATCATTCGGCTGGTGGTCATGATCACCCCCGGGGTATTGACCCCGCGTGCCGACATGCAGGCGTGGCTCGCCTCGATCACCACCGCCACGCCGATCGGCTTCAGGTGCGTCGCGATGCAGTCGGCGACCTGCGCGGTCAGCCGTTCCTGGACTTGCAGGCGCCGCGCGAAGCCGTGCAACACTCTGGCAAGCTTGGATATTCCGACCACCCGGCTGCCCGGCAGATAGGCGATCGCCGCCTTGCCGATGATCGGCGCCAGATGATGCTCGCAATGCGACTGGAACGGAATATCGCGCAGCAGCACGATCTCGTCATATCCTCCCACTTCGTCGAATGTCCGCGTCAAATGAAGCGCCGGATCTTCCTGATACCCCCTCGTATATTCGCGCCACGCCCGCGCGACCCGCGCCGGGGTGTCGATCAAGCCCTCGCGCGACGGGTCGTCCCCCGCCCAGCGGATCAACGTCCGCACTGCCTCGGCGACATCGTCGGATACCGCCACCTTGGGCGGCGAGTGCACCAGGTCGCCATCATCGGGACTGGTCATTGGGCAAGCTCCTTGGCGATATCGTCGGCGACCCTCGCGACCTGCCCGCGAATGTCGGGCACGGCAACAATTTCCCAATATTCCCCTTTGGTCAGCGGCCCCAGCGCCCACAACCGCGGCCCGGCCCGGCTTTCCCCCTCGACCTTCAGCCCGATCCCGAGCCGATCGATCGCCAATAGTTCCTGTTCGATCAGCTGCCGCAGCAAGGGATCCCGGGTCCGCCCCATCGCGCCCAGCGGGCCGGTGCAGTTGAACACCGCGGCAAACACCCTGTCCGCGTCCGTGGCGCAAGAAATCACGTCGCCCGAAGTCTTCGGCATCGGCCGACATCCGCGCCGTCGAATGGACACGGCCACCCCGCCTCGTTCCGCGCTCATCCCCGCAATTCGCCCTGCCACGACCTCGAGCTGATTGTGGCTGATCATCCGCTCCAGCTGCTCACGGATCTGCGGCGCGATGCGGTGGCGGTGCACATCCCAATAGGGCCGAGCATGCCGCAGGAAACGCCGCTGCTGCTCGGGGCCGAACGCGCGCCAGATCGCATGGGCATGCGGGCGCAGCGAATCCACCGCACCGCGCCACCCGACCGCTGCCGCGTACGTTCGCAGCCAACGCCACAGCGCGATGACATCGCCAAGGGGCAAATGGTCGATCGCCACCGGCGCTGCCGCCTGTGGTCCGTGGCCGCGTGGCACCTGCCCGCGCCGCGACAGCGCCACGATCCGCCCTCCGAACCCGGCCGCCGAGAGCGACAGCACGGTATCGACCATGGTCAGCCCCGTGCCGATCACCAGCACATCGCCGCCTCCGCCGGCCGCCCCGTCGCGCGCCACGCGTTCGATCGCGGCCTGCGCCTCGCGCCCCCACGGATTATCGATGAACAGCGCCGGGTCGATTCCCGCGGCGGCGCGCATCGGCTCGGGCGGCTGGTTGCCGAGGGCCAGCACCAGCGCACGTGCCGCGATCGTCCGACCATCGCCAAACGTGACCCGCCAACCTTCGCCCTCGCGGACCGCCGAGACCACCGTGGCCGCGATGAGTTCGACCCCGTCCGCCACAGCCTGGTCGAGAATCGCGCGCAAATACGCCCCGAAATCGCGCCGCAAGGCAAAGCCGTCCGGCGCCTGTCCCGAGTCAACGAAATCGCCTGGCGCATCGGACCATGCGCTCATCTTGGCGGCGGGGACGTTGAGCAAATGGACCGCATCGCGGGTCGAATAAGCGATGCCCCGCCCCGCGCGACCGCCGCCTTCGGCAAGCACGACGCTCAGGCCGCGGCGCACCAGATGTGCCGCCGCCATCGTTCCCGAAAACCCTGCGCCGACAATCACCACATCGGCGCTCGCGGGCTCAGATTTCATAGTCGGGCCATGTCGCCGGATCGGCCGCACCGGCCTTGCGCTTGGCCATATGCGCATGAAGCTCGTGCACCGTTCGCCCCGCGGTCTCGGTGAACAAGGCGGGCACGATCGCATGGACGATGCAGGCGACGCCGCCGCTTATCATCCGCGCGCCGATCATCAGCGCGCCACTGCCATGCCGGGCCCAGCTCATTCCCAGCGACCGCGGATGGTCCCGAAACAAGCCTCCGATCATCGCGTTGCTCCCGTCAAAATGGTGGCCCCGGAGGGACTTGAACCCCCGACCTCTGGTTTAGGAAACCCTTGCTCTATCCAGCTGAGCTACGGAGCCGTGGGCAGACCCATATGGCGCTCACTTCGCTTGATCAATCCGTCCGATGGCGCGGCGATGCTTGAGGACCGGGATCCGCGCCCGAACGTCGGCGATCCGCGCCAGGTCGAGCGTTGCGAAGCGCAATGCCGGCGCCTGGCCCATCTCGACCAGCACCGTGCCCCACGGATCAGCCACCAAACTATGGCCATAGGTTTCGCGCCCGTCTTCGTGGCGTCCGGCCTGCGCCGCCGCGACGACGAACGCCTGCGCCTCGATCGCACGCGCGCGCAGCAACACCGACCAATGCGCCTGCCCCGTTGGAACGGTGAAGGCCGCTGGAACCGCGATCACGTCGGCCCCCGCTTCGGACAGCCGCTGGAACAGGCCGGCAAAGCGCAGGTCGTAGCAGATCGTCAGCCCAAGCGTCCCAACCGGGGTGCCTCGCACCACCACTGCGTTCGAACCTGCGCCGTAGAGCGCCGATTCGCGCCAGCTTTCGCCCGTCGCCAGATCGACATCGAACAAGTGAATCTTGTCATAGCGCGCCCGGATTGCGCCCGTCTCGTCGATCACGAACCCGCGATTGACGAGCTTGCCGTCGTCGCCGAGCAGCGCGAGCGATCCCAGGTGGATCCACATTCCGGCCTTGGCCGCCGCGCCGCGCACCGCCGCCAGCACGATGTCGTCCGCCTCGCTCCGCGCCGTGCCCAGCGCGCGCGTGCGGTCGCGGTCGAGCATCCCCGACATTTCCGGCGTGAACAGCATGGCCGCCCCGCCGGCGCTGGCCTGCTCCACCGCCGCGATCAGCCGCGCGGCGTTGGCGCCGGGGTCGATCCCGCTCTGCGCCTGATAAAGCGCGATCGAAACGCTCGTCATGCCGCCAGCAGGGCGTCGAGTTTCCCGTCATATTCAAGCCCCATCAGATCGTCGCAACCGCCGACATGCCGACCGTCGATGAAAATCTGCGGGACGGTCATCCGCCCGTTCGAGCGCGCGACCATCTCCGCCTTGGGCGCGCCGCCGCGATCGACCGGGATTTCGCGATAATCGACCTTTTTCATCTCGAGCAGGCGCTTCGCACGAACGCAAAAACCGCACGTTGCCTTGGTATAGATTTCCACCGTCGCCACACTCTTCTCCCACATGTTCCTGCGCGTCTAACGCATGAGACGCGCGGCACGAACCACCCGGCTCCAGCAAATCAATTCGACCCGTTTGGCGCCCGCCTTGCGCAGAGCCGTGGCGCAGGCGAAGGCCGTGCTTCCGCTGGTGAGCACATCGTCGATCAGGACGATTGTCCGTCCCTCGACCGCATATCCCTTCGTTACCGCAAACGCACCCCGCACCGCCGTTGCGCGCTGCGTCCCGTTCATTCCCTTGAGCGGTGGAGTAGGTCGAATTCGCCTCAGCAGTGCCTCTTCGACCGGCACCTGCCAGCGCCGCGCGAGGTGTTTGGCGACCAGCCCCGACTGGTTGAACCCGCGCCACCACAATCGTCGCCGGTGAAGCGGCACCGGGACCAGAATCGCACCGTCCACTTCCCCTTTCAAGGGCGCCATGAATCGCGCCATGGTCCGCGCCAGCGCGACCTTGCGCCCATATTTAAGCTTGAGCGCGATGCCGCGCGCCATCGGGCCATAGGCCACCGCCGCCCGCATCCGGTCGATCGGCGGCGGCTGGGTCAGGCACCGTCCGCACAACGCCGCCTCGGTCGCTTCGAGCGGAATGCCGCACTGTTCGCACCCCCCATTGCCGAGCCAGTCGAGCAAAAGCCAGCAGTCGGTGCAAAAGCCGTCGACCTCGGCGATGATTTCGCCGCAGCCGGCGCAGCGCGGCGGCAGCGCGAAATCGAGCACGCTCATCGCCAGCCGCTGGAAGGGTCGATCGAGGATCGTCGCCATTATCCCTTGTCGCGCGTCGCCCCCCGCCGCACAAGCCGGGCGGTGACCGATCCCCGAAGCGAGCTTCCGCCCGACCTGTTCGACCGCCGCCTGCGCGCCCTTCGTCGCGACCGCGCCGCGCGGATCGGGCCCGAACTCGTACTTCACGAACGCGCCTTCGCAGAATGCCTCGATCGGCTGCGTGACATTCCGCGCTCCTTCGCCAATGCTTTGCTGGTCGGGGCGCCAGACCCCGGCTGGGTGACCCGCGTGCGCGCAGACACCGACGTGAACGGCATCCAAATCGTGGACCCCGGAGTCTTGTTCGCGAAAGCGGCCAATGGCCTTCGGGCCGACGAGGACGCCCATGATTTCGGCGCCGCGTGCTTCGACCTGGTGATCGCGGTCGGCACGCTCGACACGGTCAACCGGCTTGGTCCCGCATTGGTCGCGATCCGCCGCGCGATGCTGCCCGACGCGCCCTTGATCGGGGCAATGGCCGGTGGCGACAGCCTGCCCGTCCTGCGCCGCGCGATGCTGGCCGCCGACCTTGCGACCGGCCCGGCCGCGGCGCGCTGTCATCCGCGAATCGCTCCGGCCACGCTTGCCGGCCTGCTCTCCGCGACCGAGTTCGTCATGCCAGTGGTCGATGTCGATCGAATCGACCTGACCTATGGCAGCCTCGCCGAGCTTGTCCATGACTTGCGCGCAATGGGGGCGACGAACTCGCTCGCCGATCGCGCGCCCTCGCGCGGTCGGGAATGGGCCGAACGCGCCGCCGCCGCCTTTGCCGCCAACGCAATCGAGGGCCGCGTCACCGAACGGATCGACCTGCTTCATTTTCTCGCCTGGAGCCCGCCGTTGTCCCAGAAATCAGCAGGATAAATGGATGGCGCGCAATTAATCACGCTCACGAAGCAATTTATTAAGCTCGATCGCTCAATATCCGTTGGTGGACCAAGACCGGAAGGGGGATGGCGTGAGCGCGATCCGGATATTCCGTCGGCTGCGCTCGGACAAGCGCGGCGCGACGGCGATTGAATATGGGCTTATTGCGGCCCTGATGATCATCGCCATGCTCACCGGGCTCCGCACGCTCGGCGGAGGCGCCAATGGCATGTGGGGCAAATTGGCCAATATCGTGATCAACGCCAATTAAGTTGCGTGAGGGGCGCACCGCGATCTGCTCGCTAGCGGCGGGGGCGCGTGCCGTAGACGATCAGCTTGACCTTCTGCCCGGGTGCCAGCGCGGCGCCGCTCGCAATGCCGTTCAATGACAAAAAGCGCTCGATCCGATAATCGCGATAGGCCATTTTCTGGGCGAGGCTCGCGCTGGTATCGCCGCGCCGCACGCTGACCACGTCGATCACCCGCGGGCGGATGGCGGCCGCATCGGCGGGACTGATGCGGCGCAACGAACCGAGCATCGACGCGAACGGCCGCATCCCCTCCCCGCCCTTCGTGATCAGGATGAAATGATAGGCCGTCGCGGCATCGAAGCGATACGCCATCACGCTCAGGTCGACCACGCCCGAAGAGGTTTGCGCTCGTCCGCTGACAAACGCCGCGGGTAGCCCGTTGATCGTCGTCTGCTGGAGCGGCGCCAGCGCGACCTGCGCCCTCCCCTGGGTCAGGCCATTGATCACCTGCCCGATATAATTGCCAAAATCGCCATTGAAACGCCCGGTGCTGAACTGCGCCTGCCCGCCCGACCCGGCCACCGTCACCGCATTCGCACCATTCTGCATCAAATAACCGGCGGGAACGACGAACTGAAGGCGCAGGTCGGGATGGACGAACGTGCGTCCGTCGATCACCCCTTGCGCTGGGTCATCATCGACCATCACCCCGTCGAGCTGGGCGAGGAAAGCGTCGCGATTGCGCAGCCCGGCCCCGGCGATGGGATCGCGCTGGGCCAGCGCCGCCGCCTGGCGGATGCGGTTCTCGTTGAGCGGATGGGTCTGCGCCCATTCGGGGGTCGATCGACTGGCTCGTCCCTGGACCCGCGCCTCGAGCGCGCTCGAGCGGCTTAGCGCGGCAAGCATCGAACTGCTTGCGAGCGGGTCATACCCCGCCGCGCTGAGGAACCGAATGCCAAGCGTATCGGCCTCATATTCCTGGTTGCGGGTAAAGCTCAGTGTCCGCAATTGCGAGCTGTATTGGCTGCCCTGCGCGATGAGGTCGCCAAACCCGCCGCCGACCACCGATCCCAACACCGCGCCGAGCACGCCGAGGATCGAATTGCGGGTCGACGCCGACTCGCGCCGTTGCGCATGGTTGGCGGCGATATGGCCCGTCTCATGCCCCAGCACGAAGCCCAGTTCGGCCTCGTCGTTCATCAGGCCCATCAGCTGGCGGGTGACATAGACATAGCCGCCGGGCTGGGCGAACGCATTCTCGACCGGCGAATTGAGCACCGTGAAATGCAGCGCCTGCCCGGCATTGGCGATCCCCGAGCTGGCGGCGACCCGGCGGCCGACGCGTTCGACATAGGCACCGCGCGCGCCCGTCTCGGCGCCACCATATTCGGCCAGCACTTGCGGATGCTGTCGCTGCGATTGCGCTACCTCGCGCTGGCTTGGCCCGCGCTCGACCAGACCGCGCTGCTGCGCGATCGCGACACCCGAAGTGCCCAGCACGCCGGCGGCAAGAAACAGGCGGGAAAGGCGCATCGTCATCTCCTTGACAGCTCTGCTCTCAACCCGAAATGATCGATGGGGTTCCGAAACGGCATCGCCGGCTTGTTGGCCAGCCTCAGCTCCCGAGCGACAGGAATTTCTCGCGTCGCTGTGCCAGCAATTGCTCGCCGCTGAGCTTGGCGCACGCATCCAGCTCCTCGATCAGCGCCGCCTTCAGCCCGGCGATCGCCGCCGGCGGATCGCGATGCGCCCCGCCCAAGGGTTCGGGAACGATTCGGTCGATGACCTTCAATTCGGCGAGCTGCTGCGCCGTCACCCGCATCGCCTCGGCGGCGTCGGCGGCCTTGTCCGCGGTGCGCCACAGGATCGACGCGCAGCCTTCGGGCGAGATGACCGAATAGACCGCATGCTCGAACATCAGCACGCGATTGGCCGCGGCGAGCGCGATCGCGCCCCCCGATCCGCCTTCGCCGACCACCGCCGCAATCATCGGCACCTTGAGCGCGAGGCATTGTTCGGTCGAGCGGGCAATCGCCTCGGCTTGCCCGCGCTCCTCGGCCTGCACCCCGGGGAACGCCCCCGACGTATCGACCAGGCTGATCACCGGCACTCCAAAGCGGTCGGCCAGCGCCATCAGCCGGATCGCCTTGCGATAGCCCTCGGGCTTGGCCATCCCGAAATTATGCTTCAGCCGGCTGGCCGTATCGTCGCCTTTCTCATGCCCGATCAGCATCACCCGGCGCCCCTCGATCCGCGCCAGACCGCCGATGATCGCCTGATCGTCGCCGAACGCGCGGTCCCCCGCCAGCGGCAGGAAGTCCTCGGTGATGCCGGCGACATAATTGTTGAAGTGCGGTCGCTCGGGATGGCGCGCCACCTGGGTCTTTTGCCACGGCGTCAATTTGGCGTAGGTTTCGCGCAGCAACTTGCCCGATTTGGCGTTGAGCCGATCGACCTCGGCATCGATATTGACCGACCCGCCGCTCGCGGTGGCGCGCAATTCGACGATCCGCCGGTCGAGTTCGGCAATCGGCTTTTCGAACTCTAGATAAGTCTGCATAAGCGGCGCGGGTTAAGCGGGCGCGGCGGCGGCGTCAACGCAGCGATGCTCGACCCGCCGTCCCATTAGCGCTCACGCGGGAGCGATTCCCCCAAGCGCTCCCGCTGACGCGCGACGCGCCCCGCCGCTCATCGCATTGAGGGCCCGTCGCGACGGACCTGCGCCAGCGGGTGGCGTTGATTGACCAGCTCGATCAGCCGCGCGCTATCGACATGCGTGTAGATCTGCGTCGTCGCGATATCGGCATGGCCGAGCAGCGACTGCAGCACACGCAAGTCGGCACCCCCCGCGAGCAAGTGCGTTGCAAAGGCATGGCGCAGAACATGGGGGCTGACCCGCTCGGGCGAAATCCCGGCCAGCGCGGCGAGCGCGCGGACGATCTGAAACAGCCTGATGCGACTCAAATGCGACTTGCCCCCGGGGAACAGCCACGCTCCGGGCGGCGCGACCGCCACCCACTGCGCGACGGCGTGCTCGGCCCGCCCCGAAATCGGCGCCAGCCGTTCCTTGTCGCCCTTGCCGCGGATCATCAGGAACGGCTGCCCCGGGCGCACCGCGCGCCGCGGCAAGGACACGAGCTCGGTCGCGCGCAGCCCCGAACCATAAAGCAATTCGATCAGTGCCAAGTCGCGCAGTGCGAGCGGACGCTTGCTCGCGGCGCGCTCCTCGACTGCCGCGAACATCGCCTCGACTTCATGGGTGTCGAGGATCCGTGGCAACGGCCGCTGCAGCGTCGGCCGCGGCAAAGCGGGCGAGGGATCGTCGATCCGCAAGCCGTCATCGTGAAGGAAGCCGTAAAAGCGGCGCAGTGCCGCCGCGCGCCGCGCCACGGTCGACGGCGCAAGCGCCCCCCAGCATTCGCCGAGCCGCGCCAGATCGACCAGTGTCGCATCCTCCAGCGATCCCAATTCGGCCGCCGCTGAAGCCAGGTCGCTGCGATACGCGCTCAGCGTGTTGCGCGCGGCGCCGCTCTCGGCCGCCATCATGTCGCAGAAGCGATCGATCAAGGCACGATCGCCAGGCGTCATCGGCGCGCTGGCGCTGCTCAAGCCCGTGCCAGCGCCTCGGCGGCAATCATTCGTGCCACGCCCTCCTGCCCCGTGCGGCGCAGCGCATTGATGGCATGGAACATGTACAATGAGGAGACGTCGGCGATGCTTGGCGCCTGCATGGCGCTCGCCGCAAGCAGCATAGTCGTCCCGGCCTGGCGGCGCCGCGCCGCGCCATCGATCAGCAAGGTCCATCGCGTCCTGCGGTCGAGGCCGAGCCGATATTGAGCGTTGAGCCGTCCCGCCATTTGCGCGTCGATCCGCCCCAGACCGGCCAGTCCCGCGACGAGCAGCCCGGTGCGGCGCTTGCCCTTCGACGTGTCGCGCCCCGCAAAATCCTCGATCCGGCCCAGATCGATCGTAACCCCGGCGGGCTCGGACAGACCCAGCGCGAGCATCGCCCACGCGGCATCACCTTGCTCGTCGTCGATGTCGTCCGCGACCCGTGCCCAACGCGCCGCCTGCTGGTCATAGCCCCCCGCGAACAACGCCGCGACCAGGTTGCGCATATCGTCCTTGAGCGCCGCGCCGGGCGCGACAAGGGTCGCCGCGCGCGCCGTCGTGACCCACGCCGCCATCTGCTTTTCGCGGTCCTTGTCCTTGCCCCAGATGCCGCGCAGGGCGGTCAGCCGCTGGGCGCGATCCTTGCCCACGAACGCCTGCCGCAGGCGCCACGGGTCGGTCCCGCCCAGCTCGTCGGGGTCGGTATAATCATAGGCCGCCGAATAAAGGTCGACCATCGCGTCGGACGACATCACGCCCATCGCCGCCGCGGTTCGCGCCGCCGCCATCTTCTGCGGGGCGGCGAACATCGGCGCGCGCGCCAGCCATCCGCGCACCTGCGGGTCAGCACTTTTCATCAGCCGTTCGGGGGGCAGCATCGCGGTCGCCGTGGACAGGCCGTAGCGCCACGCGCTGAGCAGGCTCACCGGCTCCCATTCGATGGTCACGGCGCGCGCGGTGTCCGCTCCCGCGCCGACCAATTTGTCGGCCAGCGCGATATCGATCGCCGACACGCGTCCCCGCCGCCGCGCCTGGTCGATGTCCGATGCCGCCCGCTCGGCTTCCCCCGCCAGCGAGGCGCACATCGCGGTCACCAAGGGCGCGATCCTCGGCTCGACCGCGGGCAACCGCGTTTCGATCGCGCACAGGCCCGACGGATCGCTGTTGGCCAGCGCGACCTGCGCCGCGACCTGGACCAGCTTGGGGGTGAAATCGTCGGTATCGACTCCCGCGACGAGCAACCGGGCAGCATCGGCCTCGCCCAGCTTGAGCAGCAACCAGGCGCGTTCGGCGACCCAGTCGGCGGGATTGACCCCGCCCGGCGCGGCCGTCTTGGCGAGCAGCACGTTGCGCAGGCCGATATGCGCCCAGCGCGACGCCAGCACGCCATCGGTGCGGCGCAGCACGACCGACAGGAATTTGCCCGAACTAGCGCCCCACGGCGCCCCGCCAAGCCCGATCGCATCGGGCCACAGCACCCCGGCCAGCGCCGGATCGCGGCGGCTGGCATCGGGATATTCGACCGGCGGTTCAATGACGAGCGGCGGCCCGGCCGGGTCCAAGCTGTCGCCGGTGATGATATCCTCGGCGCGCGACAGGTCGATCGTCCGCGTCACGCGCGGCGTCGCGCTGCCCGGCGCGGTGGGCACGGCGGGAGCCGCGGGATTGCTTGCCGTCGGCGGCTTAGACGGGGCCGCTGCCGGCGGCGGCGCAGGATCGCCGAAGCCTGGCGGAAGGATCGATTCGGGTCGACTTTGCGCCAGCGCCGCGCCCGCCACGCCCGCCGCAAGCAGGACCGAAAGCGTCAGCGTGGCGCGCGACACCATATTATTGTGCCGCCGCGGGGGTTGCGGCGACCGGGACTTCGATCGTCTTGACCGGTTGCTCGACGACGCTGCGTGAAAGAAGGATGGCGCCGCCGACAAGCAACAGGACGATGACGATCAGGACAATCAGGCCTCGCATGAACACTCCGCTGACAAGGGCAATCTTCGTTGGATCGGCTTTTGCCCGACGCGCGGCCCTGATGTATAGCCCTTGATCGTGGAAAAGCTGCCGACCCGTTCCGAAATCTCGCTCCCCGACTTGTCCTGCGCCGCCCGCCCACTGACCGAGCGCCCGATCGTGCTGGTCGGATTGATGGGGGTCGGCAAATCGACCGTTGGGCGCCGCCTCGCCACGCGTCTTGGGCTGCCGTTTGTCGACAGCGACAGCGCGATCGAGGATGCCGCGGGCGGATCCTCCGCGGCCGAAGTGTTCGAACGCTATGGCGAACGGAATTTTCGCGACGGCGAACGGCGCCTGGTCGCGCGGCTGGTCGAGGGCGGGCGGCGGGTCATCGCCACCGGCGGCGGGGCATTCGTCGATCCCGCGACTCGGCGGCTGCTCAAGGCACGCGCCATCACCGTGTGGCTCGACGCCCCGGTCGCGGTCCTTGCCGAGCGCACCGGCCGCCGCGACACGCGCCCCTTGTTGCGCGACGGCGACCGGGCGGTAACGCTGGCCCGACTCGATCAGGAGCGCCGCGCCAATTACGCCGAGGCCCACATCCACGTCCGCAGCGGCACCGGCGCGCATGGCGAGGTGGTCGAGGCGATCGTCGCCGCGCTCCTTGATCGCTGCGCCGCGTGACGAACCTTGTCCCGACGATCATCCCCGTCATCGCCGGTGCGCTGCGGCATGACGTGATCGTCGGCGCGCTGGACGACGCGCGCGAGCGCTTTCCCCGCGCTCCGGTCCTGGTCAGCGAGCCGCGCGTTTGGGCGCTTCACGGCGCACGCGTCCGGACGCTGCTCGGCACCGACGACCCGATCTTGCTTCCCGGGGGCGAGGCCGCCAAGCAATGGGACGCGCTTTATCATCTGCTGGCGGAACTGGCCCGGCGCGGCGTCGGCCGCTCGACCAGCATCCTTGCTTTGGGCGGTGGCGCGGTCGGCGACGTCACCGGGCTCGCGGCAAGCCTGTTCAAGCGCGGCTGCCCGGTCATCCACCTTCCCACCACCTTGCTGGCGCAGGCCGACAGCGCGGTCGGCGGGAAGACCGCGATCGACGCGTTCGGCGAAAAGAATGTCATCGGCAGCTTTCATCAGCCGGCGCTGGTCGTCGCCGACCCGTGCTTTCTCGATACGCTCGATCCGCGCCAGTTGCGCTCGGGCTATGCCGAAATCGTCAAATATGGGCTGATCGACAACCCCACTTTCTTTGCGTGGTGCGAGGCCAATGGCGCCGCCTTGCTCGCCGGCGACACCGCGGCTCGGCATCACGCCATCACCACCGCGATTGCCGCCAAGGCGCGGCTCATCGCGGACGATATCGAGGACCGCGGCGGCCAGCGCGCCTTGCTCAACTTGGGCCACAGCTTCGCCCATGCGATCGAAAGCGCGGCGGGGATCGGAAAACTGCTCCACGGCGAAGCGGTCGCGATCGGCCTGGTCCTCGCGCTGCGCTTCTCCGCCGAGATCGGTTACGGCCCCCCGCAAGACGCCGAGCGATTCGCCACCCACCTCGCCGCGGTCGGCCTCCCCACCACGCTCGCCCAAGCCGGCGTGTCAGGCCCGGCGCTCCTCCCCTGGATGGCGCGCGACAAAAAGAATGATGTCAGCACCGCGCTGACCCTGATCCTCACCCGCGGCATCGGCCACGCGTTTGTCGCCCGCGACATCGCCCAGCGCACCCTCGCCGCCTTCCTCGAAACCCCCTAGCCCGCCGCCTCGCCCACAGCCTCGAGCGCGCTCAGCAAGGCCTCGAACGGCAGCACGATCGCGCCATGCCGCCCCGCCCGCGCCCGCGCCCGCGCCGGCTCGAGCACCGCAAGCCCCGGCCAAGCCTCCACCGCGCCATCATTGCCCTCGAGCCACGCCGCAATCCCGCCCACCGCCGCACGAACCTCACCGGCAGATCGCCCGGCCGCCCCCGCCGCCATCAGCGCCGCCGCCGCCTGCCCAAACGCGCCACCCCGCCCACGCGCCCGCCGTCAACCATCACCGCAACCGCGACGACGCTCCCGCAAGCCCGCGACCGCCGCTCCCCCGCCCCATCGACCCGCGTCAGCACCACCGGTTCGCCAAGCGAAGCCGCCAGCCGCAAGATCTCGCGTGTATAAAGGGGAGCGGTCACCATCACTCCTCAACCGCTCATCCCGAGGAGGGGCTGCAGAAGCGAAACACCTCGTCAGCAGGAGCGGGTTGGGGAAGTCGGCCGGTCAAGCCCGCCGCCACGTCGTTCCGTGCGCCCCATCCTCGAGCACGATCCCCTCGGTCGCCAGCTCGGCCCGAATCCGGTCCGCCGCGGCGAAGTCGCGCTTCGCCTTGGCCTCGCGTCGCGCCGCGATTTTCGCGTCGATTTGCGCACTTTCTCCACCGCGAAACCACTCGTCGGCACTCATCGTCAGCAGCCCGAGCAACCGAGCGCTTGCCTTGATGGTCCCCGGCTCAGCAAGCGCTCCTAGCCGCGCCATCGCCAAGGGCGAATTGAGGTCGTCCATCAGCGCTTCAATCACTTGCGCATCGATTGCACCGGTCTCGGCCTCGCCCGCCGCGCGATACAATCCGTCGAGGGTCGCCTTCGACTGCGCGATCAGGCTCTCCGTCCACGGCAGCGGGCTTCGGTAATGCCCCGACAGCAAGGCCAGCCGCAACACCTCGCCCCGATGCCCCGCATCAAGCAACTCGTTGACCAGCACGACGTTGCCCAAGCTTTTCGACATCTTCTCGGCGCCCATGTCGACGAACCCGTTATGCACCCAATAATTGGCCAGCGGTCGCCCATGCGCGCACCGGCTTTGCGCGATCTCATTCTCGTGGTGCGGAAAGATCAGGTCGAGCCCGCCGCCGTGGATGTCGATCGTCTCGCCCAAATGCGCGGCGATCATCGCCGAGCATTCGATATGCCATCCCGGGCGCCCGCGCCCCCACGGCGAGTCCCACCCGATCATCTCGGGCGAACTTGGCTTCCACAGCACGAAATCGGCCGGATCGCGCTTGTACGGGGCAACCTCGACCCGCGCCCCGGCGATCATCGCGTCGCGCTCGCGCCGGCCGAGCACCCCATAGTCCGCGTCGCTGGCGACCGAAAACAGGACATGTCCCTCGGCGGCGTAGGCGTGCTCCTTGTCGATCAACTCGCCGATCATGTCGACCATCGGCGCGATTTCTTGCGTCGCATGCGGCGCAAGGTCGGGCGGCGCCACTCCGAGCGCCCCCATGTCGGCCAGATAATGTTCCTCGTAGCGCCGCGTGATGACGCCCGGATCGACGCCTTGCTCCCTCGCCGCGGCGATGATCTTGTCGTCGACGTCGGTGACGTTGCGGGCATAGATCACCGCGCCCTCGCCATACTCATGCCGTAACAGCCGCGACAGCACGTCGAACACCACCGCCGGCCGCGCATTGCCGATATGCGCCCGGCCATAGACCGTCGGGCCGCAGACATACATCGTGATCCGCTTAGGATCGATCGGGACGAAGTCGCGCTTGGCCCGTGCCATCGTGTCGTACAGGCGGATCACAGTTTCACTCCGGGGTGCTGGCGTTCCTCGACCCAGTCGACCACCGCGCGACCGCTCGCGTTGAGCAAGGGAAAGCTGCGCGATCTGGTCATCCACGCCGGGCGCTGGGCATTGCCGCCATAGACCATGTCGGTGGCAAGGTTGGCGAGGAGGAAGATCAGCGTCGCGCCGAGCAGTCCCTTGACCATTCCGAACCCCCCGCCAAGCACGCGGTCGACCGGGCCCAGCACCAACTTGCGCGTCCGCCCGCCGACCGCCTTGGCGAACAGTTTGACCGCTATATAGGTCGGCAGGAACAGCAAGGCGAAGGCCAGCACCGCCGCCCCCGCCTCGGTCCCGACGCTCGAAACCAGCCGCGCGCTGAGCGGCTCGTGGAACAGCTTCAGGGCGACGATCGCGACGATCCACGCCACCAATGCCAGCACCTCATACGCAAAGCCGCGCACGAACCCGACCAATGCCGCGCCGCCCACCACCAGGATCACGAAGATGTCGAGTGCCGTCATGCGGACCGGCTAGCGAAGCCGACGAACCGGCGCCACCAAAAAGTCCCTCCCCAAGCGCTCGCTTGGGGAGGTGGCAGCCGCAGGCTGACGGAGGGGTTCTTCCGGCGCCTGAAAGTACCCCTCCACCATCCTGCGGATGGTCCACCTCCCCTGCGAAGGCGCAGGGGAGGAGTTATTTCCCGAGCACCAGATCGACCACTTCGCTCAGCTTGCCGAACCGCATCACCGCCATCGCGCCCGGCGCATCGAGGCTGGCCGGGATCCACCCGCGCTCGAACCCCAACTTGGCCGCTTCCTTCAACCGCAGCGCGCCATGCGCCACCGGGCGGACCTCGCCCGACAGCGCGATTTCCCCCATCACCACCGCGTCGGCCGGGATCGGGCGCTCGCTCAACGCCGACACCAGCGCCGCCGCCACCGCGAGGTCGGCGGCCGGATCGCTCAGCCGATACCCCCCGGCGACATTGAGGTACACTTCCGACGTGGCAAAGCTCAGCCCGCACCGCGCCTCGAGCACCGCGAGCACCATCGCCAGCCGCCCGCTGTCCCACCCGACCGCGGCGCGACGCGGGGTCGCCCCGCTCGCCAGTCGCACCACCAGCGCCTGGATCTCGACCAGCACCGGGCGAGTCCCTTCAAGCGAGGGGAACACCGCGGTTCCGCTGACCGGCTCGCCGCGCTCAGTCAGGAACAGCATCGACGGATTGGCGACTTCCTTCAATCCCGCGCCCTCCATCGCGAACACACCAATCTCGTCGGTCCCGCCAAAGCGGTTCTTGGACGCGCGCAGGATGCGATATTGGTGGCTGCGTTCGCCCTCGAACCCCAGCACCGTGTCGACCATATGCTCCAGCACGCGGGGTCCCGCGATCGTCCCGTCCTTGGTGACATGCCCGACCAGCACCACCGCCGTCCCGCGCTGCTTGGCGAAACGCACCAGTTCCTGCGCACTGGCGCGCACCTGGGTTACCGTCCCCGGCGCGCCGTCGATCAAGTCGCTGTGCATGGTCTGGATCGAATCGATCACCAGCAGCGCCGGGGGCTGCCCGGTTCCGACCGTGGTCAAGATGTCGCGCACGCTGGTCGCCGCGGCGAGCTGGACCGGCGACTGGCCAAGCCCGAGCCGGACCGCGCGCATCCGTACCTGGTCGGCGGCTTCCTCGCCCGAGACATAGACCACCCGCTGGCCGTCGAGCGCAAGCCTGGCCGCGACCTGAAGCAACAGCGTCGACTTGCCGATCCCGGGGTCGCCCCCGACCAGCATCACCGACCCCGGCACGATCCCGCCGCCGATCGCGCGGTCGAATTCCGCAATCCCCGTCGCCAGCCGCGCGGGCAGCGCGACTTCGCTGTCGAGCCCGACCAGTTCGACCGCGCGTCCCCCGCTCGACAGATCGTGGCGCGCCGAAAACACCGTCACCGCGGCGTTCTCCTGGATCAGCGTGTTCCATTCGGCGCAGTCGGGGCATTGCCCCTGCCAGCGGCTCTGCTCGGACCCGCAGGCCTGGCACATGTATCGCGTCTTGGGTTTCGCCATGCGCCCTGCTCTATCGGGCGCGGCGCACGGTGGAAAGCGCCGCTGGCTTACTTGGTCATCACCACGATCGAACTCGCCCGGTCCGACGGCGCGAACGCCGCCTCCATGACGAACGCCGCGCGCTGCCGCCCGGCCTTGCTCCACCGCTCGGGAATCGGCTGGCGATAGAAAAGTTCGAGCAACCAGTCCTGCATCGGGTAGATGCGGCTCGACCGAAAGCCGAGATCGGTGCCGTGACGGATGATCAGGTGCGGCGGCATGTCACGTTCCGCAACCCCGAACAATTCCATCGCCTCGATCGATCCCGGCGCGGTCGAATGACCCTCGCCGGGCTCGTGGGTCAGGACGATCCCGCCTGGCTTCAGCGCGCGGTAGGCACTGGCCAGAGCGGCGCGTTCGTCCTCGGCATGGTGGAGGCAATCGAAGAACACCACGGCATCGAACTCACCTTCGGCCGTCGTTTCCTCATAGTCGCGGCGTACGAACGACAGCCGATCGTCGATCCCTTGCTGTCGCTGATTCTCCCGGGCGAGGTCGATCATATCCTGGGCGATGTCCTGCCCGACCACCGCATAGCCGCGCTTGGCGAAGAAGATGCTGGTCCAGCCCCCGCCGCAGCCCATGTCGAGGATCCGCGCCGGGGGCTCCGGCAACAGAGTCATGATTGCCCCGATCGACGCCAGATTGACCCCGCAATAGCCATCGCTGAAGGGCTTGCCGAGGATATGCTCGCGCCCGCCCTCCCCGACCAGGGCGAGATAATTCTGCTCGGCGACTTTCGACACGAAGGGGGCTCCACGACAACGGATTCGCATAATGCGCTAGGCGCTTCGCCGTTCACGCTCAACCGCTGGTCGGCGCTTGGCGCAACCACTGCTCGATTGAGCGCAATCGGGCGACCAGGGGGTCGAACGATCGCAACACCCGCCGCGCTCAGGTGTTGAACAGGCTCAACCCCAACCGAAGGATGCGTCCCCATGCCCTATGCCAAAGCCCAAGACGGAACCCAGCTTTATTACAAGGACTGGGGCACGGGCGATCCCATCGTCCTGCTCCACGGCTGGCCGCTGAGCGGCGATTCGTTCGACGATGCCGCAGTGGCGCTGGTCGAGGCGGGCAAGCGCTGCATCATCCCCGATCGCCGTGGCTTCGGGCGCTCGGATCAGCCGTGGGACGGGCACGACTATGATACCTATGCCGACGACGTCGCGGTCATCCTCGCCGACGCTGGCATCCAGGACAAGGTCGCGCTGGTCGGTTTCTCGATGGGTGGCGGCGAAGTCGCCCGCTTCCTCACCAAGCAGGGCGCCGACCGCGTCTCGAAGGCCGTGCTGATCAGCGCCGTGGTGCCCTACATGCCCCAGACCGACGACAATCCCGACGGCGTTCCGCAAGCGACCTTCGACGAGATGACCGCGGGCATGAAAAAGGACCGCGAGCATTTCTTCACCGGCTTCTTCAAGGACTTCTACGGCGTCGGCGCTTTGACCTCGCCGGTCAGCGACGAAGTGCTGATGAACAGCTGGCGTCAGACGATGATGGCCGGCCTGCGCCCGACCCTCGCCGCAGCGCAGGCCTTCGCCACGACCGACTTCCGCCCCGACCTTGCTAGTTTCACCGTCCCGACCTTGATCATTCACGGCACCGCCGACAAGACGGTTCCGATCGACGCCACCGGCCGAGTTTCGGCGAAGGCGATCCCGGGCTCCGAGCTGATCGAATATGACGGAAGCGCGCACGGCCTGTTCGCGACCGACAAGCAACGATTGATCGGCGATCTGGTGAGCTTCCTCGGCGGCGCCAACGCGGCCGACCAGCGTTCGGCCATCCCGATGAGCGAAACGACCTACTGATCAGGGCTGCTCGCAGGGAAAAGGGCCCGCGGTTGGTGCCGCGGGTCCTTTTTTCCCTGGATTAGAACATCGCCGCGGCCGGCCCGCCCAGCATTTGCTGGCGGACGAGCGGGATCGGTGGGCCGCCGTAGCTCAGGAACTGGTCGTGAAACGCCTTCCATCCCGCACGGCCGCCGCGGGTCGCGGTCCAGTCGTCGCGCAATTTGCGGATCATCAACTTGCCCATGGTGTAATTGAGGTAGCCCGGGTCATAGGTTCCGCGCGCCGCCTGCTGCTTGGCATTGCCTTCGTCCTGAAAACATTGGTCGCGGAACATGCGATAGCTTTGGCCTTGCGTCATCGTCCCCGAATGCATCCCGATCGCGCTCAGGAACCGGCAATCGCGCAACAACGCGTTGGACAATTGCCCGATCAGCACCTCGTCGGTGCCGCCGCCGACCCCCGCAACGCGCATCATCTCCTCGGTATAATGCGCCCATCCCTCGGCATAAGCATATCCCACGAACACGCGGCCAAACAGGAACGGCGAGCGGTTCGAATGAAGGAAATTGAGGAAGTGGCCCGGCCACACTTCGTGGATCGAGGTAAACAACAGATCGGACTTTCCCGGAATGTAATTGGTCTGCGCTTCCTTGGTCCAGCTTGGGTCGGGCGGCGAGATATAATAGACCGACGGCAGCCCTTTTTCATACGGCCCGGGAATGTTGATGTAGGCGCTGTTCTGGCGGTTGTAGGGCGGTGATTCCTCGACCTTCGCTTCCTCGGTCCCGGGGACGCTGACGATGTCGTGCGACAAAATGAATTGCTTGAGGCCGGCGAGTTGGGCGCGCGCGCCGACGACCGGACCCCCGACGGGCTTGTCGGCGTTCATTTTGTCCATGCACGCGGGCACCGTCGCCCCCGGAGCGTAACGGCGACAGGCATCGCGCAGCAGCGCCTGATTGGACGCAAGATCGGCGCGCCCGATCGCTTCCAACTGGTCGAGCGGGGTTGCCACCATCTCGGTGTCCCACAGCATCTTGCTGAACTTGGCGCGGCCGAGCGCGAAATTGGCGCGAGCGTTGGGGCGCTGCGCCTCGACCCAGCCAACCGTGGTCTTCATCGCCGCGGTGGCGTTGGCGGTGACCGTGCGCAGCGCCGCTTGGTCGGCCGCGGTGCCGACCCCTTTCCAAGCCGCCAGCCCGTCGCCGGGATAATATTGCGCATAGCCGCCAAACGCGCTCTTGGCATAATCGACGAAGCTGATCGGCATCGGGGTGCGGATGTTGCGCCGCATCTGCTGGGCGATCCCGGGGACCCCGGCCAGGAATTTGATGTAGGCGCGAAGCCGCACGGCGGGCGCGGCATAGGGGACGGTGACATAGACCGACGGATCCATCGCGCCGAGGTATGAGGCCGGATTAAGATGATATTGGTCGGCCCCGTCGCGCGCCGCCCAGAAGCGCGAGCCGCGCGCGTTGGCGATCAAATACGCCCGCTCGAAGCGCTCCTCCTTGCTCAAGGACGCCTCCGAAAAGGCCTCGGCGGTGGCGATCGCCCGATCGAGCCGCGCGACTTCCGCGCCGATCGCCGCCGGGCGCAGGTCGATCGCGACGCCATCATATTCGTGGCGCCCCTGGCCGACCGCGAAGTTGGGATTGGCGCGGAAGGTCGCCTCGATATAGCTGTTCATAAAGGCCTTCCAGGCGCTCGACGCGGGCGAGGCGCGCGGCACGTTGGTGGTGGCACAACCTGCGAGCGCGAGCGCAAGCGCTGCCCCCGCCATCAACAGCCTGTCAGCGCGCATCTTCGCTCTCCTGCCCCCGACCGCCGGGTCGGCGAGTCTTTCAGCGCCGCAATCGTTGCCTAGCGCGGGACGCTTGTCTACCCGAAGCGCCATGAGCCTCATCCCTCCGCCGCTGCGCGTCGCCGCCTTCCGCAGCTACTTCGTTGCCCGGCTTGCGGCGACGATCGCGCAAATGGCGATGGTCATCGTGATTGGCTGGCAAGTCTACGACCTCGCGCGCCAGACGATGGACATGAAGGAAGCGGCGCTGCGCCTCGGACTGATCGGGGTGGTTCAGTTCGTGCCCTTGTTCGCGTTGAGCCTGGTCGCCGGCTGGACCGCCGACCGCGTCGATCGGCGCTATATCGCCCGCGCCGCCGTGGCGCTTGAGCTTGGCTGCGCGGCGACCCTCGCGATCGTCACGTATTCGGGCGGAATGAGCCTCTACTGGCTCTATGGCATCGCCGCCTTGCTTGGCGTGGCGCGCGCGTTCGCCGGGCCGGCGCTCGGGGCACTCGCGCCCAACCTCGTGCCGCGCGCGATCCTGCCCAACGCCATCGCCCTGTCGTCGATCGCATGGCAGTCGGGGACCGTCGTTGGTCCTGCGATCGGGGGCTATCTCTACGCCGTTGGCCCCGCCACCCCCTACACCGCCAGCGCGATCCTGTTCGGAATCGCGCTGATCGGGCTGTTCCTGATCAAGCCGGTCGCGCGCCCGGCGCGCGAACAAGGCGGCAGCCCGTGGGCCGAAGTCGGCGACGGGCTGCGCTATGTCCGGCGCAACCGGCTGGTGCTCGGCGCGATCAGCCTTGACCTGTTTGCCGTCCTCCTCGGCGGGGCGACCGCGATGCTGCCGATCTTCGCCCGCGACATCCTCCACGCCGGCCCTGAGGGGCTTGGCCACCTGCGCGCCGCCCCCGCGGTCGGCGCGACGCTGACCGCGGCGTGGTTCGCGTTTCGGCCGCTCAAGACCAATGTCGGCGTCAAGATGCTCGTCGCCGTCGCGGTGTTCGGCGCGGCCACGATCGTGTTCGGGCTTTCGACGTCGATGCCGCTGAGTCTCGCCTGCCTGTTCCTGCTCGGCGCCGCCGACATGCTGTCGGTCTACGTCCGCCAGTCGCTGATTCAGCTTTACACCCCCGACGCGATGCGGGGCCGGGTGGGCGCGGTCTCGACCCTGTTCATTTCGGCCAGCAACGAATTGGGCGAAGCCGAGAGCGGTTTCCTCGCCGCGCTGGTCGGGCCGGTGGTCGGTGTGGTGGGCGGCGGGATCGGCGCGATCCTGGTGGTTGGCCTTTGGGCATGGCGATTTCCCGAGCTGCGCCTTGCGCGCAGCTTCGAGGCCCCCAATCTTGAAGCCTCGTCCCCGACCGACCGCAACACGGAGCGTGCGTCATGAAAGCCAATTCGATCCTCGAAACGATCGGCCATACGCCGCTGATCCGCGTCAACCGCTTGTTCGGCGACGCGGCGGAGGTGTGGATCAAGTCCGAACGCTCCAATCCCGGGGGGTCGATCAAGGATCGCATCGCGCTCGCCATGATCGAGGACGCCGAGCGCAGCGGCAAGCTCAAGCCCGACGGGACGATCGTCGAGCCGACCAGCGGCAACACCGGGATCGGGCTGGCGATGGTCGCCGCGGTCAAGGGCTATAACTTGATTCTGGTCATGCCCGACAGCATGAGCATCGAGCGCCGCCGGCTGATGCTGGCCTATGGCGCCACCTTCGACCTCACCCCACGCGCCAACGGCATGAAAGGCGCCATCGCTCGGGCCGAGGAGATCGTCGCCGCCACGCCCGGCGCTTGGATGCCCCAGCAATTCGACAACCCCGCCAACATCGAGGTCCACGTCCGCACCACCGCGCAGGAGATCCTCGACGATGCCGGGGACACCCCGTTCGACGCCCTGATCACCGGGGTCGGCACGGGCGGGCACATCAGCGGCGTCGGGCGGATGCTGAAGCAGCATTGGCCTGACTTAAAGGTGTTCGCAGTCGAACCGACCTTGTCGGCGGTGATTTCGGGGGGCGAACCCGCGCCGCATCCGATCCAGGGCATCGGCGCGGGGTTCGTGCCGGTCAACCTTGATCGTTCGGTGCTCGACGGGGTGATCCAGGTCGCTCCCGATGACGCCAAGGACATGGCCCGCCGGTCCGCGCGCGAGGAAGGCACGCTGGTCGGAATCTCGTCCGGAGCGACCTTGGCCGCGATCGCCCAGAAGCTGCCCGAGCTTGGCGACACGCCGCGGATTCTGGGGTTCAACTATGACACCGGCGAGCGCTATCTGTCGGTTGCCGACTTCCTTCCCGAGGAGGGTTAATCGACCGGTAACGACGCTGCTTCAGGCGGTTGTTAACTGTTTGCTCCGTAATGGAGCCGGTTAACAGGAGTTCCGTACATGCGTCTGAGTCGATTTGCAGCCAAGGTATCGCGCCCCGACCGCAAGGCCGGGGTCGAATTCGCCGAAGCGCTGTCGTTCGATCTGCGTGCTCCGGAGCATGAAGACGATGCGGTCATCGCCGAACAGCGAGTCGCGGCGCTCAACCACGTTCCCTTGCTGCTCGGGACTGCGCATCTGCTCGGTGCGCTGGGGGTGCTGTTTCATGTCGGCGGCAGCGTCTCGGCACTGTCGCTAAGCTCGATCATCGTTCCGATCTTGCTCGTTCTGGGCTGCGATGTCGCGGCCTACAGCCTGCTTCGAATGCGCGAGCGGATCAATGTCGCGCCGCACAGGCTGACGCTGGCGATCAGCGCCTTGGTCGGCACGACCGCCGCGATGTGGAGCTTGTTCGGCCGCGCCGCCGCCGACCTGCCCGGCATGGCCGGCAACGCCATTCTCCCGTTGCTGATCGGCGCGGGCGTGATCGCCGGCGCGGTGGTGTCGATCACCTCGCCGCCGCTGGCGATCGTGTGCGCGCTTGGCGCCACGGTCGGGATGGCGCTGTTCAGCAAGGACCCGACGTTGGTGTTCGGCGGCGCGGCGCTGGCCCTTGTTCTCGTGGCCTATAGCGTCGCCACCGCGCGGACGATGATCTCCGCGTTGCGCGATCGCCAGGCGCTCGACCAGGAAGCGCGCAAGGCGCTGCACTTCGTCAGCGAATTCGAAGCGAGCGGGCGCGGCTGGTTCTGGGAAACCAATCATCAGGGCACCCTGTCCTACGTCTCGCAGCAACTCGCCGACGATTTCAAGACCTCCCCCGAGGCGTTGCTCGGGCGCCAGTTCACCAATCTGCTGTCGGTCGACAACCAGAGCGGCGACGTCATCCGCGAGGAACGCACGCTCGGCTTCCATCTGTCGGCGCGATTCCCGTTCAGCGACGTCGTCGTCCGTGCGGCGAGCGACGAGGATGTCCACTGGTCGCTGTCGGGCAATCCGATCTTCGACGATCGCGGGCGTTTCCTCGGTTTTCGCGGGATCGGCACCGATCTTACCGAACAGCGCCGGTCCGAACAGGAAATCAGCCGCCTCGCGCGGTTCGATTCGCTGACTGGCCTGCCCAACCGCGCGCTGATGCGCCAGACGCTCGACGAAGCGCTGCGCAATGCCGCGCGGCGGCTCAAGGGTTGCACCCTGTTCCTGATCGACCTCGACCGGTTCAAGAACGTCAACGACACGCTTGGCCATCCGATCGGCGACGCGCTGCTGCGGCTGGTCGCGCAGCGGCTGACCAGCGTGATGGGGGATCATGGCCAGATTGGCCGGCTCGGCGGCGACGAATTCATGGCTGTCCTGCCCGGCGCGGTCGAGACCGGCTTGCTCGAAAGCCTCGCCCGCACGCTGATCGAGCAGGTTTCGCGGCCCTATCTGATCGAAGGCAATCGGGTCACGATCGGCGCCTCGGTCGGGATCGCGATCGGCGATCCGGGCCGCGCCTGCGCCGATTCGATGGTCCGCAACGCCGATCTCGCGCTCTATGCCGCCAAGGGCGACGGGCGCGGCAAGCACTGCTTCTACGAAGCCGCGATGCACAGCGAGGCATCGGACCGCCAAGTGCTCGAATCGGACCTCCGCCAGGCGCTCGACAAGAATGAGATATGGGTCGCCTACCAACCCATCGTTCGCGCTGCGGGCGAGGAGATTTCCGGCTTCGAGGCGCTGGCGCGGTGGAACCACCCGGTGCGCGGCCCGATCGGCCCCGACAAGTTCGTGCCCCTCGCCGAGGAATGCGGGATGATCGGCAAGATCGGCCAATTCGTCCTGCGTACCGCGCTCGCCGAAGCCGCCGGCTGGCCCGACAGCGTGCGGATCGCGGTCAACCTGTCGGCGATCCAGTTCAACGATCCGTCGATCATCGACATTGTCGGCGCGGCCATCGCCGAAACCAGGATCCGTGCCGAACGCGTCGAGCTCGAGATTACCGAGGGCGTGTTCCTCGCCGACAGCGACGCCACCGACGTGACCTTCGCGCGCTTGAAGGCGCTCGGCGTGCGGCTGGCGCTCGACGATTTCGGGACGGGCTACTCGAGCCTCGCTTATCTTCAAAAAGCGCCCTTCGACAAGATCAAGATCGACCAGACCTTCGTTCGCGGCGCGGCGTCGCTGACCAACCGCAACAGCGCCATCATCCGCGCCATCGTCACGCTGGCCGAAAGCCTCGGCATGGATACCACTGCCGAGGGGGTCGAGACCCACGACGACCTGCAGCTGATCCGCGACCTCGGCGTCAGCCAGGTCCAGGGTTACATCTTCGGCAAGCCCGCGTCGGCCGAGTCCGCCCGGGAGATGGCCAATGCCGTGACGGTCGAGGCCGACGGCTTCAGCTGCGTGCGCGAACCGCGCCAGCGGCTGATGCGCCGCGCGATCACTGCGATCAACGGCGTTCCGACCGAAATTCGCCTGCGCAACATGTCGGCGATGGGCGCGCTGGTCGAATGCAGCAAGTCGATCGCGCCGGGAACGATGCTGACGATCGACATCGTCGGCGTCGGCCCCGTCGTCGGCACCGTCCGCTGGGCGCAGGCCAACCGGTTCGGCGTGCTGTTCATCGAACAGTTCGACCTCGCCCGGCTCGCCTCGCGCACCGAAGCCAAGCAATCGACCGGAATGCGCAGCGAGTGGCACATCGCCCAATCGCGCGACAGCGCGGCAGGCTGAACGGCACCGCGCGACAGCCGGCAGGCTGAACGGTTCGGCGGCCGGGCTGCCCCGCTAGAACGCCTCGACCGGCAAGGCCATGACGCTCTCGGCGCCGGCCTCGACCTTGCTCCGCAACGCCCCGGCGGTGACCAACTCGCGCGCCGCATAGAAACGCGCCGTGGTCAGCTTGGCTTCGAGGAAGGCCTTGTCCTCATGTCCCTCGGCCAGCAACTTCTGCGCCACGCCGCCCATCTTGAGCCACATCCAGCCGAGGCTGACGAGCCCCATCAACTGCATATAGGGGTAGGACCCCGCCCCGGCGTGGTTGGCGTCGGCCATGCCATTCTGCGCCAGCCACATCGTCGCCGCCTGAAGGTCGCCGAGCGCCTCTTCGAGCGGCCGTGCGATCCCCGCGACGTCGCCGCTTGCCTTGGCCTCTTCAATATCCGCGGCGATCACCGCGAACAAGGCGCGCACCCCGCGCCCGCCGTCCCTGGCCAGCTTGCGCCCGACCAGGTCGAGCGCCTGGACCCCGTTGGTGCCTTCATAGATTTGCGCGATGCGGGCGTCGCGGACGAACTGGTCCATGCCCCATTCGCGGATATAGCCATGCCCGCCGAATACCTGCTGGGCATTGACCGCGGTCTCGAACCCGCGGTCGGTGAGATAGCCCTTGATCACCGGGGTCAGCACCGAGATCAAATCGTCGGCGGTCTGGCGTTCCTCTTCGGTCTGCGCCTTGCGGCTCAAGTCGACCTGAAGCGCGCCCCACAGGATCAGCGCCCGCGCGCCCTCGTTAAAGGCGCGACCCTCCATCAGCATGCGGCGCACATCGGGATGGACGAACAGATTGTCCGCCTTCGCGCTTGCATCGCGATCCTCGGGCTTGAGCGCGCGGCCCTGGCGCCGGTCCTTGGCGTAGGCGACTGCATTCTGATAGGCGACCTCGCCCGACGACAGGCCCTGCAGCCCGACCCCGAGCCGCGCCGCGTTCATCATGATGAACATCGCCGCCAGCCCTTTCTCGGCCTCGCCGACCAGCCAGCCGGTGGCGCCGTCATAGTTCATCACGCAGGTCGAATTGCCGTGGATCCCCATCTTGTGCTCGATCGAACCGCAGCTGACCGCGTTGCGCGCGCCAAGCGAGCCGTCGTCCTCGACCATGAACTTGGGCACCACGAACAAGGAGATGCCCTTGACCGTGTCGGGGGCGCCGACGATCTTGGCGAGGACGAGGTGGATGATGTTTTCGGCGAGGTCATGTTCGCCCGACGAAATGAAGATCTTGGTGCCCGACAGCTTGTAGCTGCCGTCGCCCTGCGGCTCGGCCTTGGTCTTGAGCAGCCCCAGGTCGGTCCCGCAGTGCGGCTCGGTCAAATTCATCGTCCCGGTCCATGTCCCCGCCACCATCTTGGGGACGTACATCGCCTTTTGCGCATCGGTGCCCTTGACCAGCAACGAGGCGATCGCGCCTGCGGTCAGCCCGTGATACATTTCGAACGAATGGTTGGCCGACAGGACATATTCGCTGACCGCCGTGGCGAGTACCTGCGGCAGCCCCTGCCCGCCATATTCCTCGGGCGCCGACAGCGTCGTCCAGCCGCCCTCGCAAAATTGCCTGTAGGCCTCCTTGAACCCGTCGGGCGTCGTCACCGATCCGTCGGCATGGCGCGTGCAGCCCTGCTCGTCACCGATCCGGTTGAGCGGCGCCAGGACTTCGCCGGCAAAGCGCCCGCCTTCCTCGAGGATCGCCTCGACGATATCGCTCGACGCATTGGTGAAGGTCGGCAGATTGTCGTAGCGGCCCAGCTCGACGATATGGTCGAGCACGAACTTGGTATCGCGCACGGGGGCGGTGTAAATCGGCATCGGGCCTAGCCTTCCTGGTCGGTTTGCGCCTTAACCAGCGCGATGAATGAGGTCAGTTCGTCGATCGTCGCATCGATATCGACGCGTTGTTGCTGGAGCGCGTCGACCTTGGCCTGACACCGCTCGATGGTCTTCAATCGCTGCGTCCGCCGGCCGTCGCCGACGTCGTACAGGTCGAGCAATTCCTTGATGTCGGCCAGGCTGAGGCCAACGCGCTTGCCGCGCAGGATCCAGGCGAGACGCGACCGGTCGCGTTCCGAATAGAGCCGCTGGGTGCCGCGCCGCTCGGGCGCGATCAGTGCTTCATCCTCGTAAAAGCGCAGCGCGCGCGCGGTGACGGCGAACTCGTCGCACAATTCGCCGATGGTGAGATGCGGGCGCGTTTGAAGCATGCACCACCCGATACCTTACGTTTCCGTAAAGGTCAACACAGCGGATCGCCGCCAAGGTCGGTGGCGCGCGGCGCCGTGGCGTCGAGCGCGAAGCGTTGGCCGGCCAGCTGCGCCGCAGGACCGCAATAATAAGCGCAGGCCGCACTGGCCGGGCCGACCGCCAGCATGCCGTCGCGCACGACGATCGGAACCGAGCACCCGCCCGGTGCTTCGCCCGACGGGACAATCGCGAATGTTTTGCCACCCGCCTCGATCCGCCCCGACTCCTCGATCCGGCCCGACCCCTCGATCCGCCCCGCCAGAGAACAATTGGGCCCGCCGGGGCGTGCAAAAACGATCAGTCCGGCGCGCTGCTCGCCGGGTTCACCGGCGACGCACAATCGATTGCTCCCCGAACCGACATAGGTCCCCACCGCCACCGCCGGCCTCGGCGGGGCGGCGGGTCTGGGCGAGCAAGCGCCGGTCAACGCGGCGCAAAGAATGAAAAAACGCATCCCCGCGATATGCTTCAGCTTCGCTTCATGCGGAAGGCGACAAATGCACGACGGTTGCTTATAGGCGAGCCCGACAGCCCTCGGAATGGATATCTCCCAACCATGCTGACGACCAACCCGTTCGACGACGACAAATTGCGCGAAGAATGCGGCGTGTTCGGGATTTGGGGAGCCGAAGGCGCCTCGAGCTTCGTCGCGCTCGGCCTCCACGCGCTCCAGCATCGCGGGCAGGAAGCCGCCGGGATCACCAGCTTCGACGGCGATCAGTTCCATACCCACCGCGCGATGGGGCATGTCGCGGGCAATTTCGACCGCGACGACATCATCCGCGAGCTCGCCGGGCCGGTCGCCATCGGCCATGTCCGTTACTCGACCACGGGCGAGACCGCGCTGCGCAACGTCCAGCCGTTGTTCGCCGAGCTTGCCAATGGCGGCTTCTCGCTCGCGCATAATGGCAATCTGTCGAATGCGATGGCCGTCCGCACCGCGCTCATCCGGCGCGGCTCGATCTTTCAATCGACCAGCGATACAGAAGTCATCATCCATTTGGTGGCGACCTCGTCCTACACCGCCTCGCTCGACCGGCTGACCGACGCCCTCGGCCAGGTCGAAGGCGCCTATTCCTTGCTCGTGCTGACCCCCGACGGGCTGGTCGCCTGCCGCGATCCGCTCGGCATCCGCCCTTTGGTCATGGGCAAGCTTGGCGATGCGGTGATCTTCGCCTCCGAAAGCGTCGCGCTCGACGTCATCGGGGCGACCTATGAACGCGATGTCGAACCCGGCGAACTGGTCATCGTCAACGCCGACGGCGTGCGCAGCCTTCGCCCGTTCGCCAAGCTGGCGCCGCGGCCGTGCATTTTCGAACATGTCTATTTCTCGCGCCCCGATTCGGTCGTCGATGGCCGCTCGGTCTACGAATCGCGCAAGCAGATCGGCGCCGAACTGTCGCGCGAAGCCCCGGTCGAGGCCGATTATGTCGTCCCCGTCCCGGACAGCGGCGTGCCGGCGGCGATCGGCTTCAGCCAGGAATCGGGCATCCCGTTCGAGCTTGGCATCATCCGCTCGCATTATGTCGGGCGGACCTTCATCCAGCCCAACGACGGCATCCGCCACCTTGGCGTCAAGCTCAAGCATAATGCCAATTCGGCGCTGATCCGCGGCAAGAAGATCGTCCTGATCGACGATTCGATCGTGCGCGGCACGACCAGCGTCAAGATCGTCCAGATGATGCGCGATGCCGGCGCCGCCGAAGTCCATATGCGGATCGCCTCGCCCCCGACCCGCCACAGCTGTTTCTACGGGGTCGACACCCCCGAACGCTCGAAACTGCTCGCCGCCAACATGGATGTCGAGGCGATGCGCGCCCACATGAACGCCGACAGCCTCGCCTTCATTACCATCGACGGCCTCTATCGAGCGCTCGGCGATCAGCGCGACGCGGCGCGGCCGCAGCGCTGCGACGCCTGTTTCACGGGCAATTATCCGACCACCCTGACCGACGTCGATCCTGGCGCCAACGAGCGCACCAAGGAAGCCGAAATGGGGCACGCGCGGCCGCGTCTGGTCGTCGGCTGACGTCCCTGTCATGAGCACGAACAAGCCTTTCGCCGGGAAACTGGCGCTGGTGACCGGCGCGAGCCGCGGGATCGGTGCCGCCACCGCGACTGCACTGGGCAAGGCCGGCGCGCACGTCATCCTCGTCGCGCGGACCGTGCCGGGACTCGAGGCGGTCGAGGAAGCGATCCACGCCGCCGGGGGCAGTGCGACGATCGCCCCGCTCGACCTTGTCGACCGCGACCATATCGCCAAGCTCGCGACGGCGGTGGTCGATCGCTGGCCAAGCCTCGACATCATGGTCCTCAACGCCGCAATGCTCGGCGCGCTGTCCCCGGTCGAGCATCTCGATGCCAAGGAATTGGCCAAGCTGTTCGCCACCAACGTGTTCGCCAATCAGGCGATGATCGCGGCGTTCGATCCGCTCCTCCGCCGCTCCGCCAGCGCCGATGTGGTCGGCCTCACGTCTTCGGTCGGCACCGAACCGCGTGCTTTCTGGGGCGGCTATGGATCGTCCAAGGCGGCGTTCGACAATCTGCTGTTGTCCTATGCCGACGAGACCGCCCACGCGGGCAAGCTGCGCGTCCATCTGGTCGATCCCGGGGCAACGCGGACGCGGATGCGCCAGAACGCTTTTCCAGGCGAAGAACCGGCGTCGCTCCAACCCCCCGAAGCGGTTGCCGAGGCGATCCTGGCGGAACTGCTCGGCGACGCGCCGACCGGCAACCGGCTGCGCGTCGCTTCGCATGTCTCGGCGTGACGTGCCTCGTGCGCCGCGGTTGGAGGTTGACGCCGACGCGGGGTACGAAGATCGATCCATGATTGCGTGGTTGCGTCGGCGTTATCTCGATCTGCTGGGGTCGATCTACATCTACAACGAATATCGCGGCTACACCGCGATCGATCGGGTGATGGAAGCGGTGCGGGCGCGCGCGCCGGGCGACCATGCGCTGATCGCGGCGATCGAAAAGCATCGCGCCGATGAGCGCAAGCATTACCTCATGTTTCGCCGCTGGTTCGAGGATCGCGGCATGATGCCGATCGCGGTCGACCGCACCTGCGGGCATATCGACCGTTTCGTCGAGATCATGTTCGGATCGACGATCGACGAACTTGAGCCCCTGTCGGTGATCGGGCGCGACGATTTGTTCGAAAAGATGTGCCGCGTGGTGTCGCTGACCGAAAAGCGCGGGCATCGCCAGGTTGAAATATTGCTCCGCCACCGGTTCGTCCGCAGCGACAAACGATTGATGAAGATTTTTCGAATCATCGAACAGGATGAACCGAGCCACTGGGCGCCCTATGACGGCTGGCTCAAGGCCAATGGCCGTCGCGAGCCCCGCTGGTGGGAGCATGCGATCGACCATTTCATTCACGGAGAATTGCTGTTCCTGAAATTGCCGATCCTGTTCCTCACGCCGCGTTTGCGGCGCCGCACCGACTGGGCCGACGATCATGAGCCCGCGATCCGGGATGAGGCACCCAAGCACCTTGTCGCCTGACCACGCCGCGACCCCCGATCGGCCGCTGGTCCGGCGCTTGCTGTCGCGCAAGGGCGCGCTCCTGCTGTTTCGCAACACCATCGTCAGCAACGGCGTCTTCGCCTTCGACATGGCGCTGCTGTGGCTGCTCGTCGCGCGCTTCGCGATGGACAAGACGCTCGCCGTCACGCTCGCCTTCATCGCCGCCAATTCGCTCCATTACGTCTTCGGCCGCGGCTGGATCTTCCGCGGCACCGACCGCGGCGTCGCCGAAGGATATGTCCTCTTTTTGGTCAACGCCGGGGTCGGCCTGATCCTCACCGTCGGCCTTTTCGCCATACTCACAACCTTCTCCCCACTCGATTACCGCATCGCCCGAGTGCTCGTCTCGATCGTCGCGGGACTGGTCGTGTTCGTCCTCAACGCCGTTTTCAACTTCCGCCAATTGTGACATCGACCCCAATGCGGATCGCGCTGTTCTCGGGCAATTACAATTATGTCCGCGAGGGCGCCAACCAGGCGCTCAACCGGCTCGTCGCCTTTCTCGAAGGCGAGTGCGGGCACCAAGTGCGGATTTACTCCCCGGTCAGCGACACGCCGGCGTTCGAGCCGACGGGAACGCTGGTCGCGGTGCCCTCCGTGGCGCTTCCGGTGCGGAGCGAGTTCCGCCTCGCCCTCGGCCTGCCGCGCGCCATCCGTGCCGACCTTGCCGCCTTCGCCCCCGACCTGGTCCATGTCTCGACCCCCGACATCCTCGGCACCCGCGCCCAGAGTTTCGCGATCCGCCACCGCATCCCGCTCGTCGCCAGCCTTCACACGCGGTTCGAAACCTATCTCGAACATTACCGCCTCGGCCTGCTGCGACCCGTGGTCGAGGCGCATCTCGACCGCTTCTATCGCCGCTGCGACCATGTCCTCGCTCCCACCCCAACGATCGTTGCCGAGCTCCGCCGGCTGCGCGGCGACAATCATGTCAGCTTGTGGAGCCGGGGCGTCGACCGCACCTTGTTCGACCCCGCCCGCCGTGACCTCGCTTGGCGCCGCGAGCAAGGGATTGACGATGCCGAGGTCGTCATCCTGTTCTTCGGCCGGCTGGTGCTCGAGAAAGGCGTCGCCACCTTCGTCCGTGCGGTCGAGCAACTCCACCGCCACGGGGTGAAGGTGCGCGCGCTGATCGTCGGGGCGGGCCCGGCCGGCACGGCGTTCGATCGCCTCGACGGGGTCGTCAAGACCGGGCACCTCGACGGTCCTGCTCTCGCTCGCGCCGTGGCCAGCGCCGACATCCTGCTCAACCCGAGCACGAGCGAGGCGTTTGGCAATGTCGTGCTCGAGGCGATGGCCGCAGGGCTGGCGATCGTCAGCGCCGATGCGCCCAGCGCGAAAGCGTTGATCAAGCACGGGGTAAGCGGGATGCTCGTTTCCGATCGACCCGAAGCCTATGCTGCGGCCACCAAGATGCTGGTCGATCATCCGGCGCGCCGTGCGGCGCTCGGTGTTGCCGCTCGCGACGCCAGTGCCGCTTATTCATGGCGGACCGCCTCGGCGAGCGTCGAAGCGGCCTATCACGGGCTGAGGTCCTGACGCTTCGTCAGTGTGACCTGGGCGACGTCGATGCTGCGACCGCGAAAACCGCCTTCGCAATACATCAGATAATAGCGCCACAGATTGTGAAACGCCTGGTCGAACCCGGCCAATTGCCCGCTGGCGACGGCAGCGTCATAGCGTCGCCGCCAGCAGCGCAGCGTCTCGGCATAATCGAGGCCGAAGCCGTCGCGATCGCTCCACATTAGCCCGCGTTCGACGGCGCGCGCGGCGAAGCGCGGCTCGTCGATCAGCATTCCGCCGGGGAAGATGTAGGCCTGGATGAAGTCGGCGCTGGCGGCGTAGCGGTCGAACAAGCGATGGTCGATCGAGATGAACTGGAGCGCGGCCTTGCCGCCCGGCGCAAGATTGCGCGCGACGCAATCGAGATAGGCCGGCCAGTAACGCTGCCCGACCGCCTCGATCATTTCGACCGAGGCGATGGCGTCGAAGCGCTCGTCCATGGCGCGATAATCCTGGAGGCGGATCTCGATCCGGTCGCCGAGGCCCGCAGCGGCGATGCGCGCGTCGGCCCACGCTTTCTGTTCAATCGACAGGGTCAACCCGACGACGCTCGCCCCACGCCGTG
This sequence comes from uncultured Sphingomicrobium sp., assembly GCA_964235815.1. Lineage (GTDB taxonomy): Bacteria > Pseudomonadota > Alphaproteobacteria > Sphingomonadales > Sphingomonadaceae > Sphingomicrobium. The sequence goes on from CAXSCF010000007.1 coordinate 40,367, forward strand.
CCGCGGCGATTGCCAACGTCCCCCACCCGCAACCGATCTCGAGCAAGCGGTCGCCGGGCTTGAGGTCGAGCCGGTCGAGCAGCGCGTCGATCTTGCGGTCCTGCGCAGCCTCAAGACTCCCCTCACGATCAAGGGGGAGGGGGGAAGGGAAGCGTGTCAATGAATAGGTCATCCCCGGGTCGAGCCAGGCGGCATAGAAGTCGTTGCCGAGGTCATAATGGGCGGCAATATTGTCCCGCGCCTGGGTGGGCGAGTTGTGACGCAGGCGATGCGCGGCGGCGTTGATCCAGCGCGCTGGCCCCTTGGCCCGGGCGGTGTCGCCAAGGCTCAGCGCATTGGCCATGAACAGTTCGAACAACGGCACCGGATCGGGCGAGTCCCACTCGCCCGCGGCCCATGCCTTGTACCACCCGACCGAACCCGACGTGGCGAGCCGAACCAGCGCCCGCCAGCTGCGGATGTGGACGACGGGCTCGGCCCCCGGAGCGTGGAAGCCGACCCGCCGCGCCGAGCCGTCAGGCAGCGTGGCATGGATCCCGCCGTTCAGCAGCCGCCGGTCGAGCTGATCGACGATCCGCGCGAACAGCGGCGCGGCGAGGCGGCCGAACAACCCGACGCCGGTCGCGAACGAGCGGTCGGCGTTGACAAGATGCGCGCCGCGGCTGGCCATCATCAGGGGGTCCTCGACGCGGCGAGTGCGGCCAGCGCGCGTTCGCGGCCCTCGCGGTGTCCAATCAGCATCGCCGGATAGGCGCCGCGTTCGATCGGCGCGGGATCGTGAATGATCGCGTCGCCAAGCGCGGCGAGTTCCGGCACCCACTTGCGAATATAGCCCGCGGCGTCGAACTTGGCCGACTGGAGGAGCGGCGCCATGACGCGTTCGAAGCCCTGGCTGGCGGTGCCGGTGCCGGCGATCCATTGCCAGTTGAGCGCATTGTTGGCGAGATCGGCATCGACCAGCGTGTGCCAGAACCACGCCTCCCCGCGCCGCCAGTCGATCAGCAGATGCTTGACGAGAAAGCTGGCGGTGATCATCCGGACGCGATTGTGCATCCAGCCCGTGGCCCACAATTGGCGCATCCCGGCGTCGACGATCGGGTAGCCGGTGCGGCCCGCTTTCCAGGCGGCGAGTTCGGCGTCGGCGTCGGGGCCGCTGCGCCAGGCGATGCGGGCCATCGCCGGGCGGCCTTCGCGCTCCGCCAGGTCGGGCTGGGCGAGCAAGGCGCTGCGCGAGAAATCGCGCCACGCGAGCTCTTTCAGGAACTTCGCACCGCCCTTGAGGGCGAGGGCGTGCCACACCTGGCGCGGCGTCACTTCACCGAAGTGGAGGTGGGGCGAGAGGCGGCTCGTGCCCTCGTCCGAGGGCTGGTTGCGGCGCTGGTGGTAGGTGCCCGAACGGGGGACGAACGCCTCGAGCTGGGCGAGCGCGCCGGCCTCGCCGGGGGTGGCGAAGTCGTCGAAGCGGGTGGCCCAGTCGGGCTTGGTCGGGAGCAGGCCCCACTGGTCGAGGCGGTCGCCGGGCGGCGGGTCGGCGAACTCGACCTCGGGCTCGTCGAGCGGTGGCGGCGCGGGCAGTTGCTCGGCGAGGGTGCGCCAGAAGGCGCCATAGACCTTGAACGGGGTGCCGGCCTTAGTCGTGACTTGTTCGGGGGCGATCAGCGTCTCCCCGTCGTGGAGCGTTAGCAGGTCGCCGAGCGCCTGCTCGGTGGCGCGCTCCCACGGCTCGTAGAGGCGGGTGGCGTGGACCGCGGTGGCGCCGATTTCGCTTGCCACGGCGCGGACGATGTCGGCGGCGGGGCCGCGGCGCAGGACGAGCTTGCCGCCGAGCCGGGCCGACAGCGCAGCGAGGCTGTGGTGGAGCCACCAGCGCTGCGCCGCGCCGGTTGCCCATCGCCCCGGGGTCTCGTCGTCGAGCACGAACAGAGCGACCACCGGGCCCTCGCTGGCGGCGGCGGTCAGCGCGTGATGATCGGCCAGCCGCAGGTCGCGGCGAAACCAGAGAAGCGAAGGGGCGGTCATCGTCGTCCGACGCCTCACTCGGCCCGCGGTTCCTTTTCGACTTGCCACGTCTGCCCTTGGGCGACGAGCGCCTGGAGATCGGGGACCTTGCCGGCGGCGATGGCGGCGTTCTGGTCGCGGACGGCGCTGTCGAACGTCGCGGCGGGGTCTTCGTAGATCACTCCGAGCGCGACGGGGAAGCCGCTGGCGGGCATTTCGACCAGCATGTGCGCGACGCTGCGGTTGCGCGGGTCGTGGACGATGACCGAAGGATCGTCGGCGGGGACGACCTTAAGGGTCAGCGCGGCGGGGTCGAGCGCGATGCCCTTGGTGCCGTTGGCGAAGAGCATTTTTTCGCCCGCCGCGAGCCACAATTGCTTGTCGCTCGCCACGCTCTTGTCGGTGAAGTCGGCGAACACGTCGTCATTGTAGACGACGCAATTCTGGAAGATCTCGACGAACGCCGCGCCGCGATGGGCGTGGGCGGCCTTGAGCACGTCGGGCAGGTACTTGCTGACGTCGATGCCGCGGGCGACGAAGCGCGCGCCGCTGCCGAGCGCGAAGGCGCACGGGTTGGCGGGGCGGTCGACCGATCCGAACGGGGTCGATGGGCTGCGCGTCCCGATCCGCGAGGTCGGCGAATATTGACCCTTGGTGAGGCCGTAAATCTCATTGTTGAACAGCAGCAACTGGCAATCGAGGTTGCGGCGGAGCAGGTGCATGGTGTGGTTGCCGCCGATGCTCAAGGCGTCGCCGTCGCCGGTGATGATCCACACGTCGAGCGCGGGATTGGCGAGCTTGACGCCAGTGGCGACGGCGCAGGCGCGGCCGTGGATGGTGTGGAAGCCATAGCTCGCCATGTAATAAGGAAAGCGGC
>CAXSCF010000008.1:0-42925 GCA_964235815.1 uncultured Sphingomicrobium sp.
CGCCGAGCCCGGAGGCGGCGCCGGTGACGACTGCCGAGGTGCCGTTGATGTCCATGATATTGCGTTCCCTAGCTCGTCATTCCCGCGCACGCGGGAACCCAGATTGTTTCACACGAAGGCACGAAGAAGGACCGATCCCTTCGCGCCTTCGTGCCTTCGTGCCTTCGTGTGAACCCCTATTCCTTCTTTGCCTCAACCCGCGCCAGCACCGCATCCACCTGCACCTGCGCGCCCGCGACGACGTTCACCTCCGCCACCACCCCGTCGAACGGCGCGACCAGCGCATGCTCCATCTTCATCGCCTCGAGCGTGAGGATGCGCTGGCCCTTCGTGACGGTCGCGCCAGGCGTGACGTCTACGGCGGTGACCTTGCCGGGCATGGGGGCGATGAGAGCGCCGTCCGCGGCGCGAGTAGTATCTGTCCCGCGAAGCGCCAGTGTCAGACGATGTGTGTGTCCGTACATGTTGACAAACACTGCATCGCCATCAGCTTCGGTGCCGATGCAATGCTCCATCCCGCTTGGCACGTTGCCGTCGAGGTAGCCGACGAGCCTTTGTCCTTCGCAGAAGAGCGTCACGGCGGTGTGGACTTCGGCATTCAGACGAAAGCCTGCAGGGCCAATGCGATTCTCTCGCCGAATCAGCTCCCTCGCAGCTATGTCTGCGTCAAGCTCAGACGCAGCGTTGTCCAGCATGTGTGGATCACAATTTTGGTCGATGAAGCCGGTATGAACTAGACCTCCAATGAAGGCGGGCAGGCCTAGTAACGATCCAAGAAAGCTGGCATTGTGTTTGACTGGCCAGATATCCACCTGGTTCAGGATTCTCGATAAGCTAAGCGCTGCGCTTTCGCGATCTTGCCCGTGCCATATCAACTTAGCGATCATGGGATCATAATACGAGGACACGAAGTCGCCTTCGCCAACTCCCGTGTCGATCCGCGCTAAACCTGCGTACAAGTCCTCCTTATGCCAGCCGCGCTTTGCATCGAACCAGGTGGTCGGGCTGACCGCATGGCGAATCTTAAAGCGTTCAAGCCGCCCTACACTTGGCAAAAACCCGTTCGCCGGGTCCTCCGCATACAACCGTGCCTCGATCGCCCAGCCATTGATCGACAGCTCGTCCTGCTGCTTCGGCAACGCCTCGCCGCTTGCCACGCGCAGCTGCCATTCGACCAGGTCGACGCCGGTGATCTCCTCGGTCACCGGGTGCTCGACCTGCAGCCGCGTGTTCATCTCCATGAACCAGATGCGGTCGGCGCGCAGGCCCTCGCTGGCATCCGCGATGAACTCGATCGTGCCCGCGCCGACATAGTCGACCGCCTGCGCTGCCCGCACCGCCGCGCCGCAGATCGCCGCCCGCATCACCTCGTCCATGCCCGGCGCCGGCGCTTCCTCGATGACTTTCTGGTGCCGCCGCTGCAGCGAGCAATCGCGTTCGAACAGGTGGACGACGTTGCCGTGGGTGTCGCCGAACACCTGCACCTCGATGTGGCGCGGCGAGAGAATGTATTTCTCGAGCAATACGCGGTCGTCGCCGAACGACGAGCTCGCTTCGCGCTTGCAACTGTCGAGCGCGTCGTCGAATTCGTCCGCCGCATCGACCCGCCGCATCCCCTTGCCCCCGCCGCCGGCAACCGCCTTGATCAAAATCGGGAAGCCGATCTTCTCGGCCTCGGCCTTGAGCGTCGCCGGCGACTGATCGGCGCCGAGATACCCCGGTGTCACCGGCACCCCCGCCGCGATCATCCGCGCCTTGGCGGCGTCCTTGAGGCCCATCGCGCGGATCGAGTCCGGCCGCGGCCCGACCCACACCACGCCGGCATCGATTACCGCCTGCGCGAAATCGGCATTCTCGGACAGGAACCCATAGCCGGGATGGATCGCTTCCGCCCCGCTCGCCTTCGCAGCGGCAATGATCTTGTCCCCGACGAGGTAGGATTCGCGCGCCGGGCTCGGCCCGATATGAACCGCCTGATCCGCCGACCGCACATGCAACGCCTTGGCATCGGCGTCAGAATAGACCGCGACCGTACGAATCCCCATCGCCCGCGCGGTGCGAATGATCCGGCAGGCGATCTCGCCGCGGTTGGCGATCAGCAGCGAGGTGATCATACGCTTGTTCCCCGGCGAAGGCTGGGGTCCAGGGAAGCGGGCACCGCTGCTCCGCAGCGGCCTGGGCCCCGGCCTTCGCCGGGGAACTGCCGCATCGGCTCCTCCCCCGTCATCGCCACCATTCCCAATTTCGCCAGCAACGCCGCATCCTTGTCGTCCCCGGAATTGGCCGTCGTCAGCAACTTGTCTCCCGTGAAGATCGAGTTCGCGCCAGCGAGGAAGCACAGTGCCTGCGTTGCCTCGCTCATGCTCTCGCGCCCCGCCGACAGCCGCACCATGCTGCGCGGCATCGTGATCCGCGCCACCGCCACGGTACGCACGAACTCGATATCGTCGATCATCCGGTCATTGCCCCACAGGTCGCCGAGCACAGTCCCCTTGACCGGCACCAGCGCATTGACCGGAACGCTCTCGGGATGGCGCGGCAGCGTCGCCAGCGAATGCAGGAACCCCACGCGATCCGCGCGAGTCTCGCCCATCCCGACGATCCCGCCACAGCACACCGCCATCCCCGCGCTCCGCACTTCCTCGAGCGTATCGAGCCGCTCCTGGAAGGTCCGCGTCGTGATGATGTCGCCATAATGCTCGGGCGAGGTATCGATATTATGGTTGTAATAATCGAGCCCCGCCGCTTTGAGGCTGCGCGCCTGTTCACCCGACAACATGCCGAGCGTCATGCACGTCTCGAGCCCCATCGCCTTGACGCCCGCGACCATGTCGCACACCGCGCCCATGTCGCGCTGCTTTGGCTCGCGCCACGCCGCTCCCATGCAGAACCGCTGCGAGCCATGCGCCTTGGCCTCGGCCGCTGCGGCCAGCACCGCGCCGACATTCATCAACTTCTCGGCCTTGAGCCCCGAATTGGCGCTCGCCGACTGCGAACAATAGCCGCAATCCTCAGGGCACCCCCCGGTCTTGATCGACAGCAAGGTACACAATTGCACCTCCCCCGCCGCATGATGCGCGCGGTGGGTCTCGGCGGCGCGAAACACGAGCTCGCTGAACGGCAAGTCGAACAGCGAAGCGATCTCGTCGCGGGTCCAGTCGATACGGGTCATGGAGCATTCCTAAATTCCTCCCCGGAACGGGGAGGTGTCAGCGCACAGCGCTGACGGAGGGGTCGATTGGTGCACTGCTGCACAAGGTGCTCCAGCACGCCGTCGAGATTGGTCAAGACGTCTCGCGCCAAGAGCCGGAGAGTGGCGAATCCAAGGCTGGCAAGGGCGGCATCGCGCTTCGCATCGCGAGCAGGGCGATTGCCATAGTCATGCGCTGCCCCATCGACCTCGATCGCCAGACGCCGTTCCAAACAGGCGAAGTCGAGCACATATCCCGCGATCGGATACTGACGCCGAAAGCGACAGCCGCCCGGCCGCTTGCGCAGTTGCTGCCATAGCAACACTTCAGGAAGGGACATCGCGCTCCGCAGCTTGCGCGCCATTCGAACATTTTCTGGGGTCGCGCCGACCGTGCGATGGCGAGCGCGTTCGACCCCTCCGTCGCTTCGCGCCACCTCCCCGTTCCGGGGAGGAATGTCAGCCGAACGCGCGCCCACTAATTCCTCCCCGGAACGGGGAGGTGGCAGCGCACAGCGCTGACGGAGGGGTCGAAACGCGCCATCATCACATCCGGAACACGCCGAACTTGGCGCGCTCCTCGATCGGCGCATTGAGGCACGCCGCGAACGCCAGCCCGAGCACATCGCGGGTCTGCGCCGGGTCGATGATGCCGTCGTCCCACAGCCGCGCGGTGGCGTGCCAAGGCGACCCTTGCGCTTCATAATCGTCGCGGATCGGTTGCTTGAAGGCTTCGGCTTGTTCGGGCGACCATTTGTCGGCGTCGCGGTGGACCGTAGCCAACACCGACGCCGCCTGCTCGCCCCCCATCACGCTGATCCGGCTGTTCGGCCACGAGAACAGGAACCGCGGCGAATAGGCCCGCCCGCACATCCCGTAATTGCCCGCGCCAAAGCTGCCCCCGATCAGCACCGTCACCTTGGGCACCTGCGCCGTCGCCACCGCAGTGACCAGCTTGGCGCCATGCTTGGCGATCCCCTCGGCTTCATATTTGCCCCCGACCATGAAGCCGCTGATGTTCTGCAGGAACAGCAACGGAATGCGCCGCTGGCACGCCAGTTCGATGAAGTGCGCGCCCTTGACCGCGCTCTCGCTGAACAGCACGCCATTGTTGGCGAGAATGGCGACCGGCATCCCCCAGATATGCGCGAACCCGCACACCAGGGTCGTCCCATACAGCGCTTTGAACTCGTGAAACTCGCTCGCATCAACGATCCGCGCAATCACCTCGCGCACATCGTACGGCGCGCGCACATCGTCGGGAATGATGCCGTACAATTCCTCGGCCTCAAACATTGGAGCGCGCGGCTCGCGCACACCGATCCCCGCCCCCGGCTCATCACCCAGATGCGACACGATATCGCGCACGATGGTCAGCGCATGCTCGTCATTCTCGGCGAGATGATCGACCACGCCGCTTTTGCGCGCATGCAGATCCCCGCCACCCAGATCCTCCGCCGAAATCTCCTCCCCCGTCGCGGCCTTGACCAGCGGCGGCCCGGCAAGGAAGATCGTGCCCTGCTCGCGCACGATGATGCTCTCGTCGCTCATCGCCGGGACATAGGCCCCGCCGGCGGTGCAGCTGCCCATCACGCACGCGATTTGCGCGATCCCCTTGGCCGACATCTGCGCCTGATTGTAGAAGATCCGCCCGAAGTGGTCGCGGTCGGGAAACACCTCGGCCTGGTGCGGCAGGTTGGCGCCGCCGCTGTCGACCAGATAGATGCACGGCAGCCGATTGGCCTCGGCAATCTCCTGCGCGCGCAAATGCTTCTTCACGGTCAGCGGATAATAAGTCCCGCCCTTGACCGTCGCATCGTTGCACACGATCATGCACTGGCGCCCCGAGACCCGCCCGATCCCGGCGATCAGCCCCGCCCCGGGAACCTCGCCATCATACAGGTCGCACGCCGCCAATTGCCCGATCTCGAGCAACGGCGCGCCCGGATCGAGCAACCGCTCGACGCGCTCGCGGGGCAGCAATTTGCCGCGCGCGACATGCCGCTCGCGCGACTTCGCGGTCCCGCCCAGCGCCGCAGATGCAACATCGGCGCGCAATTTCCCTGCCAGTCCGCGATTATGCGCGGCACGGCTCTGGAATTCGTCGCTGTCGACGACCAGCTTGCTTTCGATCCGGGGTCCGCTCATCGCCCGATCTCATACATGATGTAGGCCGGCCCGATCGCGGTCTGCTCGCCGATCGCGACCACGGTGGCGTCGTTGAGCCAGGCATAGCGCTGATCGCCGCTCTCGAACCGCGCGACCGTGGTCAGGGCATAATCGGCGCGATCGATCGGCTCGCCGGTCATGAAGCGTCGCACGGTTGCGGCATCGCCGACGAACGTGCCGCGATAGGCGAGCGCGATCACTGCCCCGTCGGCGGTGTCGAGCAGCAGGCGCACGTCGATCATCAAGCTGCCGTCGGGGCGGATGGTGACCCAGTCGCTCCCGCCGGGTCGCACCGTCCCCGACAATCGGTCCCCTTCGAACCGCCCCCCGGCGATCGGCGCGACCGCGCGTTGCCCGGCGGGCGTCGGGCCAAGGGTGATCACTTCGGCAAGGTCGATATCGAGGTGAAGCGTCGTCAAATGACGGTGAGGCAGGCTTTCCATAGGCCGCCGCGCTAGCATGGCCGCTGGCGCGCGGAAAGATTGCGATCGTGGCCAATCTCGCTCGCTCGGAGCCTGCCGTCGACTGCGCTGCGCTGGACGCCGGGATGCGCCGCCGTGCCGTTTGTCGAAAGGCGTTGGCGCTCCATGGGGCAGATGGTCACGATGCCGCGTTCCCTCACCGATTTGAAGGCTTGTCATGCTGCGCACCTCCTTGCTCCTATTTGCTTCCACTTTGGCTCTGTCGGCGTGCAACATGTCGAAGCATGAGGAGTCCACTGCACAGGCGCAAGGAAGCGCGGGTGGGATCGACCTCACGGCGATGGACAAAGCGGTCAAGCCGGGCGACGACTTCTTTGCTTATGCCAATGGCAATTGGGTCAAGCGCACCGCCATCCCCGCCGACCGCAGCTCGGTCGGGGGCTTCTACATCGCCGATCAGGAGCGCGAGAAGAACAGCGTCAATCTGTTCGATTCGCTGCTCAAGTCGAACGCCGCCGCCACCACCGACGACGGTCGCGTCGCCAATTATTACAAGGCGTATCTCGACACCGCCGCGATCGACCGGGCAGGTCTCGCCCCGGCCAAGCCCGATCTCGACGCAATCTCTGCAATCGCCGACAAGCGCCAGCTCGCCACCGCGATCGGCAAGACCATTCGCGCCGACGTCGATCCACTCAACGCCACCAAGTTCGGCAGCGATCATCTGTTCGGCATCTTCGTCACCCAGGGGCTCAACACGCCGGGCGAGACGCTGCCCTACATCCTGCAGGGCGGGCTCGGCATGCCCGACCGCGACTATTACCTTTCGCCCGACGCCAAGATGACCGGGCTCCGCACCCGCTATCACGCCTATGTCGAAAGCGTGTTCAAGGCCGCCGGCAATCCCGATCCGGCGGGCGCCGCCAACCGCGTCGTCGCGCTGGAAACCAAAATTGCGCAGGCCCATGCGACGATCGCCGACAGCAACGACTTCGCCAAGGGCGCGACGGTGTGGACCCGCGCCGAGCTTGAACGCAACGCCCCCGGGATCGACTGGCCGGCGCTGCTCGACGCCGCCTCGCTCGGTACGGTGCCAAAATTCGAGGCTTATCATGGCGCTGCCATCCCGCGCCTCGCCGCATTGGTCGGATCGGAGCCGCTCGACGCATGGAAGGACTGGCTCGCCTTCCACACCTTGAAGGAACATGCCGCGGCCCTTCCGGCCGCCTTCCGCGACGCCAATTTTGCTTTCTACGGCACTGCGCTCGCCGGCACTCCGCAGCAACGCAGCCGAGACAAGCTCGCGCTCAACGCCACCAGCGGCGCGCTCCAGGACGCCGTCGGCAAGGCCTATGTCGCCAAATATTTCCCCGCCGCCAACAAGGCCGCGATCCAGGGCATGGCCGATAACATCAAGGCCGCCTTCGCCAAGCGCGTTAGCGGCTCGACCACGCTTGCCCCGGCGACCAAGGCCGAAGCCCTCAAGAAGGTCGAGACGATCGTCGTCGGAGTCGGTTACCCCGACACGTGGCGCGATTATTCGAGTGTCACGATCAGCCCGACCGACGCCTACGCCAACCAGTCGGCGGCAAGCCTTGCCGAATATCGGAACCAGCTTGCCAAAATCGGCAAGCCGATGAACCGCGCCGAATGGTGGATGCCGCCCCAGCTCGTCAACGCGGTCAATCTCCCCGTCCAGAACGCGCTCAACTTCCCCGCCGCCATCCTTGTCCGCCCCTTCTACGACCCCAAGGCCGACGCAGCCTATAATTATGGCGGGATCGGCGCCACCATCGGCCACGAGATCAGCCACAGCTTCGACAATAATGGCGCCTTGTTCGATTCGACCGGCAATTTGCGCAACTGGTGGACGGATGCCGACTTCGCCAGGTTCAAGCTGTCGGGCAAGGCGCTCGCCGACCAGTTCAGTCAGTACAGCCCATTCCCCGGGGTCCACGTCAATGGCGAGCAGACGCTGGGCGAAAACATCGCCGACGTCGCCGGGCTGCAAGCCGCCTACGACGCCTACCATGCCTCGCTGAACGGCAAGCCCGCCCCGGTCATCGACGGCCTCACCGGCGACCAGCGCTTCTTCATCGCCTACGAACAAAGCTGGGCCGAGAAAACGCGCGAGGAATCGCTCCGCCAGCAAATCGCCACCAATGGTCACGCGCCGGGCCAATATCGCGCGCTGACCGTCCGCAACCTCGACGCCTGGTACGCCGCCTTCAACGTCAAACCCGGCGACAAACTCTACCTCGCCCCCGACAAGCGCGTCCGCATTTGGTAGGGCAGGTGCGGCGCGGCGGCGGCGCGCGGCTGGCAGCAATGCTGCTCGCCGCCCTCGCCGCCGCGCCTGCCGCGCCCGCACAACTCCCCAACGTCCAGACGCTGCGGATCATCCCCGTCTGGCCGGGCGCCGCGCGGGGCACGACGGACTGGTCTGGCCCCGAGATCGAACTCGACGCCGACCTGCCTGCGGGCAAGACCCACATCATCACCAACGTCACCGTACCGACGCTCAGCGTCTTCAAGCCGACGCCGGGCACCGCCACCGGCGCGGCGATGATCGTCGTTCCCGGTGGCGCGTTCCGCGCGCTTCCCTGCGACCTCGAAGGGACCGAGATCGCGAATTGGCTGGCGCGCCACGGAATTACCGCCTTCGTCCTCAAATATCGCGTTCGCCCGCCCGGCGCCTCGGCCCCCGCCGGGCCCGAGACGTTCGACCATTTCCTCGTCCGCACGACTGCCGCGCGCGCATCCGCCGACGCAACGCAGGCGTTGAAGATCCTCCGCGCCCGTGCGGATAATCTTGGAATTGATCCTCACCGTGTCGGGATGATCGGTTTCTCGGCCGGAGCGATTACCACGCTCGACGTCGCCACGGGCGGCTCATCGCGCCCCGACTACGTCGTTTCGGCCTATGGCGCGATGCCCGACCGACGTGCCCGCGCACCGCCCCGCCCTTGTTCCTCGTCGTCGCGCGCGACGACCCGCAAGTCCCTTTCGCCAACAGCGTCACCCTCCGCGACCGCTGGACCGCCGCCCACCGCCCGGCCGAACTTCACCTCTACGCCAATGGCGGCCACGGCTTCGGCATGCGCAAACGCGGCCTGCCGGTCGACCATTGGCCCGAGGCATTGACAGCGTGGCTGCGAAACTGTGCGCTGGCGAGCAGCGCGCAATGTGAAGACAATTGATCCGGACGATAAGCTCGGCCCGGCTCAGCGAGCGGATGATTTTTCATTTGGCGAGACAAGGGTCGGAGGCCGTGAATCGCGCTCGCCACGGGCCGGCAGGTCGGTTGCCCCCGGACTCGTCGGTCGGCGCTCGAGCCGCGCGATGTAGCGCTTCATCTCGGCGATCTCCCGTACCTGCGCGTCGATGATTCCGTCGGCCAGCTTGCGCACTTCGGGATCCTTGATGTGGGCCCGTTTGCTGGTCATGATGGCGATCGAGTGGTGCGGGATCATCGCCTTCATATAGGCGACGTCGCCCACCGTTTCTTGGCTGCGGACCAGCCACAGCGACAGCGCGAAGACGGCGACGCTGCCCGCGGCAATGCCAAGATTGGCGGCCCGATTCTTGTACATGCCCGACATGAAGCCTAGCATGATCAGCGCCATCGCCGCGCCCATCACCAGCGCCATCCACAGCCGCGTCTGGCTGAACTCGACATGGTCGATGACGTAAGTGTTGAGGTACATCAGGCCGAACATCACGATCGTCGACGTCGCGATCATTGCGGCAAACCGGCCATAGCTCATCATGCGCGATTCCTCCGGATCTGGAACGCCGACAGGCCGCGGATAGTTCATCATCCCATTGCTTTAAGGCGTTATTCGATGTCGCGCTGGCCCTAGCCGCCCACCAGTTCGCGCCCGATCAGCATCCGCCGCACCTCGTTGGTGCCCGCGCCGATGTCGAGCAATTTGGCGTCGCGATAGAAGCGTTCGACGGGCCAGTCCTTGGTATAGCCCGCTCCGCCGAGAGCCTGCACGGCTTCATTGGCAACCCGCACCGCGCTTTCACTCGCCAGCAGGATCGCGCCCGCCGCGTCGAACCGCGTGGTCCTGCCCGCGTCGCACGATCTGGCCACCTGATAGACGTAGGCGCGGGCCGAATTGAGCGCGACATACATGTCGGCGATCTTGCCCTGCATCAGCTGGAAATGCCCGATCGGCTGCCCGAACTGCCTGCGCTCGCGGACGTAGGGAATCACGACATCGAGGCACGCCTGCATGATCCCCAATTGAATCCCGGCGAGCACCGTGCGCTCATAATCGAGCCCGCTCATCAGCACCCCGACTCCGCCGTTGAGCGGCCCCATGACCTGCTCGTCGGCGACGAAGCAATCGTCGAACACCAGCTCGCTCGTCGGCGACCCGCGCATCCCCATCTTGTCGATCTTCTGCCCGATCGCGAACCCGGCCATGCCCTTCTCGATCAGGAAGGTGGTGATCCCGCGGCTGCCGTCCCCGGTCTTGGCATAGACCACCAGCGTGTCGGCATATTGAGCATTGGTGATCCAGAACTTGGTCCCGTTGAGCCGATACCCGCCGTCGACCTTGTCGGCCTTGAGCTTCATCGACACGACGTCGCTCCCCGCCCCCGCCTCGCTCATCGCCAGCGCCCCGACATGTTCGCCCGAAATCAGCTTGGGAAGATATTTGCGCTTCTGCTCGTCATTGGCCCAGCGCCGGATCTGGTTGACGCACAAGTTCGAATGCGCGCCATAGGACAAGCCGACCGAAGCCGACGCCCGCGCCACTTCCTCCTGCGCCACGACATGCTCGAGATAGCCGAGGCCAAGCCCGCCGAACTCCTCCTCGACGGTAATCCCGTGCAAGCCCAGCGCGCCCATCTGCGGCCACAGCTCGATCGGGAAGCGGTCGGCATGATCGATCTCGGCGGCTAGCGGCGCGATCCGGTCGGTCGCGAACCGCTGCGTGGTGTCGCGGATCGTCTCGGCCATCTCGCCAAGGTTGAAATCGAGGCCGGGCATGTCGGTCATCAAGCTCTCCTGTTCACCGGCTCGCTAGCAGAGCCGAAGAGGCTTGGACAAGGCGGTGGCACGGCTTATGTGACGGGACATTCCCAACCCGCTCATCCTGAGTAGGGGCTGAGCGCAGCCGAAGACCCGTATCGAAGGACCGTCCTCCGATACGCCATTTCGGCGAAGGCTCAGCGGTACCTCAGGATGAGCGGGTGTCGCACCAGTGGAGTTTGCCATGACCCAGTCCGACCCGATCGTCATCCTCTCGACCGCGCGCACCCCGATGGGCTCGATGCAGGGCTGTCTCGCCGACGCCACCGCGACCGATCTCGGTGCCACCGCGGTGCGCGCCGCGGTCGAGCGCGCCGGCGTGTCGGGCGCCGACATCGACCGCATCTACATGGGCTGCGTCCTTCCCGCGGGCTTGGGGCAAGCCCCCGCGCGCCAGGCCGCGATCAAGGCCGGGCTCCCGACCTCGGTCCAGGCGACCACCGTCAACAAGGTCTGCGGCTCGGGCATGCAGACCGTCATCATGGGCGCCGAAGCGCTCGCCGCGGGCAATGCCGACCTCATCGTCGCCGGCGGCATGGAAAGCATGACCAACGCCCCCTACCTCCTCAAGAAGCATCGCGGCGGGGCGCGCATCGGCCACGACGTCGCCTACGACCACATGTTCCTCGACGGGCTCGAGGACGCCTATGAGGAAGGCCGCGCGATGGGCACCTTCGCCCAATGCACCGCCGACGAGTATCAGCTGAGCCGCAAGGACATGGACGATTACGCCCTGGCCTCATTGAGCCGGGCGCAGGACGCGATCAAGTCGGGCTATTTCGCCGACGAGATCGCTCCCGTGACGATCAAGGGCCGCAAGGGCGACGTGATCGTCGACACCGACGAGGCCCCCGGGCGCGGCATGCCCGACAAGATCCCGACGCTGAAGCCCGCCTTTGCCAAGGACGGCACGATCACCGCCGCGACCTCCTCGTCGATCAGCGACGGCGCCGCCGCCATCGTCCTGTCGCGCCAGTCGACCGCCGAGGCCAAGGGCTACACCCCCGTCGCGCGCATCGTCGCCTCCGCCGCCCACGCCCAACTGCCGAGCGAATTCACCATCGCGCCGATTGGCGCGATCCATAAATTGCTCGACAAGGCCGGCTGGTCGATCGCCGACGTCGACCTGTTCGAAGTCAACGAAGCCTTCGCCTGCGTCGCGATGTTCGCGATGAAGGACCTGGGCATCCCCCACGACAAGATCAACGTCCACGGCGGCGCCACCGCCTTGGGTCACCCGATCGGCGCCAGCGGCACCCGCATCCTCGTCACCCTCATCCACGCCCTCAAGACCAAGGGCTTCAAGCGCGGCATCGCCTCGCTGTGCATCGGCGGCGGCGAGGCGACAGCAGTCGCCATCGAGCTCATCTGACCTTGACCCGCGCCATTATTGTATATACATAAAGTGTCCGTCACCTTCGACCCGGCGAAGCGTGACTGGACCCTAGCGACACGCGGCCTGGACTTCGCCGACGCCGCGGGAGTTATCGAGGGATCGATCTTCGAATTTATCGACGCTCGATTTGAATATGGCGAGCAACGGATCACGACGATCGGTTATGTGAACGAACGGATGGTCGTGGTGATCTGGACCGAACGAGAACGCAACTATCACGTCATTTCGATGCGAAAGGCCAATCAACGTGAACAAGCCAGATATGGACGGCGATTGGATTGATCCCGACGACGCGCCGGAACTTGATGACGAATGGTTTGCCAAGGCCGATTTTAAGATCGGTCGGCAAGTCGTGCGCAAGGGCCGCCCGCCGGGCTCGACCAAGCAACCCGTCTCGCTCCGCCTCGACCCCGAAGTGATTGCTTATTTCCGCAAGTCGGGCCCCGGCTGGCAGACCCGTATGAACGACATGCTGCGCAAGGCCGCAGGGCTCTAATCAGTCGATCGTCTCGTCACCGCTCAGCCCGAACAGGTCGCCGCGCGCAATATAGCCTTTGCGCTGGCCGATCTCGATCCGGCACCACCCCGCATCGCACTGGCCGATGCGGCCGACCACCCCGGGTTCGACACGATAACGCACCGCTGCGCCAGCGGCAGGCTTGACCCGCACGTCGCGCACCGCGCCGGGCCTGACGATCGCGGTTCGGCGATCGCTCAACAGCGTCACCAGCATCCATCCCTGCTCGCCGTCGGGGTCCTCGATCTTGCGCCAGTTGGGATAGACCTGGAGCACGCGCACCGGCAAATCGCGCCGCTTGTACAGCCACACGCCCGGATAATTGCGCCCTGGCCCCTTGCGCATCATGGCCTCGCCGCTGGCGATCGACGCCCAGTACGGCGGCTTCTTGTCCTGCGCGCTGGCCGGCTGCGCGGCGCACACCACGGCAAGGATGAGCAATCGGCGCGTCATGCCCCGGTCAATATTCGATCGACCAGCTGCTTGACGCTCGGCACGAACCCGTTCGAATAGAACGGGTCGCTTTTGAAGCGGAACGCGGCATGCCCGGCGAACATCAGATTTTTTTCGACCGGCCCGCCATGCGCAATTTCCTGCAAGGTTTTCTGGATGCAGAAGCTGCGCGCGTCGGCGAGTCGTCCGGTCGAATTCTTTTCATTGTCGGCCCAGCTCGAAAAACTGCATTGCGACAGGCAGCCCATGCAATCGGCCTGGTCCTTGCGGATCATCTTTTGCTCTTCGGGGGTGACGAAAATGAGCGTATCGTCGGGGGTCTTCATTGCTTCGGTAAAGCCCGCGCCAAACCATTCGCGCGCATGCTGCAGATCGCCCTTGGTGACCCAGTAATTCTTGCGCGTGCCGATGCCGACATCCAGCTGGAAAGCATGGTCGCCGATCTGCTCCTTGGCATAAGCGATCTGACGCTCGCTGCGCACTTCCAGCGCGCGCAGGAAGGGATTGCGCACCGCCGAGGAATAAAAGCCCGTCGGCGAAAATTTGTGGAGCAGGACGTCGCCCTCCTCGAGCGTCATCAACCGCTCTTTCCAGCCGACCGGAATCGGGCTTTCCTGGGTCAGCAGGGGGCGCGTGCCGAACTGGAACATGATCTGCCCAAGCTCGGGATTCTCGATCCAATCGCCCCATTCGTCCAACCGCCACACTCCGCCGGCCATGACGATCGGCACGCTGTCGGCAATGCCCCCCTCGCGCATCACGCTGCGCAACTCGGCCACCCGAGGATAGGGATCCTGGGGCTTGCGCGGGTCTTCGGCATTGCTCAATCCATTGTGCCCGCCGGCCAGCCACGGGTCTTCATAGACCACCGCGCCAAGCCATTGGGGGACCTTCGAATAAGCCCGCTTCCACAACGCCCGAAACGCCCGTCCCGACGATACGATCGGCAGGTAAAACACTTCGTGCCGCGCCGCGATCTCGCTCAACTTATAGGGCATCCCGGCGCCGCAGGTGACTCCCGCGACCAGCCCCTTGGTCTGCGACAAGACGCCTTCGAGGATCGGCTGCGCGCCGCCCATTTCCCACAGGACATTGATGTTGATCGCGCCGTTGCCCCCCGCCAGCGCATGCGCTTTTTCGACTTGGGCGACGGCGCCGTCGATCGCGAAGCGGATCAGCTCCTGGTGGCGTTCGCGCCGTGTCAGCGCGGTGTATACCTGCGGCACGATGCGGCCTTGGGGGTCGTAGCTGTCGGCATTGACCGCGCTGACCGTGCCGATCCCGCCAGCGGCCGCCCACGCGCCCGAGCTCATGTGGTTGGTCGCGCTGACCCCCTTGCCGCCCTCGACTAGCGGCCACACTTCGCGGCCACCGTACATCACCGGCTTCAAGCCCTTGAACACCCGTTCACTCCTTGTCGTTCGCTTGCCCTATAATCCTTCCGCGGCCTTTTGCGCGCGAAAAAAAGGGCCGGGCAAATTGCCCGGCCCTCCTTTCGTTTCGTGGCGCGCAGACTAGCAGCTGCGCGATACCTCGCGCCCGACCAGCGCGCCGATCGCGCCGCCCAGGATGGCTCCCGTCGTGCCCCCGCCGCCGCGCCGGCCGTAATAGCCGCGGCTGCCGCTGCGCCCGACTTCACGGCCGAGCAAGGCGCCTGCCGCACCGCCGACGACCAGCCCCGTCGTGCCCGACCCGCACCGCGCCCGGCGTCCGCCGTAATAGCGCTGCTGGCCATAATAGCGCTGCTGGCCATAATAGCGCTGCTGGCCGTAGTAGCGTTGCTGGCCATAACCATATTGCTGGCCATACCCGTAAGCCGGCTGCTGATAACCATAACCATAGCTCGGCTGGCGATAGCCATAGGACTGATATCCATAGCTCGGCTGGGCATAATAACCCTGGCTATAGCCGCGGTAATGGCCGTGGTGGCGTGCCTCGGCCGCGCCCGGAACTGCGACCAGCGTCGCCGCGACGGCGCTCGCGATCATCATGCTGTTCTTGAACATCGAAATACTCCTCGATCATGGCCCGGCGATACGCGCCGGGATCGAGAGCAAAGTAGCAGCTTAGTCTGTCACCCCCATGAATGACGTCACGCCGTTACTGGAGCTCGTAATCGAGCCCGATATCGACTGCCGGCGCCGACTGGGTGATGCGCCCAACCGACACGTAGGTAACCCCGCTCGCCGCGATCGCTTTGATCGTGTCGAGCCGCACGCCGCCCGATGCTTCGGTCGGCACCCGCCCCGCGACCACCGCCACGGCTTGGCGCAAGGTCTCGGGGTTCATATTGTCGAGCAGCAATCGGTCCGCTCCCGCCGCCAGCGCTGGCTCGATCTGGTCGATCCGATCGACCTCGACCTGGATCGGCAGTCCGGTGTCGGCGGCCTTGGCGGCGCGCACTGCGGCATCGACCCCGCCGCACACCGCGATATGATTGTCCTTGATCAGCAACCCGTCATCCAGTCGCATGCGGTGATTTTCGGCGCCCCCCATCCGCGCCGCAAATTTGTCGAGCAGGCGCAAGCCGGGGATCGTCTTGCGCGTGTCGAGCAGGACGGCGCCGGTGCCGGCGATCGCCTCGACATAGTGTCGCGTCAGCGTCGCGATGCCCGACAGATGCTGCAGCGTATTGAGCGCCGAGCGTTCCGCGGCCAGCATCGCGCGCGCATTGCCTTCGATCCGCACCAGCACCGTGCCCGCCGCCACCGCATCGCCATCGTCGGCGCACCGCTCGATCCGCACTTCGCGGTCCATCGCGCGGAAAAAGGCGATCACCAACTCAAGTCCGGCCACCACGATCGGTTCGCGGCTGCTCATCGTCGCGACGAACCGCGCGGCGGGGTCGATCGTCGCCCGGCTCGTGACATCGCCCCCCGATCCCATGTCCTCGGCCAGCACCCGCTTGACGAATTCGGCTAGCTCGAAGGTCGCCAATTCGGGGGTAAGCGGAACGAACGCGCTGTCATCGCCTGCTTCGTCGGACACACAAATCTCCCTGATCGACCCCCCCTAAGCAGGCGGCTCGGATCGGCACAAGCGACTTCCCGTCATGCCCTCGCCGTCGTGCCGCTATTCACGCAACGGCCGCGCTTTCCGCCCCGGCCCCGGCCGTGACGCCGCGTTCGAGGCGCCACGCCTCACCTTCCCGGCGATAGCGCTGGGCGTCCTTGGCGACGAAGCCGCTGCCGTCCCACGCCTGGAT
The DNA here is from genome assembly GCA_964235815.1 of uncultured Sphingomicrobium sp. Lineage (GTDB taxonomy): Bacteria > Pseudomonadota > Alphaproteobacteria > Sphingomonadales > Sphingomonadaceae > Sphingomicrobium. The sequence goes on from CAXSCF010000008.1 coordinate 16,400, forward strand.
CGTTACGGTCACGTCCGCCGGGGCGATCTCGATCAGGTTGAAGCTTTGCTCTTCGTCGCGCACTCGGGTGGAGGTCGCGGTCCCGGCCTGGATCACCAACGCCGATCCGACACGGGTGACGAGGTCATCGGCAAGATTGGTCGAGGCGCGGTGATTATGCCCCGCCAGCAACAGGTCGACCCCGGCGTCGGCCACTGCGGTCAGCGCCAATTCCTGCTCGTCGATCGCCTTGCCCAGCTTCGGTCCGTCCCCGACCGGGAGCGCGAACAAGGGATGATGCGTCACCAGCACGCGCGGCAGATTGTCGGGCACCCGGGCAAAGGTGTTGCGAATATGATCAACCTGCTCATGGTTGATATGACCGTCCTTGAAGGTCAGCGAACGCGCGGTGTTGATGCCCAGCACTGCCGCGTCGGGCAGCTGGAGAAACGGGCAAAGCTCGCGATCGATATAATGCTTGTAGCGCCGCAGCGGCGACAGGAAACGGCGCAACACGTCGTACAATGGCACGTCGTGATTGCCCGGCACCGCGAGCACTCGATGTCCGGCCTGCTTGAGCCGCGCGACGAACCGTCCCGCCTCGGCAAATTGGTCAGTCCGCGCGCGCTGGGTGAAGTCCCCCGAGATTACGACGAGGTCGGACCCGGTCTCGTCGACCCGCGCCTCGACCGCTTCGACCAGGCGCGGGTCATGCGCGCCAAAATGGAGATCGGACAAATGGAGGAGTCGCGCCATGTCGGGGCAACGCGCACTGCGCCGCTTCGTTCACCTTGCGCCGGCCGCGGCGTCCGTTAGGCTGTCGCCATGAATCGAACCGAAGCCAACAGCGGCACCCGCGAGGTCGCCGACGCATTGCGCTTCGACGTCGCCGCGCTCGAGGCATGGATGATGGCGACCGTCGGGGATTACGCCGGACCGCTGCGCGTGACTCAGTTCAAGGGCGGACAGTCCAACCCGACCTATCGGCTCGACACGCCGGCCCGCGCCTACGTCCTGCGGCGCAAGCCGCCGGGCAAGCTGCTGCCCGGCGCCCACGCGGTCGAACGCGAGGCGCGGGTGATGGGCGCGCTTGGCCAAACCGGGTTTCCCGTGCCGCGCATCTACGGCCTGTGCGAGGATCCCGCGGTTATCGGCACGCCCTTCTTCGTGATGGACCTGGTCGATGGCCGGATCATCTGGGAACCGACCTTTCCGGGACTCGACCGCGCGCAGCGCAGCGCCTGCTTCGATGCCATGAACGCCACCATCGCCTCGCTTCACATGCTCGACCCGGAGGCGATCGGCCTCGCCGATTACGGCAAGCCCGCCGCCTTCGTCGAGCGTCAGGTCGCGCGCTGGTCAAAACAATATCTGGCCGACGCCGACGCCGGTCGCCTTCCGCAGATGGATGCCCTGGTCGATTGGCTCGGCCAGCATCTGCCCCCCGACCGCGGCGAGGCGCGGATCGTCCACGGTGACTTTCGCTGCGACAACATGATCTTCGACGTTCCCATTCCCGCCACCGCGCCGCGCATCCGCGCGGTCCTCGACTGGGAATTGTCGACGCTGGGCGATCCGCTCGCCGACTTCGTCTATCACTTGCTGATGTACCGCATGCCGCAGGGCATCTTCACCGGGCTCGCCGGGGTTGATCTGGCCGCCCTCGGCATCCCGTCGGAGGCCGATTACATCGCGGCGTATTGCCGTCGCACCGGGCGCGACCATCTGCCCGATCTCGATTATCTGATGGTGTTCGTGATGTTCCGGCTGGCCGGCATCCTCCACGGCATCAAGGGCCGAGTCGTGCGCGGCAATGCCAGTTCGGCCCACGCCGCGGCGATGGTCGGGCAGCTCGAGCCTCTTGCCGATCTCGCGCTCGCTCAGGCAAAAAGCGCTCGGAAGGCCGACCGATGAATGCCATGTCGGGGCTGACCTTTGTCTATCTGGCGATCTTCGCGGCCTTGCTCGGCGCCGTTCTCTGGCGATCGCCACGCGGCAATCCGACGCTGATCGCGGTCGCGGGCGTGATTGGCGCGGTTTATGGTTATGAAGCGCTTGGCGTCTATGCGATGGCCCTCCCCATGCTGGTCGCCTTGGTCGGCACGGTGCAGGCCGCAAGTGGCTTGTTCGCCGGGCGCGCCGCGCGTTTCGAGCGTCATGAACATCCCTTGCGCCGCGGCCCTCTTGCCGGAATGGACCGGGTCAAGGCGCGCAACCTGATCGACCAGGGTCTGTGGATCGATGGCCGCAAGGGCGACACGCTGACGACCGAGGGCAAGCCGGTGGCCCATCTCCACTGGATCGCGCGCGGCGAGGCTGAGGCATTGGTCGACGGAAGCGTGACCGGCACCTGCGGGCCCAGGGCGCTGGTTGGCGAAGCCACCGTGTTCAGCGAAGACCCCGCGACGGGCACCGTGAGGCTGACCAGGGACAGCAAATTGTGGAGCATCGAGGCCGATACGCTGCGCGCCTTCGCCGCGGCCCACCCCGACGTCCGCCAGATCCTCGACCACGGTTTTACCCGCAGCCTCGCCGAAAAGCTCGATGCCCTCAACCGCGGCGGGACATAGACCCGTCTTTCAAGCGCCAATCTCGTCCTAAAGGCCCGCCACGGCGCCGATCAACATCAGCAATTTGCCGTCGATCCCAACCCCGGCGGCGCGGCGCTCCGCGACAAATGCGGGAAGGTTTTCGCGCCTCACCAGATGCGTGACGATCTCCTCGCCATCGACCCCGCCGCCCGCATCGATCCGCGTCAGCCCATGCGCGCGAACCAGCGTGAAGTGCTCGGCGACCATCCCCGGGGAGCTGTAATATTCGCCGATCACCTCGATCGCCGCCGCTTCATAGCCGGTTTCCTCGAGCAATTCGCGCCGCGCGGTCGCTTCGATGTCGGCGTCGTGCTCCCCGTCGCCGACCAGTCCGGCTGGCAGCTCGAGGCAGCGCTTGCCAATCGGTACGCGCGGCTGCTCGATCAGCACATAGTGTCCGTCATGCTCGGCGAGGATTACGACCGCGCCGATCCTCCCCATCCGCTCGACATATTCCCAGCGCCCGCGCGTGACCGCGGTCAGATATTTGCCCTGCCACGCGACTTTGCGCGCATCGCTTTCGGCAACACTCAAAGCTCGATCAACTTGTCGGGAATTTCGTTGGTGTCGCCCGCGGTCTTGGGGAAATGCTCGGTCAGAACCGCGCCGATCAGCGCCACCGCGTCGGCGATTCCCTGCCCCGGCTGCCCCGCCTTGACCCCCGTCAGCAACGCCGCCATCGCCTCGCCCCACGTCTCGGGCGTGGTCACCGACGCAATCGCTTCGTCGGCGACGATCTCGGCGCGCCGTTCGGCCAGCGACAGATAGATCAGGATCCCGGTTCGCCCGACCGTGCGCCGCTCGGCCCCGGTCTTGAACAGCATGATCGCGCGCCGCCGCACCCGCCGCGTCTTGGTCGCGCTTGGGGTCAGCGCGAGCCGCAGCGGCCGCCACTTCATGACCAGCAAGGCAATGACGAACTTGGCCAGCGTCAGCATGAATGCCCAGGTCAGCGTCTCGCGCAGGCTTGGCGCCGCCGACCAGCCGATGAACAGATCGTGCCACCACAACAAAAGCCCCGGCGCCGCCGCGAACAGCGCCAGCGTCGCGAACGCCACCAGCGCGGCATAATGAAGCCCGACGTCGTGATAGGCGTCGGACTGGTCGCTGGCGATCGCCACGATCTCGCCGTCGCTGTCCGCCTCGGCCGCGGCAATCGCGCCGCTGACCTTGGCGTGATCCTCCGCATTGAGCGTCCGCATCACCATCCCCCCGAAGCGCCGCCGCCGCCGAACGACCCGCCGCCACCCGAAAAACCGCCGCCTCCTCCACCGCCGCCAAAGCCGCCGCCAAAGCCACCGCCGCCGCCTCCGCCCCAGCCACCGCGCCCACTGCCGCGGCTGAGGTCGTTCAGGCCCCACAACACGACCCACGGATTGATCCCGCCGCTGCGGCGGTACCGACGGCCCCCGGCGCGCCGGGCGATCGAACTGATCACGACGAAGAAGACGATGATCATCAGCAGGATCGGGAACGGATTGGTGCCGTGCTGCCGACTGCGCTGCGCCTCGCTCGCGCCGATCTGCTGGGCGCGCTTGGCGGCTTCGGCGGCGGGCAGCTGGAGCATCGTGCTGACCGCATCGACCCCCGCCGCGATCCCGCCGGGATAATCATTGGCCTTGAACCGCGGCAGGATGCTGTCGCGGATGATCACGCTCGACACCGCATCGGTCAGGAACACCCGCGCGCCATAGCCCGTCTCGATCCGCACCTTGCGCTCGGACGGCGCGACGATCAGCAGCGTGCCGTCATCCTTTTGCTCGTCGCCGATCTTCCACGCCCGCCCCAGGCGATAGCCATAATCCTCGATCGTCCGCCCCTCGAGGCTGGGCAAGGTCGCGACGACGAATTGCCGCCCGCTGCTCCGCTCCACCGCCTCGAGCTTGGCCGTCAGCGCCTGCTCCTGCGCCGGATCGAGCAAGTTCGCCGCGTCCACCACCCGCCCCGTCAGCGCCGGAAAGGTCTGCGCAGCGGCGGGCGCCGCGATCGTTAGCAGCGCCAGCCATAGCGCCGCGATCAGGCGGGTCATGTTCGCCTCAAGCGCCGAAATCGACCTTGGGCGCCTTGTCCGACCCCGACGCCGCCTCGAACGGGACCTTGGGCTTGGCGCCATAGAAGATCTTCGCCCCGATCGCGTCGGGAAAGGTGCGGATGCGCGTATTATAGCCCTTCACCGCTTCGTTATAATCGCGCCGCGACACCAGGATCGAATTTTCGGTCCCTTCGATCTGGCTTTGCAGCGCCAGGAAGTTGGTGTTCGACTTCAAGTCAGGATAGGCCTCCTGCAGCCGTTGGAGCGGGATGATTGCCTGGGTCAGCTGGTTCTGCGCATCGTTGAAGGCGCGCACCTTGGCCGGGTCGCTGAGGTCGCTGGCGTTGAGCGTCACCCGCCCGGCGTTGGCGCGCGCCTCGGTCACCTGCTGGAGCACGGTCGATTCCTGCTTGGCATAACCCTGCACGGTCGACACCAGATTGGGGATGAGGTCGCTGCGGCGCTGATATTCGCTTTGGACGTTGGCCCATTTGGCATTGACGTTCTCCTCGGCGGTGGGGACGCTATTCACCCCGCACCCGGCAAGGCTCAGGGCGGCGAGCGGCGCGATCAGGCCCAACCGGCCGAAAACATTGCAACGAATTGATGCGGTCATCGTGAAGGCCCCCTGTGGAAGTGACTGTATGATAGACGTAGGACGCCCGACCTGCCCTTTCAATCCATCTTGAAACAGGTCATTACGGCCCCGCACATATTTTTGGCGAAGGATCGACCATGTTGACCGAATTCAGGGCCTTCATCGCGCGCGGCAATGTCCTCGACCTCGCCGTCGCGGTGATCATCGGCGCGGCCTTTGCCACCATCGTCGCCAGCCTCACCGACGATCTGATCATGCCGTTGATTGGAAGCGTCTTCGGCGGGATGGACTTTGCCAGCCACTTCACCTTGCTCGGCCCGATCCCAGCCAGCTTCAAGGGCGACCCCGCAAGCTATGCCGACTTGAAAGCCGCCGGAGTCGCCGTTCTCGGCTGGGGCCAGTTCCTTACCGTGGCGATCAATTTCCTGATCCTCGCCTTCGCCATCTTCCTCATCGTCCGCACCGCCAACCGCATCATGAAGCGCGGCGATGACACCCCCGCCGGCCCCACCGAAGCCGACCTCCTCACCCAGATCCGCGACGAACTCCGCAAGCGCCCCTGACCCCTCGCGCAACGAACAACCCCTTCCCTCTCCCCTTTGCGGGAGAGGCCGACTCGCCGCAGGCGAGCGCGGAGAGGGAGCGGCGGCCCGTGATGTTGAGCACGCGTCCAACCTCCGACCGTCGCGAACCGTCCTTGCAGGCAAAGGTGCAATTGAGTGCATTTGGTAAGCTGTGATCGATCGCCGCTGAGAAATCGCTGTCCTACAGCCTGCCGATTGGAGCAGCACTTGGCGGAATCGGTTGGCCGACTGATCGGCGGGAAGGCGTGACTCGCCTAGCTTAAACGATCGACCGGACGGCACCTAATCCGCCAAACGGGGCCGCAGACCGCTGGGATAAAGCGCACTAAGACCGTCATTCGCGACGGGGTTTCGTCGATTTTAATTAGCGCGCCAGTGAGCATAGGTATTAAGAGGACGACATGACGCAATTCTCTCTCCTCCGACGCCAGGCTGGCGTCAGTATCCCCGAACTCGCAACACAATTGGGAATCTCCGAAGGGGCCATTAGTAACTGGGAAGAGGGTGCACAGACACCGCCATGTCACGTGCTGAAAATTCTTGATTTCATCTTGTCTACTGGAAGCGATGAAACGCCCGCGCATATTTTACCTGTTCCGACTCATTTGGAGATGCCTGCACAGCAACACACTTTCTCTTGGCTGTCGGAGCCGAGAGCCCCGATCAAAAAAAGCGATAAAAGAACGGGAACTTTTACCGACAACATGAAACTTCCGGTACATCGGTGGTTCCGGTACTCGGCGGGTTTTTCTGCCGAGTGGGTTGAAAGGATCATTGACGAGCGGCGGTCGGTCCTAAAGACTGGCATGTTGTTTGACCCGTTCGCTGGCTCGGCAACCTCACTCATCGCTGCCCAAACGAAACAAGTTCCTAGCGCTGGCGCCGAGCGACACCCGTTCGTGTGTCGAGTGGCAAATGCCAAATTATCTTGGGACTTCGAAGTTGATGATCTGAGAAGGGCAGCGGATTCCTTGCTTGAGCGTGCGCGGAACCTCGAGGCCGGATCGAAGCGACGCTCTGTCTTGCTGGAGAAATGTTATTCGCCCGAAGCACTCGCGCGGCTGGAAGCATTAAGACGTGCGTTTGAACTCCAAGCTGCCGACAATTGCGCTGCCAGCGAGCTGCTTTGGTTGGCGCTAACTTCGATTCTGCGGGAATGCAGTGCAGTCGGAACTGCTCAGTGGCAATATGTCCTCCCGAATAAGACTAAGGCGCGGGTGACCGACCCGTTCGTTGCATTTGGCCGTCGCATAGAACTTTTCTGCTCCGACATGCGTCAGATGCAACAAGCCTCCCGCGGCGTCTCCCAAATCCCGATATTGCTGAATGAGGATGCGCGGTCCTTGCAGGGCTTTGCCGATCTTCACGATCAAGTGAGTCTTGTAGTCACATCACCCCCATATCCCAACAACTATGATTATGCTGATGCGACCCGATTGGAGATGACGTTCTGGGGCGAGGTGTCATCATGGGGCGATCTTCAACATGCCGTTCGCCGCAAACTGGTACGCTCCTGCTCGCAGCACTCGGCCGCGGAGCGGTTGGAACTTTCCGATCTGCTCGCTGACACCGTGCTGGATCCCATTCGCGGCGAATTGTCCGATGTTTGCCTGCAGCTTGAAGAGATCAGGCTCACAAAGGGCGGAAAGAAGACCTACCACACAATGGTGGCGGCATATTTCGCTGATCTGGCTCGCGCTTGGCATGCGCTTCGCCCTCTTTGCACTGAGGGAGCTGAAGTTTGTTTCGTGATCGGCGATTCAGCGCCCTATGGTATTTACGTGCCCGTCGATAAGTGGCTCGCTTCACTTGCCGAAGCCGCTGGCTTTCATTCTCCACGCTTCGAAAAGATCAGGGATCGCAACCTGAAATGGAAAAATCGAAAACATCGTGTTCCACTGAAGGAGGGCAACCTGTGGCTGCGCGGATGATCAATGGCTGAAGCACCCGGCCATCTGCTCGGCCAATTAATTGGTGGCACTCTCGAGCTGGCAACGGAGCCCGTGTTACGTGATATTGCTTCAAAACATGGCTTTCATGTTGATGCAAAGGGCGCGCGCCCCGGGGTCCGTGACGGTCGCTTGCTTAGCTTGCTTGATTCTCACGGCAACAAGCATGATCTCGACTTTGTAATCGAGCGCGGCGATACCCAGTCTGGCGCCGGCGCTTACGTCGCATTCGTCGAGTGCGCATGGCGTCGCTTCACGAAACATTCAAAAGCCAAGGCGCAGGAAATTCAGGGGGCGGTTCTCCCCCTGATCAGTCGATGGGCCGCTGTGGGTCCAGTGCCGGCTGCAATTGTTGCAGGGCGATGGTCACGGCCGTCCATAAAACAATTGGAGACCAGCGGTTTCGTAATCCTCCAGCTTGATTTCGATACAACAGTCGAGGTTTTTGGGAAATTCGGAATAAACATCAAAGGTCCGGAAAACGTTCAGGCCGAAAAAGTCCCTGACTCATTCTGGGCTGCGCAAGTCCATATATTCCAGCAACTCAGCGACAGAGACCTAACGAGACTGTCGGAAAAACTTCGCCAAGCTAATGGCGACGACTTCGTATCGTTTGCCGCGGAACTGGTATCCAGAATTGTGCGAACGGTTGCCCACGTGAAATTCCATCCGGTCCACGGTCGATCTTATGAAATGAACTCGATAGAGGAAGCAATAAGTGCGGTCCATGCCTATGATCTCAGTTTGACCCATCCGCTGATCCGGTATGAGTTTGAGGTCGTTTACACAAATCAAGACATCATCAAAGGCAGCTACTCGTCGCTCGAAGCGGCGGAAGATTTCTTGAGACGGCTGCTATGATTTCAACCAATTCAGGTGGCAGGCTACTGAAATGTGGTCGAAGTGTATTGAATACACATCAGGCACAAGCGGGTCGCGCGGCCCGAACTACAGCGACAGTGCACCAATTTCTCGCCGGCTTTCCTGATGTAATTGGTACTAATACTGGATGGTCTACCGATTTCGGCAGTCAGAACAAGCTTGATCGAGGCGCCGCCCGACGCTGGCTGGCGCCCCGCACATTGCCTCCGATGGATCGCCGCTGAGAAATCGCTGTCCTACAGCCTGCCGATTGGAGCATAGAATCGTCGATGGGACAGCAATCGCCTCGTGCCGACTCGGACCACGCCGCTCGCACCGCCAGGCGGGTGATCGATGTCTCACTCCGATGGGGCAAAGCGAATTGCGAAGTTGACACCGGGTCACACTTTTCGGGGATCGCGCATCAACTTGTCACGCAAAACTGCGCTTTTTGCCGCGTTGATGTGACCTTCGACGGCGTTGCTGACCCCCGCGACCGCAGCCCGCGACCACGCCGGGATCATCGCATCGCCGCATCGCGCCGAAACCGCGACTCACGGCAAGTGTTGTTTAAGGAAAAGTGGGAGGCTTCTGTTGCCCGGTGCCTCCCGTACCGCTGGAATCCCCTTCTGTTGCCCGGCGGGGTCCAACCGCGCTTTTGTCCTAGTAACTTATGACCGTGAGGCCGTCAGTTACGCGGCAATCGCAAGAGCCTGATTATCGTTGGCACTTGTGTGAACGAGCCTTTGCGGTGGTCTCATACCGATCGGCAACCTGGCCTTTATTGCACTTGTCGATCCTGTTTCGCCCCCATCAGCAGCGGCGTCCTCGACGATGAAAACGCAGGTCCACGCTGATGGTGGAGGCGCCGGGGTACTGCCCCCCGGGTCCAAAATGCCTATTCCACCAAATACTCTACCGACATAGCCGCCAGCGCTTGCGCACTCCCGGCAGGCCCAGGATAAGCCTTCGCCCGGAGCGATGCAAGCAGTTGACTTTTGATCGACCGTCGCGGAACCGTTACGAAGTGACCGGCGTTGGAACCCTCCGTGTAGAAGAGGCGAAATCGCCGCGCACTGATAACAAGGGGACTTTCGAATGAAGAAGCTGTCTTTCGCCATTGTTGGCGCCGCTGCCCTCGCCCTCGCCGCTTGCGGCGGCAAGGGTGACGATGCCCTCGGCGACAACGTCAACGACAATTATCAGGCCGCCGCCGACAATCTCGACGCGATGGCCGACAACACCGCCAATGGCGCCGAATCGGACGCGCTTGGCAATCAGGCCGACTCGCTCCGCAAGGAAGGCGATCGCAAGGAAGAGGCGATCGACGATGCCGACGTCAACGCCGCGACCGCCAACTCGGCCGAAGTGAACGCGATGTAATCGCTTTCCTTCGGCCCTGGCGGTCGAGGGAAACGGAAGGGCTGGAAATTCCTGCGGGGAATTCCGGCCCTTTTCCTTTGTCGGCGTGTGCTTATGAGGGACAGATGGAGCCTGCCCCGCCGATCCCCGCCGCGACCCTGATCGTGATGCGCCCTGGCGCGGGGAGTGGAGCGCCCCTTATTCTGGTCGTCGAGCGTGCCGCGGGGATGGCCTTTGCCGGCGGCGCGATCGTCTTCCCCGGTGGCCGGGTCGATCCCGCCGACCACGCGCTTGCCGCCGCGCTCGGCCGGGCTGACGACGCGCCGCGCATCACCGCGATCCGCGAGACGATCGAGGAAAGCGCGGTGCTGGTCGGGCTTGCCGGCCCGGTCGATCCCGCGCTCGGTCCAATCCTCCAAAGGGCGCTGATCGATGGCGGCGACCTGGGTGCCTTGCTAAAACGTCACCGCCTCTCCTTGGACCTCGATGCCCTGAGCCCGTTCGCACGGTGGATGCCCGCCTTCCAACAGACGCGGCGGTTCGACACGATATTCTTTCTCGCCGTCGCGCTCCCCGGCGTCTGGCAGCCGGTCGCTCAGCCCGAAGAATGCGCAGCGGCAGAATGGGCATCGGCGCGGAGCTTGCTCGATCGGATTGCCGCCGGGACAGATCACGCGATTTTCCCGACCAAGCGCAATCTCGAGCGGATCGCGTGCTTCGCCTCGTTCGAAGAGGCTCGGGCGGATGCGGCGCGGCATTCGCTGGACACGATCATCCCCTGGGTCGAGCAGCGTGATGGCGCACCGCACGTCTGCATCCCCGCCGGACGCGGTTATCCGGTAACCAGCGAGCCGCTCGCATCGGCCTTTCGCGCCTGATCGGCCGCGACTCGCAGCAAACCGAAGCGCATGAAAAAGGGCCCCGGATTATGCCGGGACCCCTTATCGTCGTTCAAGCAGCTGAGAGTAGTTCAGCTGGCCGGATTGGTCAGGTGCTTGGACAGATGCTTGTTCATTTCGAACATCGTGCACTTGTCGACGCCGAACACTTTCTTGAGCTTGTCGTCGGCCAGAATCTCGCGCTTATTGGCGGGATTCTGGAGATTGTTCTTGCGAATGTGATCCCACACCTTCGACACCACTTCGCTGCGCGGCAACGGGTCGTTGCCGACCACGGCGCCCAGTTCGGGCGACGGTTGGACCGGACGGGCGAGACCGCCTCCAGCCTTGCGCGGTGTACCGGTCGTTGCTTCTTTTGCCATGCGGCCCTCCTGTTGATTGCGCGCCAAGGTAGAGCGCGAAATTCCCCTCTACGCAAGAGGGGCGCGCAATCGGGGTGGTTAATCGCGCGCAAGATGGAATGGTACGATCCGATTGTGCGCATCATGGCCGATCTCCGCCTCCCCGCCGAACTTGACTCCGGCCCGCTCGCACCAGTCGCGGACGATCGTGTGCGGCCCGCTCCCGAACAGCGGATCGTTATCAGGCACCTCGCTCACGCGCCCGATCCGGATCGAGGCGCAGCGGCGTATCGCCGCGCTGCCGGTGACGTGGAACATCATACGGTCGATGCGATATTCATGCTCGGCGACATCCTCCATCAGCAAGTCGACGCCAGTAAAATCGGGCTCGAGCGCGGTGCCGAGCAAGTTCGACAGCACAGTGAGATTGAACGCCATCGCCCGTTTGCCCGGTGCGAGCCCGGGCTCCAGTGCGCCCGCGTCGCGCCGCACAAGCCAGTCGAGCGCGCGGTGGATCGCCTCCTCCCCCCCGTCGCGCAGCACATCCTGGACCATCGGCCCGTGTGCCACATCGAGCCCGGCCTTGTGCATCCCTGCGAGCAGAAACCCCGCATCCGAATAGCCCATATACATCTTGCCCCGCGCCGGCTCGGGCAAGTCGCGCACCGCCGCTTCGGCGATGCGGTTCGACCCGTAACCTCCTCGCGCGAACCACACCGCGTCGATGGCCGGATCGGCCATCACCTCGCGCAGCGCCGCCAGCCGCTGACGATCGGGGCCGGCAAAGTGCCCCGCGCTGGCCACGCATTGATCGTGAACGAACAGCTCGGCGTCCCCGCGCGCCGCGACGATCGCGCACACCGCCTCGGCGGCTTCGGGAGCAAGCGAACAACTTGGCGCGACGACGGCGATCTTCATGGCACCAGGATTTGCACAAGCCGCGCTCGCCGCATAGGGCAGCCGCCATGAACCAGCATGGCAAGTATCATTTCTGCGGTATCGGCGGCAGCGGCATGCTGCCGCTCGCCGCGATCGTCCGCGCCACCGGGGCTCGCGTCAGCGGCTCCGACCGCGCGCTCGACGCCGGGCGCCTCGCCGCCAAGTTCGACTATTTGAAGTCACTCGGCATTCGCTTGTTCGCGCAGGACGGGAGCGGGGTCGCGGAAGGGTCGACGCTGGTCACCTCGGCGGCGGTCGAGCCGTCGATCCCCGACGTCGTCCGCGCCGCCGAGCTTCGCCTCGATCATCTCACCCGCCCGCCACTCCTGGCGCAATTGCTTAACGCCGCGCGCACCAGCATCGCGATCGGCGGGACCAGCGGCAAATCGACCGTCACGGGAATGATCGGCTGGATGCTCCACGTCCTGCACAGCCAGCCGACGGTCATGAACGGCGCGGTGATGAAAAATTTCGTGTCCCCCGAAACCCCGTTCGCCTCGGCGCTGGTCGGCGATCCCGAATTGTTCGTCAGCGAGGTTGATGAAAGCGACGGCTCGATCACGCTTTACCGGCCGACCGTCGCGGTGCTCGGCAACATCAGCCTCGATCACAAATCGATGGACGAATTGCGCGCCTTGTTCGCGGGCTTCCTTGCGGCTGCGGCAAAGGCCGTGGTCAACCTCGACGATCCCGAAAGCAGGGTGATCGCCGACCAGGTCGATCCGGTAAAGCTGATCGGTTTCGGCTTCGACGCCCCCGGGGCCACGCTGCGTGCCCAAAATCTTGAACTCACGCCCGACGGAGCGCGCTTCTCGCTCACTGTCGGCGGACAGACTCATGCCGTCAGCCTCGCCGTCCCCGGCCGTCACAATGCGATGAATGCGCTCGCCGCGCTAGGCGCGGTCCACGCGCTCGATCTTCCGTTCGGCGAAGCGATTGTCGCCTTGGGGCGCTTCGCCGGATTGAAGCGGCGGCTCGAGACCGTCGGCACCGCCGGCGACGTCACCGTGATCGACGATTTCGGTCACAACCCCGACAAGATTGCGGCGACGCTCGCCACACTGACCGCCCATCCGGGCCGACTCCTGATCATGTTCCAACCGCACGGCTATGGGCCGCTCGCCACGATGGGCGACGAACTGGCGCGGACCTTTGCCCGCGGCCTGCGCGACGGCGACCAATTGTTCTTCCCCGACCCGGTCTATCAGGGCGGCACGGTCGATCAGTCGCGCGGATCGGACTGGCTGGCCAATGCGGTGCGCGCCGCCGGCGGGCTGGCGACCCACATCCCGCTGCGCAACGCGATTGGCACCGCCTTGCTGGCCGAGGCGCGACGCGGCGACCGCATCGCGATCCTTGGCGCGCGCGACGACACGCTGAGCGAGTTCGCCGCCGAATTGCTCGCCGAGCTTGCGGCCAATCCACCCAGCGCGTCCTGACATGGCCAAGCCCGGATCGGTGATCGGCTGGATGCTCGATGAAGCGGAGCGGACCGCGTTGTTGACGCAATTTCCGCCGCGTTTTGCGACCCCCGTCGCGCACCACGTCACGCTCGCTACCGAAGCTGAGGATCGCGATTTGCCGGCGCCCGTCCGCGCCGCAATCGTCGGACGGATCGACGATCAGCGTGGGGTCGAGGCGCTGGTGGTGACGATCGACGGCAAAACCGAGCGCTCCGACGGCGCGACCTTTCATATCACCTGGTCGCTTGGCGAGGGCCGCCGCGCGCGCGAAAGCAATGACGTGCTAAAGGGATGCGCCTGGAAGGAACTCGATCATCCCGTCCCGATCACGCTCCGCCCGGCGCGGATCTGATGCCCAAGCTGTTTCTCGACTGCGACGGGGTTCTGGCTGATTTCGATGCCGGCGCGCGCGAAGTCCTCGGCGGCATGACCCCGGCACAGTTTGAGGAACGCTATTCGAAGCGTGAATTCTGGCGGCGGCTGGCGAGCGCGCCCGATTTTTACGACAGCCTGCCGCTGATGGACGATGCGCGCGCCTTGTTCGACGCGGTCGCGCATCTGCGGCCGACGATCCTGACCGGGCTTCCGCTCGGCACTTGGGCGGCGCCACAGAAGGTGGCGTGGGCAGAGCGCCATTTCCCAGGCACCCCGATCATCACCTGCATGGCGCGCGACAAGGTGCGCTACATGAGGGGCGGCGACGTGCTGGTCGACGACCGCGACCAGCATCGCGGCAAGTGGGAAGATGCCGGCGGGGTGTTCATCACGCACGAAAACGCGGAGCGCAGCCTTGCTGCGCTCCGCGAAATCTTCCCGTCCTTGCGAGCGGAGTCTTAAGCCGCCGCGGCGATGTCGACCTTTTCCACCCATTCGGGCCAGAACACCGGCTCGCGGCTCGACCAGCCCGGCGCGGTCGCGGCGCTTTCACTGATCGACTGGAGCAGCCCGCGGCGGCGCTCAGGGTGGAGGTGCGGTAAGGCGGCGGCGGCACAGAATGCCGCAGGCAGCCACGGCCGGACGCCCGCGCCAAGCAACCGCTCGTACAAGAAACGGAAGGCAGCGAAATTGGGGAGGCGGTCCTGGCCGAGGTCGAAAGCGGCCAGCGTGACCAGCATGCCGAGGAACGGTTCGATCATGTCGAGCCCGCTGTCGTCGGGGATCTGCAGGCGAAGATGCTCAAGCTGCTTGTAGAAGCGCCCCTGGGCGGCAATCGCGGCGGCCTCGATATCGTCGCGTGCCCATGTTCCGGTCGGATCGGAGCGCGAGAAAGCAACGTCGAGCGAGCGGCGGACGTAGCGCTGGGTCGCCTTGGGAAAGCCGGCGAACTCCTTCATCTCGCTGATGAGCAGCGCGCCACCGGCCGGCTGACTGGTTTTGGTCGTCATGATCGCGGCTCCTCTTGCCTCGGAAGGATCATGCGGCCGCGTTGGTTTCAAAACGCTTAACCATGGTCCCACCCCCCGTTCATCAATGAATCAGAGGGGCGGCACAGGAGCAACTAAAAACGCGAAAGGCGGCGACATCCTCCGCCGGCTGTGTGTTTTACAGCACGATTATGGTCCGGCTTTGCGAGGGAAGCGCTTAGTCGTCCTCGGGAAAGCCCGACGATGGCACCGGCTCATTGCCGCCCGGAGCGGTCGCCGCGACGGGATCCGAGGCGTCCATCGATTCGTCGCTGCCAACATCGACCTTGGCATCGAGGTCGTCGGGATTCTTCTTGAGCGTGAGTTCGAGTTCACGTTCGGGCGCGCGCTGCTCGGTCGGCGCCCGTGGCTGCACCGTGTCCTTATGTTGGCTCATATCATCTCTCCCGTCTCTTGCCTGTCCCGCCAACGACCACGGCCAAACCTTCGTTCCAGGCCAAACGGCTTTGCGCACCGCGGCTGTTCGACCGGCGGGGTTGGGCCTTCTGCCAAGCGCGGCATCGCCAATTGCGCTTGGGAAGGCTCGGGCGCAAAGTGCGCGCATGCAGCATGTCCGAGTGATCCCGCGCCGCGCCGCCATCGATTGGCGTTCGCGCTTTGGCGATTGGCCGCT
The DNA here is from genome assembly GCA_964235815.1 of uncultured Sphingomicrobium sp. Classification (GTDB taxonomy): domain Bacteria; phylum Pseudomonadota; class Alphaproteobacteria; order Sphingomonadales; family Sphingomonadaceae; genus Sphingomicrobium. Next base: position 32,035 of record CAXSCF010000008.1, read on the forward strand.
TGCGCTTCGGTCGATCGGCGCCTTTTGGCTGTTCTACCTCGCCACCGTGCTGTTGCGTGCCTTGCTCGGCCCCGAAGCCGCCTCGGCTATGGCTTACCGGATCATCAATGCCGTGGTCGGCGTGGCATTGACCGCGATGATCTATCTCGCCCTGTCCTTTTTTGCGCGCGGGGGCAGCGTCCGCCGCATGGCGATCGTCGCCGCGATTGTCGCACTGCCCTGTGCCGCAATCCTGTCGATGGTCTCGATCGCGGTTGCGACCCACGAACTGCGTGGCGGCGAGCGGTCGAGCATCACCACACGCGACGGCGCGCGCTTCGTCCAGCACGGCAGCAATGTCCGCATCGTCAAGGGCAATGGCGATCAGCTTGAAGTCAATTTGCCCCCGATCGAACAGATCATGGCGGCCAAGATGCCGCGCTTGCTCGCGGACGGAACGGTCACCTGGTTCTTCCTGTTCGCGGCGTGGAGCGCGATCTTCATCGCCATGACCCAGCAACAGCAGATACGCCTGACCGAGCGGCGGCTGGCCGAGGCGGAGACCGCGGCGCACGGGGCGCAGGTCCGCGCGCTGCGCTATCAGGTCAACCCGCACTTCCTGTTCAACACCCTCAACAGCCTGAGCGCGCTGGTGATGAGCGGCCGCGCCGACCGCGCCGAGGACATGCTGATGGCGCTGTCGACCTTTTTCCGCACCAGCCTGTCGCTCGATCCCTCGGCCGACGTCACGCTGGCGCAGGAGATCGATCTCCAGCGGCTCTATCTCGATATTGAAAAAATCCGGTTCCCCGAACGGCTGCGGTTTGCGATCGACGTCCCCGCCGACCTCGAAGGCATCACAGTCCCTGCCCTTATCCTTCAGCCGCTCGTCGAAAATGCGATCAAATATGGCGTATCGGCGACCCGCGACCCGGTGCTGCTGACGATTTCCGCGCGGCGGCTCGATGGGGGACGACTCCAAATCGACGTCACCAACCGCCTCGCCGAGGCGGGCCCGACGATCCCCGCAGCCGTCCCCGCCCACGAAGGCACCGGGCTCGGCCTCGCCAATGTCTGCCAGCGGCTCGACGCCCATTATGGCGAGCGCGCCGATTGCCGGTTCGGTCCGATCCCGGGCGGGTATCAAGTGTCGATCGCGCTCCCGATCGAGGATCATGATGACTGAGCCGCTGCGTGTCCTCGTCGCCGACGACGAACCGCTCGCCAGCGAACGCCTCAACCTGCTGCTGGCGCGGGTCGAAGGAGTCGCGCTGGTCGGCACCGCACAGGATGGCAGCGAAGCCGTCGCGCTGGCCGAGCGGACCGCGCCCGATGTCGTTATGCTCGACATCGCCATGCCGGGGCTCGACGGGATCGAGGTGGCGCGCGCGCTGTCGCGTCTGCCGCGCTCGCCCGCGGTGATTTTCGTCACCGCATACGACCAGTTCGCTGTTGCCGCGTTCGAAGTGGCCGCGGTCGATTATCTGATGAAACCCGCCGATTCGACACGGCTCGACCGCGCGCTCGATCGGGCGCGCATTTTTCTTGCCCAGCGCGGGCCGGACGCCGTCACCGACGATCAGCCGACGCCGCGCTTCCTCGAGGAATTCTGGGCGTCGGACATGAGCGGGCTGGTGCGGATCGCCGCGCGCGACATCGACCGCGTCTCGGCCGAGCGGGATTACATGCGGCTCCACGTCGGCAAGCGCAGCTGGCTGATCCACCATTCGATGGCCGCGCTCGAGGACGGGCTCGACCCGGCGCTGTTCGTTCGCCTCCACCGCTCGGCGATCGTGCGACGCGACACCATCGCCGGCTTTGCCCGCAATCCCTCGGGCCGCTGGATCGCGCGCCTCGCCGACGGCAGCGAACAACCCGTCGGCCGCCTCTACGCCGATCAGGTCCGCCAGATCGCGGGCCGCTGAAAGCTACTCGCTCGTCGCCTCCCGCGCACCCCGCGCCACCGCGCCGGTCACCGCGACGTCCATCGTCACATTGCCCAGCGTGCGAAAGATGTCGGGCACCACTTCGACCGCGATGAGCAGCGCCAGCGGTTCGATCGGCACCCCCATGACCAACGCGATCGGCGCGATCGAGGTCACGAACGACAAGGCCCCTGGCAGGCTCACCGCCCAGTAACTGGCCACCGACGCCACCGCGATTCCCGCGCCGAGGGTCCAAGGCGTCAGATCGATCTGCAACCAATAAGCGACGTAGATCGCCACCGCGATATTCATTGCCGGGCCGGTCGCGCGGAACAGTGCCACCGCCAGCGGTAGGCTGACGTCGGCATTTCGCTCGGGGACGCCGAGCCCACGCGCCGCGGTCAGCATCGCGGGCAAGGACGCCAGGCTCGACTGGGTCGAGATCGCCACCGCCTGCGACGGGACGATGGCGCGCGCGAACTGGCTTGGCGACCAACGCGCCGCGACGATCGCGATCACATAGCCGGCGAGCATCACCAGGATGCCGATGGACGAGACCAGCGCGACATAGTGCAGCACGGCACCAAAGGCCGCTCCGCCGGCTCCCGCGCCGACCGCAAAGGCGAGCCCGAACACACCGACCGGAGCGAGCCACAGCACCCATCCGATCATCACCAGCATGGCTTGCTCGATGGCCTTGAAGAAGGTGGCGATGGTGCGTTGCTGATCGGACGCGATTCGACTGGCGGCAAAGGCGAACATTGCCGTGAATACGACCAACGGCAGGATCTTGTCATTGGCCGCCGCCGCGAACGGGTTGGTCGGAATCACCCCCTGAATGAAGTCGTCGAGGGTCGGAACCGAAGCGCTTGCGGCATGCGCATCGACCCCGGTCAATCCCGCGCGCAACGCCGCCGCGGCCTCGGCCGGAAGCGGGAACAGGTTGAGCAGCGTGAGCATCATCACCGCGCCGAAGATCGCCGACCCGGTCAGCACCGCGACGAACCAGGCGAAGGACTTTCCCGCGACCCCGCCGGCGCGCGCCGCATCGGCCCCGCCGACGATCCCTGTCACGAGCAGCGCGATGATCAGCGGGATGACCGTCATCTTGAGCGCATCCAGCCAGAGCCCGCCGATGCTCGAGGCTAGCCTTACCGCGGGGTCGCGAACGCTGTCCGCGACCTGCCCCATCAGCGCGCCGATCAGGAGACCGAGCACCAGGCCGGCAAGCACCCACAATGACGAGCGGTTCGGACGCGGGCGAGCGCCCACGGCATCGCTCACCGCGCGGGCTTTTTATATTTCAAGACGAAACGGTCGGTCTTGCCGCGAATTGCCTGGTCGAATACGCCGAGGCGGTGATCGTCGGCGCGATTGCGCAGCAACTGGCTTTCCCCGACCAGCACGAACCCCGCGCGCTTGAAGTCGGCCCTGACCACTGCGGGATCGATGCGATGCATCGCCTCGACCGAGGCGCGCGGCTCGCTTCCTGCCTTGGCGGCATGGTCCACCACTCCGACGATCGCCCCCGGCTTCATCGCTGCATAGAGGATCTTGAGCCACGCCTGCGGCTCCATCCGCACGATCTTGTTCTTGTCGCTCTGCCAATAGACATCGTGATAATCGAGGTTGATCAGCGCGAAATCATAGGAATTGGGCGCGAAATTGGGTGACTCGAACGGGCTCGATGTGAAGGCGACGTTGCGATGGGTCGCAAGATAGGTTGCGAACGAAGCGCGCGTCTTGTCCGACATGAATTGCGTCGGCTGCCACACCGTGACGCTCCCCGTGGGTCCGACCGCGGGAGCAATGATTTCGGTCCAATAGCGGTTGCCGCCAAACGGATCGAGCACGTTCATGCCCTGTTCGAGGCCAAGGAAGGCCAGCAATTGCGCTGGCTTGCGCCCTTCGTCGCGCCCCACATTGTCGGGCATCCGCTCGCTGGTCGCCGCCACCGCCGCCGCGACATTGGCCGGGGCGCACACCCCTGCCGCGCTCAACGTCAATGCCGCGCTCGCCACCGCAAGCTTGATCCATGTCCGCACCATCACCGACTCTCCTCTTGGAATTGCTCCGCCGTGCTAGCCGCGCGGCGCGGGCGATGCCAGCGGGAACCGGCGTCGGCGGCGCTTGTTCTGACGCCATGGCCTTTACCCAGCTCGATCCGCCCTTGCCGATGCATGTCGTCGATCGCGGCAGCGGCTATGCCGTGGCGGTGATCGATTATGGCCAGGAATTCGATCTGCTGTGGGTGATCGCGATGGATGACGGCGGCGAAGTCTGGTGCGTCCCCAATCCGCAAGTGCGGATGCAGGCCAATTGGACGATGGGCCGAAGCAAGAAACTCCCCGCCCGCTCGCCCAAGATCGCCGCGGTCGGGGCCTAGCGGTCGACCATCCACTTGACCACTTGGGTGATGCCGCTCTTGATCGGCTTGCCGTCCTTGCCCACCGCGGGGGCGAACTTGGCCCGCAACACCATGATCGAGCATGATTGAGCATCAAGGCTGGCATAACCGCTGGTCGCGGTAACCATGCACGACGCCACCTTGCCCCGCTCGTCGATCAGCATCGTCATCGCCACCGATCCTCCGGCGTCCTTGATCAACGCCACGTGCGGATAGTCGTCGGACGTGAACTGACTGCCCAGGGCGACAATCGGATGCGGCAGGTCGCGCACCGACCCCGCGTGCGGCTCGCCGAGGTTCCACCGTTCGCGCAACCCCGTCACGCACCGATCGAGCGCGTGCGTCACCGGCGCCATGTTGGTCAGCGCAAAAGTTGCGTCGATCTCCTGCGCGCTGCGCAGCCGCACCGCGCTCGCCGTCCGCAGCGGCGCGAACTGCTCCATCCGCAGATTGACCGAAGCGACGCGGTTCTTGCCGCTCGCGGCATGATATCCCAGCACACTGATTTGGACCGGCGCCCCGGCACCGATCGTCAGCGTCCCGGGATACTGGTCGGCGCCGGTCTTGCCGCCGGGCCGCACCACCGACACCTGCATCACATCGCCGACCGGCGACGGCTTGAACGCCAGCATCAGCGGCGCCGCCTCGGTCCGGTAATTGCGCATCGCGATGCAGTGCGCATCGCCAAAGTCGACATTCCACTTGCTCGTCGGCTGCAGCGCCGCCGTCCCGGTCGGCTGCGTCGCCAGCGCCACGCTCGCCAGCACGGCCACGATCCCCATCGTCATAACAGTCCCTCTCACCGTCCGCTTTGTCCCGTGTCATGCCCAGCGCACCGCCAGCGGGCAAGCTTTCGCCACGCCCCGGCGCAATTATCGCAACGCCCCGCGAACCTTCGGCGCTCACGACGCGTTGCAGCGCCATTACCCATCGTTTGGAGCATCCTTCGACATGAGCGACACCAGCAACGACATCAGCACCCTCAACGGGCTGATCGCCACCACCATCGATAGTGTCGACGGCTATCGCACGTCGGCGCAGGATGTCGATAATCCGCGCTATGCCGAACTGTTCACCGCCCGCGCCAGCGAACGCTCGTCGGTCGCCGAACAGCTTCGCGCAGAGGTCAAGCGGCTTGGCGGCAACCCCGAGGACGACGGCACCATCCTTGCCGCCGGCCATCGCGCGTTCGTCAATCTCAAGGCCGCCGTCACCGATCGCGACGACACGGCGATCGTCGCCGAAGTGGAGCGCGGCGAAGATCATATCAAGGCCAAATATGAAGAAGCGCTCAAGGACGACAATCTGTCGAGCGATAGCCGCACGCTGGTCCAAACGGCCTATGCTTCGGTCAAAAGCGGGCATGACGAAATGAGCCAACTCAAGCATAGCCTCAAGGCCTAATTGGAGAGACGACATGAGCATTTTCGGCAAGATCAAGGACGCGATTTTCGGTCATAAGGCCGCCGACCCCGCCGCGCGCCCGCAAATTCCCGCCGGCATGGCGGGTGGTGCCCCTGCCGGGACCCAGCCTGCCCCGGCCCCGGCCCCGACCGTCGGTGGCGCCGCGCCGGCCGGTCAGGTCGATGTCGGCCAGACACTCGACAGCATCGCCCAGCAGGGTGGCCACAGCGACCTTAACTACAAAACCTCGATCGTCGACTTGCTCAAGGTCCTCGGCATGGATTCGAGCCTCGACAATCGCAAGGAACTGGCGACCGAGCTCGGCTACACCGGCGCAAAGGACGGTAGCGCGGAAATGAACATGTGGCTGCAAAAAGAAGTGATGCGCCAGCTCGCCGCGAACGGCGGCAAGGTGCCGGCCAATCTGACCGACTAGGCCGAAGCCCGTATGGGCGAAGGCGACATCAAGCGGCGGTGCTCAGTCGGGCGCGGCCGTTTTTTGCCGGTCCGCCGCGGCGCCTGCGATCGCGGCGAGATAGGCAAGTTCGGCGCGCCCGTCATCCTGATAGGGCCGCGCCAGCGCCCGCACGGTGTCACGATCGCGCGGTCGGTCGAGCAGGGTCGCGATCGCCTTCGCCATCGCGAGCGGGTCCCGCACCGGGACGAGCGCCCCGCCCTTGCCGTCGGCGAGCAATTCGACCGAACCGCCCGGACACGCCGTCGCCACCACCGGCAACCCTGCCTCGAACGCTTCGATGATCGCGCCGGGCGACCCTTCCCACAGCGACGAAGACACCAGCAGATCGGCGCGCGCCAGCCACCCGGCGACTCCATCGACATGCCCGATCAGCGCAATCCGTTCGACCAGCCCGCGCCGCGCGACCAGTGCCTCGATCGCGCTGCGGAGCCGGCCCTCGCCGAGCAGGATGAGTTTGGCCGGGCGCGCCTTATTGAGGATCGCAAGCGCCTCGACCAACGTCTCGAAATCCTTTTGCGGGCTGAGCCGGCCAACCCCGAGCACTACCGGATCGCCCCCCGCGGCGGCGGAATCGAACCAGGGATGCGCTGCCGGTTGGCCGACCGCTTCGCGAAACCCCGCGGTGATCGTCGGGTTGGGGATTGCTACCACCCGTTCGGGATGACGCACAAGCGCCCGGATCGCGTCGGCGCTTTCCGCGCTCACCGCAATGATCAGATCGGCCTTGCCGAGCGCGGCGCGTTCGATCGGGCGCAGGATGGTCTCGCGCATGCGCTTCCACGGGGTCGACCACGGTCGTCGCCGCAGCGGATGACGCGCCGCGCGCAAGACCAGCAGCGGCGGGCTCGCCTGCCCCCTGACCGCACGCGCCGCCACGACATGCACTCGGTTCGACCCGGCCAACAACACTTGGGGCCGTGTGTGCCGGAGATAGTCGCGCAAGGCTCCAAGCCCCGCAAAGCTCGCCATCAGCCGTCGTCTGCCCCCCGGATCGAGCACCACCGTGGCCACCCGCGGATCGAGCAATCGCGCCCCATCGCCCGCCCCCGACACCGCCCCCGACACTGCCAACAGCGCAACCTCATGGCCTTGCGCAACGAACCCGTTGGCAAGCGAAACGAGCCGCTTCTGCGCCCCACCATCGCTCAGCGAATGGACCAGGATCGCAATCGACAAAGCGGGGGAAGCGGCCATCGCATAACATTAGCCGCGCGCCCGGTCGCCCCGCAACCCGCGCCCCGACCTCAGCCGATCGGCCGGGTGTAGATCGCCCTATAATGAACCGCTTGGCGCTCCGAGCGATCGCGAAGGGCTGGATCGAGCGCGACGAACGAACGCGTGGCGGCAGCCCTGCACAGGCGCTCGACACCCTGCGGATCCATGTTGCCGTCGGCCGCCTCACAACGCGAAACATGTCCGTTGCCATCGACGACCAGCGCCGCCGCGGTCAGCATCGCCAGATTCTCGCCAACGCCGCGCCCGGTCGTCCGCACCGAGTCGGCCGCCCCAATCCGCAGCCCTTCGTCCATCACCAGTTCGCGCCCGATCAGGTTGAGCTTGCCCCTGCTCTGTTGCGAGATGCGCTGAGCCACGGACAGCACTTGGCCGCAGAAGCTTGCCGGCGGTGGTGGCACCACATTGCTCGACACCCGGCATTTGATCAACTCGCCCGCCGGACCGCCGGTGAAAATCACCGCAAGGTGCGAATCCGTGAACGGCACCGGCCGCGCAGCGGGCAGCACCCACTTGACCCGCCCAGTCACGCGATCGGCGATCGCCTGCCCCCGCGCGTCGCGCGCCGGGGTGTAGCGCGCGCGGCGCTGGACGATCGTGCAGGTCGCCAGGTCAAGGCTGGCCGATCCCGATCCTTGGGCGATCATGCAGTCGCTGACGCGCCCCGCGGGGTCGATACCGGCGACGAACGATACAGTCCCCTCCTCTCGCTCGCTGAGCGCCGCGACCGGATAATCACCGGCAGAGAACAGTGCCACGATATTGCCTTGCGCCCGCGTCGGCGGCACCGCCTCCGGGGGCGTGGTAAGAGACGGCGGGCCGGGCATCTTACTTGACCGCTTCACCCCCGTAAGCGCGCCGATCGAGGGCGCCGGCGGCCCCGCCTGGGCAACCGAAACCACCATCATCATCGCAGCGACCATCATGACACGCTCTCCCACTCGGCCTGTCCAGCCTAAGCGACCTGCCGCCACTCGCAAGCCACCGCCGTCGCGCCTGTCACCCCGACGCTTCCGGTCCTCAAATACGGCCGCAGTCGCTCGGCGCCGGCTTGCCCGCGAACCGGTCGTCGATCCACGTCAGCGTTGCCGCGCTGTTATCCTTGGCGCTGGTCGCGTGGCCCTCTCCCTTGATATCGATCCAGCGTAGCCGGGCTCGCGTCGCGCACAGCGCGCGCGCATGAGCGCGGGTAACGGACGGTGCGACCAGATCGTCGCGGGGGTTCTGGGCGATCAGCAACGGCACACCGAACGCGCTTCGGGTAGGGCTGTTGCGCCGCGCCAGCGTCGCCCACGGTTCGATCCGACCGATGTCGATCGATTTGAGCCGCATATTGAGCGTCAGGATGCCCAGCGCCATCCCCAGCTTGGGCTTCATGTTGAGCTCGATGCAATTATTATCCGCCAGCCGAGTCATGATGCCCTGTGTCGATCGATTGCCGAAACTCGCCAGCGGGGCGCCATAATGTCGTGACCAGCTGGTCCCGATGTAGGCGGTAAAAAAGCTCTTGAGCGCGCGGTTCGACGTCATCCTCAGATTTTCGGAAAGCTCGGTTGGCGGGGCGGCCGCCGCCGCGCCGACCAACGTCAGGTCAGGCGCATAGCCGCGCGCCAACTGCGCGGTCCACAAGGCAGCATGTCCGCCTTGCGATTCGCCCCACACCGCAAAGCGCTTGCCGGCCGCCGCGCCTGATATGGCGGCCGCCGCGCGCACTGCGTCGAGCGTCGCTCGCGCCGTATCCTCGCCGATCAGGAACGGATGACCGCCCGCGCTGCCGAGCCCGGGGTAATCCGGCGCAACCACGACATAGCCCGCGCGGACGGCGTCGAGTGCCGCCGTCACGGTCCAGAAGTTCGCGCTGAGCGATGGCGCGCATCGCATCGCTACCCCCCACGTTCCGTGGGTCCATGCCAGCACGCGCCGCGGAGCCGCTGGCAAGGCCTCGCGCGGGCCGACCACCATTCCGGTCACTCGTCGCGGTTTTCCGGCGCCGGTCGTGGTCCAGTACGTCACTCGCCATGCCTGCATCCCGACGGGCGTTTCGATTACCGGGGTTGCGGCGATCAATTGCCCGGCACGCTGGGCGAGCGCCGGGGCCGGCATCATCAACGCGACGGCAATTGCCAATCGGTTCGCGACGTACAGCATGTGCATGGCAACGACTCCCGAGTGCCCAATCGGCCGTCTTGCTATCACCGATGATGGCTCGGCGCTCAACGCAAATTGAAGTCGGCGTGTTTAACGCGCGTTACACGCGGCGGTTCGAATTGCCTGCGGTGAACAAGACCAGGATCGTCCGGGACGCGAACGGCCGGCGGCAAGACGATGTACAGTTGATCTGGGATCGGCATCGCTTGGACCAGCATCAGGTCGGCCCCGAACGAACAAGGGCCGGCATCGCTTGCCAGCCGCATCCGCGGCGCGCGCCGGCGATCCAATCGGAATGTCCAGCGAGGCTCGGCGCCCCCAACGAGAAATGGGGGCCGGCATTGCTGCCAGCCCCCAATGCGCCGAGCGAAGGTTCTGCCGGTGTTCGTCAGCTTTTGCGACCCGAAGGTCACCTGCTCCTCGATCCTGGCTCACCAGCTCAGGCGTCGCTTCCGAAAATCGATCCCAATCCGAAGACGGGTTCGTTCGCTTCCGCGGCCCTTCTTGGACCAATCCCCTGTCGCGCCGCCTGCATCCCGAGGGATACCGCGTGTCGCGCTGGAAAGACTGGCTCTTCCGGCGCCTCTTCCAGCTGGTCCGAACCCAGACCGAAGTCTTGGCTCATCGCCTGCCGGTGGAGATCGGACCTTCCGTCCCTTCCTCATCCATCCTGTCGTTGCCGACGCTCCGGGGAGGCGGGGACTTCCGTCCCGATCACCCATTGCTTATGAACCCCGACCCGAGTCGCGCAAAGCGGATTCGATACCTTTCGGCCTGTGGATAATGGGGATATCGGGCGTAACTCGGAAAACTCGATGGTTGCCCTTCTGTTCCGCCATCCCTAGATCGAATTGGTGCCCGAAACCCCGACTTTGACTCCCGAGCCCGCCTATCTCGCCGGCCTCAATCCGCCTCAACGCGAGGCGGTGCTGACGACCGAGGGGCCGGTGCTGATGCTCGCCGGGGCGGGCACCGGCAAGACCGCCGCTTTGACCGCGCGCCTCGCGCACCTCATCGCGACACGCAAGGCGTGGCCGAGCCAGATCCTCGCCGTCACCTTCACCAACAAGGCCGCGCGCGAGATGAAGGAGCGCATCGCGCGGATCAGCGGCGGGGCAATCGAATCGATGCCGTGGCTCGGCACCTTCCACAGCGTCGCCGCGCGGATGCTGCGCACCCACGCCGAACTCGTCGGGCTCCAGTCCAATTTCACCATCCTCGATACCGACGACCAATTGCGCCTGCTCAAGCAATTGATCCTCGCCGCCAACCTCGACGAGAAGCGCTGGCCGGCGCGCCAGCTCGCCGGGCTGATCG
>CAXSCF010000009.1:0-10626 GCA_964235815.1 uncultured Sphingomicrobium sp.
CAGATGCCGACAACGTTGGCCTTGGCCTTGCGTCCGGCGAGCGCCTTCATCGCCCCGGCCACCGCGCCCGCGCCGCCCATATCCCACTTCATGCCTTCCATGCCCTGCGCGGGCTTGATCGAAATGCCGCCGGTGTCGAAGGTCACGCCCTTGCCGACGAACACCGTGGGGGTCGCGCCCGCTTCGCCGCCATTCCAGCGCATCACCAGCAATTGGGCATCGCGCACCGAGCCTTGCGACACGCCGAGCAGGGCACCCATCCCCAGCTTGGCCATCTCGGCCTCGCCCAGCACGCTGATCTCGACCCCGAGGTCGCTCAAGTGACGGACTCGTTCGACGAAGCTTTCGGGGTAAAGGATGTTGGCCGGTTCGGCGACGAGTTCGCGGGTCAGCATCACGCCCTCGGCGAGCGGCGCATAGCGCTCGGTCCAGCGGGCTTCGGCGCCGTCGGGCGCGCCGACGATGGTGATCCGCTCGAGCGTCGGGCGCAGCTTTTCCTTGAGCCGGGTGCGATAGCGATCGTGGCGCCAGCCACGCAGGCTGGCACCCAGGGCGACCCGCGCCGCGGCATCGGCGTCGAACCCCGTTCCGGTGAGGTCGATCACGGCATCCTGCTCGCCCGAGGTCAGCAACCGCGCGGTGACCGCCCCGCCCAGCCGCTCGGCCGAATTGGGCTTCACCGCGGCCCCGGTGCCGATCAGCACCAGGCGGCGCCCGCCGTCGCTGTCGAGATAATGATCGGCGGTCGATCCGGCCTCGCCCTCGAACCGCTGACGCTTCATCGCGGCTTCGATCCCGGGCTTGGCCGCGCCAAAGGCGTCGAGCGCTCCGCGCGCCGTGCCGGCGATGGGCAGGGCCAGCGCATGGTCGCCCGAGGGGCGTTGGGCGGCGAAACGAATGTGCATAAAGACTACCCTTGAATCGGCGAAAGCGCTCGACGCGCTCCTTAGTCCGGCATCGGCGCGAACGCAAAAAGCAGCGACGGGCGACAGATTGCCGCTTGGCGGCGAAGTTGTGATAGGCCAAGGCGTCAGCGTGAGGATGTGCCGGGCGGGGATAGTGGCGAGGATCGAGCTCAGATTGGCCGGGTGCCTCGCGCTGCCGCTATTGTTCGCGGCGAGCGGCGCGGCGGCGCAGCCCCTTGCCGTGCCGCGCGCCCCGGGTACGCCGCCATCCGTGGCCACCGGACCACTGGCGCCCGAGCTCGCGGCGGCCAACCCCGCCGACGACATCGACTTCAGCGCCGACCAGGTCAGCTATGACAATGCCAGCGCGCTGATCGTTGCCGAGGGCCGGGTGCGGATGAACCGCGACGGCTATTATCTCGCCTCCGACCGCGTCGAATGGAATCGCGATACCGGCGCGGTGGTGGCGATCGGCAATGTCGTCATCCTTTCGCCCGAGGGCGACCGCGTGATCGGCAATCGCGTCGTGCTCGACGACAAGTTGCGTGACGGGACGATCGAGGATTTGCTCGTGGTGCTCGAAAGCGGAGGGCGCGTTGCGGCCAAGCGCGCGACCCGCACCAATGGTGTGCTGACCCTCGACCAGGCGATCTACACCCCGTGCCCGGTGACCACCCCGAGCGGTTGCCCGCGCCGCCCGAGCTGGACGATCAGCGCCGCCAGGGTGACGCGCGATCCGGTCAAGGGCCGCCTGCGGTTCGAGGCTGGTCGGCTGACCATCCTTGGGCTGACTCTGCCCTTGCTTCCGGTGTTCGCGATCAGCGACGGATCGAACAATAGCGCGTCGAGCGGGCTGCTGATCCCCAATTTCAGCTTCTCGAGCTCGAACGGTGCCGAGATCGCCGCCCCTTATTACCTCCGGCTGACGGACAATAAGGACCTTACCCTTACCCCGCACCTCTACACCAAGGCGCTGCCCGCGATCGAGGCGCGGTTTCGGCATCTGACCAGCCTTGGCGCCTATCAACTTGGCGGATTCCTGACCTATGGCAAGATCGATCCGCTGGCGCAGTTCGACGCCGCCGGGAACAGCGTCGCGGGACATGGCATCCGCGCCTATATCGAGGGCAATGGCCATTTTCAGCTAAGCCCCGAATGGGGTCTGACCTCGTCGATCCGCTTGGCCACCGACAAGACCGTCACCCGGCGCTACGACATCACCCGCGACGATCGTCTGCGCAGCTTCGTCGAGGCTGAACGGATCACGCCCAACGCTTATCTGTCGATCGCCGGCTGGGCGTTCGAGGGACTGCGGGTCGACGATGTCCAGAAGCGCTTCCCGATCGCGCTTCCCGCGATCGACGCGCGCGTGCGGCTTGACGATCCGTGGCTTGGCGGAAAGTTCGAGCTCCAGGGCAATAGCCTGTCGATTTTGCGTATCGAGGGGCAGGATACCCAGCGTGCCTTCGCCAGCGCGCGCTGGGACCTGCGCCGGCTGACGCGCGGCGGGCAGGAATTGACGCTGACCGCTTATGCCCGCGGCGATGTCTATCACAGCAGCGGTGCCGAGCCGACCGACATCGCTTATTATCGCGGCGCACCCGGCTGGCAGGCGCGCGCGATCGGGGCGCTTGCCGCCGATTTGCGCTATCCGCTGATCGGGCCGATGTTCGGCGGCACCCAGCGCTTCACCCCGCGCGTCCAGCTCGTGCTCACGCCGCCGACCCGCAACCTTTCCATCCCCAACGAGGATGCGCGCGCGGTCGACCTCGAGGACAGCAACCTGTTCGCGCTCAATCGCTTTCCCGGTTACGACCGGTGGGAAGACGGGTCGCGCATCACCTACGGGCTCGAATATCAGCTCGATCGCGGGCTGTGGTCGATCCAGAGCATCGTCGGGCAAAGCGTTCGCATCACGCAGGCGCTCAGCATCTTTCCCGACGGCACCGGGCTCACCGATCGCGTTTCGGACATCGTCGGCCGCACGCGGCTGCGCTATGGCCGGTTCGTCGACATCACCCACCGCTACCGCGTCGACAAGGACAATCTGGCGGTACGCCGCAACGAGGTCGATCTGACGCTCGGCACCAATCAGACCTACCTTCAGGTCGGCTATTTGCGGCTCGACCGCAACATCAGCACGGCGATCGAGGATTTGCGCGACAAGGAAGAATTGCGTCTTGCCGGGCGGGTCAAGTTCCTGCGTTACTGGTCGCTGTTCGCCGCGACGGTGTTCGACCTCACCAGCAGCCGCGAAGATCCGCTGACCAGCGCCGCCGACGGCTTCCAGCCGGTACGGTTGCGGATGGGGCTCAATTATGAGGACGACTGCCTTGACCTTGGCGTGTCGTGGAAGCGCGACTATGAGCGCATCGGGGACTTCCGCAAGGGCAGCACCTTGTCGTTCAACATTTCCCTCAAGGGACTTGGACGCTAAGCTGTCGTTCAGCGGGCAGCGCCTAGCGCAGGCGTGACACATCGACCGATTTTGAGGGATTTTCGCGTGAGCTTTTCAAGCAAATTGGGACCGGCGCAGCAGCGCCGACGGTTGTTGTTGGGAACGATCGGGATCGCGCTGGCGAGTGCCGCGATGGCGGCCGCGGCGCCCCCGTCGAAGACCAAGCGTGCGGCGCCCGCCGCGCGCACGACTCAAAAGACCGTCGTCAAGCCGCGCCCGGCGCCCGTCAAGACGGTTGCGGCGAAGCCGGCTCCGGCGACCACGCCCGCGCCCCGCGCGGTCAACAGCGCGACCTCGCTCCGGCTCCCTGAAAATCCGGTGATCTACGGCTCGCCGCTGCCGCAAGTCGTCAAGGCGACCGCGATCGTCAACGGCGAAGTCATCACCCAGACCGACGTCGATCAACGGATCGCCCTGCTCGCCATCGCCAGCGGGCAAGAGGTGCCCGACACCGAAGTCGACCGTCTCCGCGCCCAGGTGCTGCGCAATTTGATCGACGAGACGCTTCAGATCCAGGCCGCCAAGGTCGAGGAAATCCTGGTCAAGTCGTCGGACGTCGATCGTGCCGTGGTGCGGGTCGCGGGCAATGTGAAGCAGACCCCCGAACAGATGGCGACCTACCTTACCTCCAAGGGGTCGTCGATCCGCACCATCCGCCGCCAGATCGAAGGCGAAATCGCGTGGCGCCGCCTCCAGAGCGCGAAGATCGAAAGCGGAGTCAGCGTCGGCGACGATGAAGTGAAGGCCGTGATCGCCAAGCTCGAGGCCGCGAAGGGCAGCGACGAATATCACATTGGCGAAATATATCTGTCGGCCAACCCCGCCAACCGCGACGACGTCCTCGCCAATGCCAACAAGATCACCGCCGCGCTCCAGCAGGGCGCGTCCTTTGCCGGCTATGCGCGCCAATTTAGCGAATCCTCGACCGCGCCCGTCGGCGGCGATCTCGGCTGGATTCGGCCCGAACAAGTGCCCGAGGCGATCGGCAGCGTGGTGATCCAGATGCCGGTCAATTCGCTGTCGCAGCCGATCGCGGTTCCCGGGGGCTATTCGATCGTCTCGCTGATCGACAAGCGCAAGGTGCTGACCGCCGATCCGCGCGCCGCGGTGCTCAACCTTAAGCAGGTCGCAATCAAGATTCCGGCCGGCACCTCGGTCGCTGCGGCGAATGTGCTGGTGACCCGCTTCGCCGATGCCGCCAAGGATTTGGGCGGCTGCGGCGGGGCCGACAAATTGGCCGCCGCGTTCAACGGCGAGGTGGTCCAGTCGGACCAGGTTGCGCTCAAGGAATTGCCTGCCGCCTTGCAGGACATGATGCTGCCGATGCAGGTCGGCCAGGCGACGCGCCCGTTCGGGTCGATCGAGGATGGCGTGCGCGTGCTGGTGATGTGCGGCCGCGACGAGGCCAGTTCGTCGGCCCCGACCTTCGACCAGGTCTACAGCCAGCTCAACGAGGAGCGGGTCAACACCCGCGCGCGCCGCTATTTGCGCGACTTGCGGCGCGATGCGGTGATTGATTTCCGTTAAGCCATGACCCCGCTGCCGCTTGCCGTGTCGCTCGGCGATCCCGCCGGGATCGGGCCCGAGGTGATTGCCAAATGCTGGGATCATCGCGGCGCCTTCGGCCTGCCGCCGTTCGTCGCGGTCGGCGATCCGCGCAGCCTGGCGGCGGTGTGGGACGGCCCGGTGGTGGTGATCGAGGACCCGCGCGAGGTCGACAGCGCGTTCGACGTCGGGCTGCCCCTGTGGCCGATCAGCGCGGCGCGCGCCGATGTCCCGGGTTGCCCGAGCGTGGCCGGGGCGCATTGCTCGCTCGACGCGCTCGAGCTTGCCGTCGGGCTGGCGCGGTCGGGCACCGCGTCGGGAGTCGTCACCGGCCCGGTGTCGAAGGAACAGCTTTACGGCATCGGCTTCGCTCATCCCGGCCAGACCGAATTCGTCGCCGAACGCTGCGGCGTGTCGCCCAGCAACGTCGCGATGATGCTTGCCGGGCCGAGCCTGCGCACCGTTCCCGTGACCACCCACATCGCGCTCGCCGCCGTCGGCGCGACGCTGACCGCGGGGCTGATCGAGGCGCGCGGCCGCGCCGCCTTGCGCGGGCTCCAGCGCAGCTTCGGTATCGCCGAACCACGGCTCGCGGTGGCAGCGCTCAATCCCCACGCCGGCGAGGGTGGTGCCCTGGGGCGCGAGGAAATCGAGCATATCATCCCCGCGATCGAGGCCTTGCGCGCCGAAGGCTGGACCGTCACCGGGCCCCACCCCGCCGACACCATGTTCCACGCCGCGGCGCGCGCCCGCTACGACGCGGCCTTGTGCATGTACCATGACCAGGCGCTGATTCCCTTGAAGGCGCTCCACTTCGAGGACGGAGTCAACATCACGCTCGGGCTGCCGATCGTCCGCACCGCGCCCGACCACGGCACCGCGTTCGACATCGCCGGGGCCGACCGCGCCGATCCGCGCGCGATGGCGGCGGCGATCCGCCAGGCGCAGTCGAGTGCCGCGATCCGCGCCGCCTGCCGCGGGTGAGCGACCCCCCGCCCGAGCCGCCGCGCGGCTCCCCCCCGCTGCGCGAAATCCCCCCGCTGCGCGATATCATCGCCCGCCACGGCCTGTCGGCGTCGAAGGCGCTCGGGCAGAATTTCATTCTCGACCGCCATTTGCTCGGCCGCATCGCCGCGATCCCCGGGATCGGTCTCGGCGACACGGTCTATGAAGTCGGCCCCGGGCCGGGCGGACTGACCCGCGCCTTGCTCGACACCGGCGCCGCGGTCGTCGCGGTCGAGCGCGACCGCCGCTGCATCCCCGCGCTCGACGAACTCGCCGCCGACTTCCCCGGCAAGCTGCGCCTGATCGAGGGCGACGCAATGCAGATCGACGAGCGCGCCACGATCGGCGACGGCGCCCACATCGTTGCCAATCTGCCTTATAATGTCGGGACGGCCTTGCTGCTGCGCTGGCTCGCCGGGCCGTGGCCGCCGTGGTGGCGATCGCTGACGCTGATGTTCCAGCGCGAGGTCGCCGAGCGGATCGTCGCCAGCGCCGGGGGCGATCATTACGGCCGCCTGGCGATCGCCGCGCAGTGGCGCGCCGAGGCGCGGATCGCGCTCGCGGTCCATCGCAGCGCGTTCACGCCGCCGCCCAAGGTCGCCTCGGCGATCGTCCACCTTCGCCCCGCCGCCGAGCCACCCGGAATCAATTCGGCCTTGCTCGAGCGGCTCACCGCCGCGGCGTTCGGCCAGCGGCGCAAGATGCTTCGTCAGAGCCTGAAGGGCATGCCCGGCGCGCTCGATGCCTTGGCCGTGCTCGGGATCGATCCGGCGCGGCGTGCCGAAACCCTGCCCGTCGCCGACTTCATCGCCGTGGCGCGTATCCTGAGCGCCTAATTATTCTTCTTGGGCTGAACCGGCTTGGCCGGCTTGGCTTCGGCCAGCGCCGGGCCGCGCGCGATGGCGGCGCTCAGCGTGGCCGATTGCGGGCAGGGACCGGCGCACAATTTCTGCAGCTTGGCGAGCGTCTCCCGTGCGCGCGGCACCGCCCCCGCATCGACCATCGCCTCGCCCTGCAGCGCGAGCGCATCCCGGTCGGTCGGCTCGAGGCTAAGCGCCTTGCCGGTCAGGCGAATCGCCTGCCCGAACAATTTCTGCTTGATCGCCACCCTGGCCATCGTCACGAACGCGCCGCGATTGCGCGGGTCGAGCACCAGCGCCGTCTCGAGCGCATCGTCGGCGGCGCTGTAATTGCCCGCCGCAAGCGCCGTCTCGCCACGCCGGGCGAACTCGATCGAGCGCGGGGCAATCTGGTTGTCGGGGCGTTGCCCCGCGGCCGGAATCGCCAGGGTCGAAGTGGCAAGGCCTAAGGTCAACACAAGGGGACTGAACCGCATCATTCTCTCCAACCGATCGCGCCAGCCTAGCACGGCGCCAACAGCCGCGCGACGAAAAAGCCGTCGGTGGAGTCATGGGCCGGAGTCAGCAATCGCCCGGCTCCATCGGCCCGTCCACCGTCGAAGCCGACGTCCTGCGCCGTCCAACCTGAATGGCGCCCTAAGAAGTGCGCGACTTGCCCGGCGCCTTCGCGCGCGAGGATCGAACAGGTGGCATAGACCAGCGCGCCGCCGGGCTTGACCAGGGGCGCCGCGAGATCGAGCAATTGCGCCTGGAGCGCGGCGACACGGGCGAGCCGTTCAGGAGTCAAGCGCCACCGCCCTTCGGGATTGCGCCGCCACGTCCCCGATCCGCTGCACGGCGCATCGACCAGCACGACATCGGCCTGATGCGCGAGATCGGCGAGCATGGCTTGCTCCTTGCCCGCGTCGAGCAACCGCACCGCGATCGTGGCCCCGGCGCGCGTCGCCCGCGGCCCGATCTGGCTCAGCCGCTGGCGGTTGGTGTCGCTGGCGATGATCCGCGCGCCGGGCGCTGCGGCGGCGAGCGCCAGCGCCTTGCCGCCTGCCCCGGCGCATAAATCGAGCAGATCGAGCCCGTCGCGCGGGCCGCACGCGAGCGCGATCAGCTGGCTGCCCTCGTCCTGGACTTCGATCAGTCCTGCGGCATATTCGGGCCGGTCGTCGATCCTGGTCTCGCTCGGCATGCGGATGCCCCACGGGCTGAGGCGGGTCGGCTCGCCCCCCATCGCCGACGCCATGACGTCGCGGTCGGCCCTGGCGGCGTTGACCCTCAGGTCGAGCGGCGCGCGATGGAGCAAGGCGGGCCATTCGACGCGATCGACATGCGGCGACAGCTCGCCCTCGATCCACGCCGGCAACAGCGCGGCGGCCGCGCCGACCTCTCCGGTCCCGCGCGGCGCGGCGCCGTGACCTTCGACGTCGAACGCGATTTCGCCATCGTCATCGGCCAGCCCCAGCATGACCGAGCGACCGCTGACGGGGAGTTCGCCCGAGCGGCGGATGGCGCGATAGACCAGTTCGCGAACCGCGCGGCGGTCCTTCGATCCGGCGTAGCGACGGGTCTTGAAGTAACGCTGGACGATCGCGTCGGCGGGCGGGCCATCGTCGCGCGCGGCGGCGATGACCGCGTCGAGGATTTCGATCGCCGCCTGAGTGCGGGCTGAGGGGGTCAAGTCGCTCCCCTATCGCGTCGGATAATTGGGCGCTTCGCGCGTGATCGTGACATCGTGGACATGGCTTTCGCTCAGCCCGGCATTGGTGATGCGGACGAATTGCGCGCGCGCCTGAAGATCGGCGATCGTTGCCGAGCCGGTATAGCCCATCGCCGCTTTGACCCCGCCGACCAATTGGTGGACGATGTCGCGCACCGGTCCCTTGTAGGCGACCTGCCCCTCGATCCCCTCGGGAACGAGCTTCAACTGGTCCTTGATGTCCTGCTGGAAATAACGGTCGGCCGAGCCGCGCGCCATCGCGCCCACGCTGCCCATCCCGCGATAGGCCTTGTAGGCGCGGCCCTGGTAGAGAAAGGTGTCCCCCGGGGCTTCCTCGGTGCCCGCCAGCAACGATCCGATCATCACCGTCGAGGCGCCCGCGGCGAGGGCCTTGGCGACATCGCCCGAGGTGCGGATGCCGCCATCCGCGATGACCGGGATGCCGGCATTACGCGCGGCAGTGGCGGCGGCCATGATGGCGCTCAATTGCGGCACCCCGACCCCGGCGACGATCCGCGTCGTGCAGATCGACCCCGGGCCGATCCCGACCTTGATCGCGTCGGCCCCGGCCCCGGCGAGCGCCTTGGCGGCTTCGGCGGTGGCGACGTTGCCGGCCACGACCTGGACGCTGTTGCTCAGCTTTTTTACCCGCTCGACCGCGCGCGCGACTTCGACATTATGACCATGCGCCGTGTCGATGATGATACAGTCGGCACCGGCATCGATCAGCGCTTCGCTGCGCTCATAGCCGGCATCGCCGACCGTCGTCGCCGCGGCCGCGCGCAGGCGCCCTTGGGCATCCTTGGTCGCATTGGGGCTGGCGACGGCTTTTTCGATATCCTTGACGGTGATCAGCCCGACGCAATGGTCGGCATCGTCGACGACCAGCAATTTTTCGATCCGCCGCTGGTGGAGCAGCCGCCGCGCTTCCTCCTGGCTGGTGCCGAGCGGGACCGTCGCGAGATTCTCGTGGGTCATCAGTTCGCGCACCGGCTGGCGCGGATTTTCGGCGAAGCGGACGTCGCGATTGGTCAGGATGCCGACCAATTTGCCCGACGCCTCGACGATCGGGATCCCCGAAATGCGATGCTGCTTCATCAGCTCGAACGCTTCGGCCAGCGTCTGGTCGGGGGTCATGGTGATCGGGTTGACCACCATCCCGCTTTCGAAGCGCTTGACCGCGCGCACTGCGGCGGCCTGAGCCTCGACGCTGTAATTGCGGTGGAGCACGCCGATCCCGCCAAGCTGCGCCAGCGCGATCGCCATGTCGGTCTCGGTCACCGTATCCATCGCTGCCGAGAGCAAGGGGATGTGCAGCGGGATTTCGCGAGTGAGGAAGCTCGACGTGTCGGCGCCGCTCGGCAGGACGCTCGATTCCATCGGCTGGAGCAATACATCGTCGAACGTCAGTCCGATCGGGATCTCGTCATGCAGGTCGGCCATGCGCGCCCATGCCAGCCGCGGGGCGATTCGCCAAGGGGAGACCAGCGATGCGCGGACAGCTGTCCCCGCTCATGCCGTCATTCGCCCGAGCGCCGGTCGGAGCGGCCAAGCAGCCGCCGCGCGGCATCGACGTGCATCGTCTCGATCATCGCGCCCTCGAAGCGCTCGGCCCCGCCGCTCGCCGCCGCGACCAGCCGCCCGGCGCGCGCCAGTTCGTCGGCCGAGGGCGCGAAGGCGGCGTGGCACGGCGCGATCTGGCTGGGATGGATCAGGGTCTTGCCGTCGAATCCCAGCGCGCGGCTCGTCGCGGCTTCGGCGGCGAACCCGGCGGGATCGTCGATCGCATTATAGACCCCGTCGAACACCGCGATCCCGCCGGCGCGCGCGGCAAGGATCGTCGCCTGGAGCGCATAGCCCATCGCCGCGCGGTCGCCGCCCGGCAGGCGCAGGTCGGCGGCGAGGTCGTTGGTGCCGACGATCAGCGCGTTGCAATGCTGCGCGATGGCGGGCGCCTCGATCACCGCCGCCGCGCTTTCGATCATCGCCGCGAGCGGGATGCCGAGCTTGATCCCCCTGACCTCCTCGATCGATCGCACCGACGGCAGCACGACGAGGTCGCAATTGGCGCTGGCGAGGGCGGCGAGGTCGGCGTCATGCTCGGCCGTCCCCACCCCGTTGATGCGGATCGCGACGGGCATC
>CAXSCF010000009.1:10636-12059 GCA_964235815.1 uncultured Sphingomicrobium sp.
CCGCCGACCGCGCCGCGCCCTTGTCGCCCGGCTTCACCGCATCTGCCAGGTCGAGGATGACGAGGTCGGCGTCGCTCCCCCGCGCCTTCAGGATCGCGCGCGGATTGTTCGCCGGAAGGAACAGCACGGCCCGTCTGTCGAACAGGTTCAGCGCCATGCCGATTTCCCTTCCCGCCGGCGCCGCCACGCGCCATTATGAACGCCACCAAAGGGGAAAATCATGTTGACCGCGTTCCTGATTGCCATTGCCGTGCTCGTGCTCCTGTTCGTCATGATGAGCGTCAAGATCGTCCACCAGGGCTATCGCTACACGATCGAGCATTTCGGGCGCTTCGTCCGCGTTGCCCAGCCCGGGTTCAACTTCGTCCCCCCCTTCTTCTATCGCGTCGGGCAGAAGATCAACATGATGGAGCAGGTGCTCGACATTCCGGGTCAGGAAATCATCACCAAGGACAATGCCATGGTGGCGGTCGACGGGGTGGTGTTCTTCCAGACGCTCGACGCGGCCAAGGCGGCCTATGAAGTGAGCGACCTGTACAATGCGATCATGGCGCTCTCGACGACCAATTTGCGCACCGTCATGGGCTCGATGGACCTCGACGAATTGCTGTCCAAGCGCGACGAGATCAACGCTCGGCTGCTCGCCGTGGTCGATCATGCGACCGAGGCGTGGGGGGTCAAGATCACCCGCGTCGAACTCAAGGACATCCGCCCCCCGGCCGACATCGTCAACGCCATGACTCGGCAGATGAAGGCCGAACGCGAAAAGCGCGCGACGATCCTCGAATCCGAAGCCGCGCGGCAGAATGAGATCAACCGCGCCGAGGGGATGAAGCAAAGCCAGATCCTCGAGGCCGAGGGGCGCAAGGAAGCCGCGTACCGCGATGCCGAGGCGCGCGAACGCTCGGCGCAGGCGGAGGCCAATGCCACCAAGTCGGTCAGCGACGCGATCGAGGGCGGCAGCGTCCAGGCGATCAATTACTTCATCGCCCAGAAATACGTCGAGGCGATCGGCATGTTCGCCACCTCGCCCAATGCCAAGACGATCCTGTTCCCGGTCGAGGCGACGCAGTTGATGGGCACGCTCGGCGGGATCGGCGAGTTGGCGCGCGAGGCGATCGGCGACGGTCTGTCGAAGGCGGCGGCGCCGGCGCCCAGGCCCAAGCCGGCGACCACGGCCGAGCGTGGCACGCTTCCGGGCGTCCCCGGCGTGCCGCGGATCCAGGGCTGATGCTCGACCACCTCGAACCCGGCTGGCTGTGGGCGATCGGCGGCGTCGTGCTGCTCATCGCCGAAGTCCTCGCCCCCGGCTTCTTCTTGCTGTTCATCGGCGCGGCGGCGATCGCGACCGGCGTGTTCACTTTGCTGTTCGGGCTCGGCCTTGCCCCGCAACTGGTGCTGTTCGCGCTCTACGCGGCGCTCG
>CAXSCF010000009.1:12069-36060 GCA_964235815.1 uncultured Sphingomicrobium sp.
TCTGGAGAAGCGCGGGGTCGATCACGCCATCCTGACCGGGCCGGTGCTGAGCCTCGGGGTCCAACCGAATCAGGATATGGCGGCCGCGATCGCCACGGGGGTGTTCACCTTGCTGTTCGACCTCGGCATCGCGCCGCAGCTGGTGCTGTTCGCGCTCTACGCGGCGCTCGCGGTGATGCTCGGCAAGCGCTTCTACGCCCAGCCGGACACCCCCGAACAGATGATCGGGCTCAACGACCCCGGCCGGCGGATGATCGGCAAATCGTTCGTCGTGGTCGATCCGATCGACGAACATGGCGGGCGGGTCCGCGTCGGCGACGGCGAGTGGACCGCGCGCGGTGCCCCGGCGGCGGTCGGCGAGCGGGTCACCGTCATCGCCGTGGTCGGCAACTGCCTCGAGGTCGAGCCGAGCCGGGCGCTGCCCGAAGCGTGAAGGAGTGAAGTCATGACCCAATCGACCCTGTCCCGCCGCGAAACGCTGACTGCTCTCTCGCTCGGCGTCGCCGGCGCGGTGGTCGGCGGCGCGGGGATCGCCCGGCCCACCGGGCGCAAGGTCAGCGAAGCCCAGGCGAGCGCCTTGCTCGAGCGCGTGACCGATCACTACCTCGCGCTGTCGCCCGAAACCGCGACCTCGATGAATATCGACAAAGGGGCGCGCGCGCCGCTCCGCCACCAGCTTGGCGACCGCAGCGAGGCCGGACAACAACGCTTCGCGGCGATGCTCCGCGCCGACTTCGCGGCGATCGACGCGCTCGATCTGTCGGCGCTCACTCCGTCCACCCGGACCAGCCTGCAGGTCGTCCAGAGCGCCTATCGCACCGGCCTGAAAGGGTTCGCCTTGCCCTACGGCGACGTCGCGGTCGGCGGGTGGCGCAACTCGCCCTACGTCGTCAGCCAGAATACCGGCGCCTATCTCGACACCCCCAAATTCCTCGACACCGACCATCTGATCGAAAACGCCGCCGACGCCGAAGCCTATCTTGACCGCCTCGCGCAATATCCCGCCCAATTGACCGGCGAGCTTGGCCGCGTGCGCAGCGCGGCGGGGCGCGGCGTGCTCCTCCCCATTTTTCTCAACGACAAGGCCGTCAAGCAACTCACCGCTTCGGCCAAGGGCGCGCAGGACGGCGGCGGGCTGGTCGACTCGATCGTCCGCCGGACCAAGGGAATGCCGGGCAATTGGGAGCAGCGCGCGCGCAAGCTGGCCAGCGGCCCGGTCGCCGCCGCGCTCGACGCCCAGCTTGCCGAATTGCGCCGCCAGCGCCCGCTCGCGCGCAATGATGGGGGGGTGTGGGCGCAGCCCGGGGGCGAGGCTTATTATCGCTACGCTTTGCGCGCCAGCACCACCACCGACATGAGCCCGGAGGCGATCCACCAGCTCGGGCTCGACACGTTGAAGGCGCTCCACGCGCGGATGGACCCGATCCTGCGCCAATTGGGCTATTCGAAGGGTTCGGTCGGCGAGCGGATGAAGGCGCTGGCCAGAGACCCGCGCTACCAGTTCGCGCCGGGCGACAAGGGCCGCGCGGAAATCATGGCGTTCATCCAGGAGCGCCTCAAGATCATCCGCGCCCAGCTCCCCCGCGCCTTCAACACGCTCGTCGCGGGCAATCTCGAGGTCAAGCGACTGCCCCCCGAGGAAGAACCCGGTGCGCCCGGCGCATATGGCGGTCCGGGTTCCCCCGACGGCAAGATCCCCGGCAAGTTCTGGATCAATCTGCGCGAGACCAACCTCCATTCGAAGTACAGCCTCCCCGACCTCGCCCACCACGAAGCCATCCCGGGCCACGTGTGGCAGGGCGAATATACCTTCAAATTGCCGCTGATCCGCTCGATCCTCGCCTTCAACGCCTACAGCGAAGGTTGGGCGCTCTACGCCGAGCAGCTCGCCGACGAGCTTGGCGTCTACGACGACTTCCCCGTCGGCCGCCTGGGCTACCTCCAGTCGATCGCCTTCCGCGCCTGCCGCCTGGTGGTCGACACCGGCATCCACGCCAAGCGCTGGACCCGCGAACAGGGCGTCGCTTTCTTCGTCGACGTCAACGGCTCCAACCCGATGGAAGTGGCCAGCGAAGTCGACCGCTATTGCTCGTGGCCCGGCCAGGCCTGCGGCTACGAAGTCGGCCACCAGGAGATCGTTCGCCAGCGCTCCCGCGCCCAGACCGCTTTAGGCCCCCGCTACGACCTCCGCGCGTTCGACGACGCCGTCGTCCTCGGCGGCAACGTCCCCCTCGACGTGCTGGCCAAGAATGTCGATCAATACATTGTGGAGGCGCGGCGCGGCTGAGCTAAGGTCCGAAGTCCGCGCCCGACCCATTGCGGACATGATGGATCGATGGCACGGCGTCTGTGAACAGGGGAATGACGGTGAAGATTGGCCGTGTAACTTTAGTCGCCTTGGCGGCCTGCGGGGCGGTTTCGGCATGTGCTGAGAAAACTACTGTCAGCCAGATTGATCGAAAAATGACGGTGACGGGGTCTTACGAGGGCGTCGAGCGCTTCGTTGCGTTGCAGGGGTCGCTGAGGCCACGGATTGCGACATCAAACATTGAAGTGCTCTCGGATGGTCGGTCGTCCGCCACCGCCACGATCCCTCTCGCACACGCCGGGACCGACGTCGTTCATACGGCCAGAGAAGCATTGGCAGCCGGCCTTAGTTACAAGTTTGAGGACAGGCGCGCGACCCTTACGACGCGGTCTTGAGACCCACGTTGAGGTCGGGCCTTTCACCCCCATCGCACTAGCTCAAATTGATATCTTGGCCGTTTGCTTCATTGGTGCCGGTCGCAAGCACGCGCCAGCTAGTTCCCCGGCGAAGGCCGGGGTCCAGGTCGGCGAAGCCGAAGCTCGCTGCGCGCTGGACCCCGGCCTTCGCCGGGAACAAATAAGACTTGCGATGTAGGATTTCGCCTGCTTGGTTAGAAACAGCTCTTTCTAACCGTCGAAAAACGCGAGTCGCCACGTTTTGGCGCTCCTGCCAATTCGCGCCGCGGAGCGCTCCGCGAGCGCCACCAAATCGGTGAAATTGATGAAGTTGACAGTTTCCCTCGTTGGGGCATCAACTTCGAACGCATTTCCGCCGTTTTTCAACAGCGCGTGTGAACGTCAACCGACAATCGCCTGTGTGAGCGCGGCTAAGTAATCCATCTCCCACGACGGATGACCGCGCTTCGCTCGCAATCATACGCTATTTTCCGAATGATCAGCGCTTGGTCAGCCCGCCGAGGATCGAGCCGAGAATGCCGCCCCCTGCGCCCGTGCCGCCCAAGATCTGGCCGAGAATCCCGCCATCCTGCGCCGGCGCCTGTCCCGCATCTGCGGGGACCTGCCCCGCCTGCCCATGCTGCTTGGCGAGGTAGCCCGCCACCAGCATCGCCACGATCGGAAGCATTTTCTTGAGCAGGTCGGACGAAATTCCGCTCTTCTGCGCGGCATCGGCGGCGACCGCGCGGCTGGTGTCCTTGTTGCCGAAGATTTGGCCAAGGACGTCATTGCCCTGCGCGACATTGGTCGGCTCGGCGCCAAGCACGTTCGACAGCAGCCCGCCGCCGCCCAATCCGGCGAGGATCGAGCCGAGCCCGCCAAAGCCCTGCGGACTGGCGCTGGCCTGCCCGCGCATCCCGTCGGTCACCGCGGGGAGCAGCGCCTGCATCCCGTTCTGCGCAGTCGTCTGATCGACGCCAAGTTCGCGCGAAATCGCATCGACACCGCCGGCCTGGGCGAGCGCGTTCATCAAGTCCATCGACCATCTCCATGGATAAGGAAGTGGTCGCTCAATGATCGGCGCTCGCCGCCGTTCCGGTCAGGCCGCGACTTTGGGTCCGGCCGCGTTGACGCCGTCTTCGACATGCTCGGCGAACTGGGCGAAATTATCCACGAACAGGTCGACCAATTTGGCCGCGGTGCGGTCGTAATCGTCCTTGTCGGCCCAGGTCGTGCGCGGGTCGAGGATGCCGCTGTCGACGCCGGGCACCGATACGGGGACCTCAAAGCCGAAGTTGGGGTCCTTGCGGAATTCGGCTTCGTTCAAGCTGCCGTCGAGCGCCGCATTCAGCAAAGCGCGCGTCGCCTTGATTGGCATCCGCTTGCCCGTGCCATATTTGCCCCCGCTCCAGCCGGTGTTGACCAGCCAGCACTGCGCCCCGCCCTTGGCGATGCGGTCCTTGAGCAGATTGCCGTAGACGCTGGGGTGGCGCGGCATGAAGGCGGCGCCGAAGCAGGTCGAAAAGGTCGCTTCGGGCTCGGTCACGCCGATCTCGGTGCCGGCGACCTTGGCGGTGTAGCCCGACAGGAAATAATACATCGCCTGGTCGGCGGTCAGCCGCGAAATCGGGGGCAGCACGCCGAACGCATCGGCGGTGAGCATGATGACGTTCGACGGCGCCGGACCGAGGTTCTTTTCCGACACGTTGGGGATGAACTCGATCGGATAGGCACCGCGTGTATTTTCGGTCTTGCCGGCGTCGCTGAAATCGAGCTGGCGCGTCACCTCGTCCATCGCGACATTCTCGAGGATCGTGCCGAACATCCTGGTCGTGGCGAAGATTTCGGGCTCACCCTCGGCCGACAGGTTGATCATCTTGGCGTAGCAGCCGCCTTCGAAGTTGAACACCGCCTCGTCCGACCAGCCATGCTCGTCGTCGCCGATCAGCGTGCGGCTGGCGTCGGCCGACAGCGTCGTCTTGCCGGTGCCGCTGAGGCCGAAGAGATCGCGCTCTTGCCGTCGGCGCCGACGTTGGCCGAGCAATGCATCGGCATCACGCCCTGCGCGGGGAGGAGGTAATTGAGGAGGCCGAACACGCCCTTCTTCATTTCGCCCGAATATTCGGTGTTGCCGATCAGGATCAGCTTGTCGGTGAAATTGACCGCGATGATCGTGTCGCTGCGGCAGCCGTGGCGCGCCGGATCGGCCTTGAAGCTGGGCAGGTTGATGATCGTATATTCGGGGACGAAATCAGCGAGCTCGTCGGCCGACGGGCGGACCAGCAGCGTGCGGATGAACAGATTGTGCCACGCCATCTGGTTGATGACGCGGACGTTGACTCGATATTCGGGCTGCGATCCGCCGAACAGATCAGCGATGAACAGCTCTTCCTGGCTGCCCAGCGCGGTCATGAAATCGGCCTTGAGATTGGCCCAATGGTCTTGCGACATCGGCTGATTGATCGGGCCCCAGTTGATCGTCTCTTCGGTGCTCGCATCGCGGACGATATACTTGTCCTTGACGCTGCGGCCGGTGAACTTGCCGGTATCGACCAGCAATGCGCCGTGCGCCGTCAGCTGGCCTTCGCCGCGTTCGACCGCCACTTCGACGAGCGGCGCGGTAGTCAGGTTCCAGTGGACGCTGGCGCTGGTGTCAAATCCCTGTGCATCAAGCCCGTGCACCGGCGTCCGCTCACTCACGATCATTCTCCCTTGAATTTCAATGGCCGCTCCGCCCGGAAGCCGCGCCGCATGGATATGCGACGGGCCTATACAGAGGCGCGCCCAAACGGTCAAAGCGCGCCCGCGCTTGTGTCGCCAGTCCGGCCTGCTATCGCGACAGCCGATGAAAACGGCTCTCCCTGTGGCATGACGCATGTGATCGCGCTGGTCGATGACGACCGCAACATCCTGACGTCGGTGTCGATCGCGCTCCAGGCCGAGGGGTTCGTGACTCGCGTCTACACCGACGGCCAGACCGCGCTGAAAGCGTTTGCCGACAATCCTCCCGACATGGGGGTGTTCGACATCAAGATGCCGCAGATGGACGGCATGGAATTGCTTCGCCGCGTGCGCGAAATCGGCGGCGGGGTCGGCGCGATGCCGGTGATCTTCCTGACGTCGAAGGATGACGAGCTCGACGAGGCGCTCGGCTTGGCGATGGGCGCCGACGATTATATCTCGAAGCCGTTTTCGCAGCGCTTGCTGATCGCCCGGATCCGCGCCTTGCTGCGGCGTCAGGATCTGGCGCGCGGGGTGACACTGTCGGGCGCCGCCGACGGAGACGAGGATGCCCCCCTGCTCGATCGCGGACGACTGACCATGGATCCGGCGCGCCACAAAGTGAAATGGGATAGCCGGGACGTGACGCTGACCGTCACCGAATTTTTGATCCTCGAGGCGCTCGCCCAGCGCCCCGGGGTGGTCAAATCGCGCAACCAGTTGCTCGACGTCGCTTACCACGACGATGTCTACGTCGACGACCGCACGATCGACAGCCACATCAAGCGCATTCGGCGCAAATTCCGCAGCGTCGACGGCGAGTTTGACGCGATCGAGACCCTGTATGGCGTCGGATACCGATTCGGCGAGGAATGACGAGAGCGACCTCGCCCTGACTTGGTCGGGGCGCTGGACGCTGTCGTACCGCATTCTTGCGGTCAACATCCTCACGATCGTGTTGATCGCGCTCGCGGTGGTCTATCTCGATGCCTATCGCAATCGGCTCGAAAAGGAACGCCTACGGCAGGCCGCGCAGGAAGCGAGCCTTGCGGCGACGGCGATGATGGGCGTCCCGGCGGCGCGGCGCGAAGTCCTGCTCGCGGCGCTGTCGCGATCGAGCCAAAGCCGGCTCCGGCTTTACGCGGTCGACGGTCAGCTAAGCCTCGACAGCTGGCACATCACTGGCCCGACTTACCGATTACGCGATCCCGCGACGCAGGCTTGGAACAAGAATGCCGCACGCGCACTGGACCGCGGCTTCAACGCGCTGGTCGGCGAGCAGAGCCGCGATGATTTCGCCGAGCCGAAAATCGACCGCGCTGACGCCTGGCGAGAAGTCCGCGCGGCTCGCGAATCGGGAATGCTCACGACCGACGTTCGCGAGGCGCCCGAACTGACCCCGGTATTCTCCGCTGCCGCTCCGCTCGCCGATGGCTCGACACTGTTCGTGACCGACAACGATCGCGGCTTCACCCGCACGGTGCGCAAGCAGCGGCGCTCACTCGCCCTCGCGCTGGGGATGGTGGCGATCCTGTCGGTGTTCCTGTCGCTGTTCCTGGCGCGCACCATCGTCCGCCCGTTGCGGCGAATCGCGATCGCGGCGCACCGGGTTCGGCTCGGGCGATCGCGCGAGGTGCGCGTCCCGCGCCTGCCCTCGCGGCGCGACGAAATCGGGACGCTGGCGCGCGCGGTGAGCGACATGAGCCAGTCGCTGCGCCACCGGATCGACAATATCGAGGCGTTCGCCGCCGACGTCACGCACGAACTCAAAAACCCGCTCGCCTCGCTGCGCAGCGCGGTCGATAGTCTCGATCGCGTCGACGATCCGGCGCTGCACAGGCAGTTGATCGATGTCATTCGCCAGGACACGTTGCGCCTCGACCGGCTGATCGGAGACATTAGCGAGGCGGCGCGGACCGACGCCGAACTGGCGCGGGCGCGGTTCGAGCCGGTCGACCTGGGGATCCTGATCGGCCATATCGTCGCCAGCTGGGAAGCGCGCCGCGAGACGGGCAATGTCCGCATCGCCTTCGCCCGCCCGCGCCGCGCCAGCACGATCGTGTTCGGCGAGCCGGGACGGCTGGCGCGGGCGATCGACAATCTGATCGACAATGCGATCAGCTTCTCGCCTCCCGAAGGGCTGGTCGAAGTCGCCGCCGCGCATGTCGGCGAGGAAATCCGCATCCGCATCGACGACGAGGGTCCGGGGGTCCCGCCCGAGCAGCGCGAAGCAATCTTTAACCGCTTTCATTCAGTACGGCCCGCGGCCGAGGCGTTCGGCCGTCATTCGGGACTCGGCCTTGCCATCGCGCGGGCGATCGTCGAGGGCCATGACGGGGAGATTGACGTGACCGACCGAGACGATGCGCCTTCAGGAGCGCGCTTCACCATCTCCCTGCCCGCCGCCCCGACCGAAGCGACCAAGGGATCATGAACATCCGCCTCAGTTCGGAAACGATCCACGCGTCGACCGTCGCGATCGATGGCCGCGCGGTCTTGATCGTCGGTCCGTCGGGGTCGGGCAAGTCCGACCTCGCGCTGCGCATGCTCGATCGCGGCTTCCTGCTGGTCAGCGACGACCAGACGATCATCAAGAAAAGCGGTTCGCGATTGACCGCTTCGGCGCCGCCGACGATTCGCGGCAAGCTCGAGATCCGCGGCGTCGGGATCGTCACGATGGACCAGGTCGATGACCAGCCCGTGGCGCTGCTGGTCGAACTGACAAGCGACATTCAGCGTCTTCCCGACGACAGCCGCGAGCGCCCGGTGATGGGGGTGCCGGTGCCGATGATCAGCGTCGATGCGCAGACCGCTTCGGCCGCGTCGAAGGTTGCGCTAGCTCTTGACCGGCTCGGGCTCAAGCTGTGACCGCGTCGGCGCGTCATCGTCCCTTGCCGCGCTTGCTGCTCGTGACCGGCATGTCGGGGGCGGGCAAGTCGACCGTGCTCGACGCGCTGGAAGACATGGGATGGGATTGCGTCGACAATCTGCCGACCAAGTTGCTCAACGACTTCGTCAATGGCGAACGCGATGCGCGCCAGGCGATGCCGGTGGCAGTCGGGATGGACGTCCGCAGCCGTGGCTTCGACCCCCGCGGCCTGCCCGGCTTGCTCGCCTCCATCGACGGCGTCACCCCCGAAATTCTTTACCTCGACTGCGCCGGGACCGAACTCATCCGCCGCTACGACGAGACCCGTCGGCGCCATCCGCTCGCCCCCGACCGTCCCGCCGAGGACGGCATCGCGCGCGAACGCGGCGCGACCGCGCCGCTGCGCCGCACCGCCGACATCATCCTCGACACCACCGACCTCAGCCCCTCCGACCTCCGAGAAATTCTTCGCCAGCGCTATGGCGGCGAAGTCGATCAGCCGGTCATCACCATCGCTTCATTCGGCTTTGCGCGCGGTATCTCGCGCACCGCCGACCTCGTGTTCGACATGCGCTTCGTCGACAATCCTCACTGGGTCGACGAGCTGCGCCCGCTGACCGGGGAGGATGCCGCGGTCCAGGCCTACGTCGCGCGCGATCCGGCGTGGGACTTCACGATGGATCATGTCGAGGCCCTATCAACCACCCTCATTCCCCGCTATTGGGCCGCCGGCAAAAGCTATCTGACGATCGCTTTTGGCTGTACGGGGGGTCGGCACCGCTCGGTGGCGGCGGCGGTGGAAATGGCGAAGCGGTTGCACGGCGCGGGATTTGCGCCGATCATCCGCCACCGTGACCTCGCCTCGCCACCCAGCGACACGATCGAGGAAGACGGCACGCGCCACGACGCTTTTTCCCACGGCGCGGGCATTTAGTAAGGCGAGTGTAGGGATGATCGGATTAGTGCTGGTGACCCACGGCCGACTGGCGGCCGAGTTCATCACCGCGATGGAGCATGTCGTCGGCCCGCAAGAGGCGATCGAGGGCATTTGCATCGACGCCGACGACGACATGGAAATGCGGCGCAAGAACATTGCCGACGCAATCCAGCGCTGCGACCAGGGCAAGGGAGTGATCATCCTCACCGATTTGTTCGGCGGGACACCGTCGAATCTCGCCATCAGCCTGATGAAGAGCGAGAACATCGAGGTCATCGCCGGGGTCAATCTGCCGATGCTGATCCGGCTCGAGGGGGCGCGGAAAGCGATGACGGTCCGCGCCGCGGTCGCCGCCGCGCGCGAGGCGGGGCGAAAGTACATCTCGGTGGCGAGCGAGATTCTCGGCGAGGCGGCGGCGTGACCTGTTCGCGCGTGCTCGAGATCACCAACCGCCGCGGGCTCCATGCCCGGGCCAGCGCCAAGTTCGTCAATCTGGCGAGCGAGCTGCCGGCCGCGATCGAGGTCGAGAAGGATGGAAACCGCGTGTGCGGGACGTCGATCATGGGGCTGATGATGCTTGGCGCGGCGATGGGCGACACGATCACCATCCACTGCGATGGCGAGGGCGCCGACGATGCGCTCGAGCGATTGAGCGCGCTCGTCACGGAGCGCTTCGGGGAGGACTGATGCCCCGCGAGATCATCAGTTTCTCGAACGAGACGGTCAAACGGCTGCGGTCGTTGCGCGACAAGAAGGCGCGGCGCGCCGACGGGCTGTTCCTGGCCGAAGGGCTGCGTATCCTGACCGAGGCGCGCGATGTTGGGCGGTTACCCGAGATCATCGCTTATTCGGGCGCCAGCGCGCTCCACCCGCTGGCGGCCGAGATCGTCGCCGCGTGCGAGGCGGCGGGGGGCGACGTCATCGTCACCAGCCCCGAGATCCTGAGCAAGATGTCGGGCAAGGACAATCCGCAGGCGATCCTCGGCGCCTATCGCCAGCCCGCCACCGGCCTCGCCGCGCTCGACCGCTCGCGATCGCCGCTGTGGCTGGTGGCGCAGGCGCTGCGCGACCCAGGCAATATCGGAACTATCCTGCGCACCGGCGACGCGACCGGGGCCGGCGGGCTGATCCTGATCGACGACAGCGCCGACCCTTTTTCGGTCGAGGCGGTGCGCGCGTCGATGGGGGCGATCTTTACCCAGCAGGTGGCGATCGCGAGATGGGCCGAGTTCGTGCCGTGGCTGCGCAGCGCGCCGGGGCAATTGGTCGGGACCAGCCTCAACACCGACCACGACTATCTCGCGCCGAATTACGAGCAGCCATGCTTCGTGCTGATCGGCAATGAGAGCCAAGGGTTGCCGGCGAACTATGAGGCCGAGTGCGACCTCTTGGTCAAGATGCCGATGCTGGGGCGCGCCGACAGCCTCAATGCGGCGGTGGCGGCGGCGGTGATGGCGTTCGCGGTGCGGGCGAGCTGGCGATAGAAGGCGATTCGGGCGCTTACGTTCACTAACGTCACCGGGCGCGCTACCAAGTCGAGGGCTTCCGGCGGGGCGACGCAAGCGTGAGGGTGAGGGTGACCGACGATGAGAAACAGCCGACGCGATCATGACAGATTCAAGTTAGAAAAGCCAGCTTTTTCTCACCGAACTGGTTCGTTTCGCTCCGTGCTGTTGTTGCTGGTGATGACGGGGTGCCAGGCCCTTCCCCCGGCGCCGGTCGTCACCGCGCAGCGCGCCGCTTATCGTGCGATCGGGACCGAGCCGTTCTGGGACCTGAAGATCGACGACGCGATGATGGTGTTCACCGATCGCGGCAATGGCGTCGGCGTGTCCGAGCCGGCCCCGCGGGTCACGAGCGGGGCTGGCGGCGAGCGTTTTCGCGGACGGCGGCTGGTCGTCGGCGTGGTCCACGCGCCGTGCAGCGACGGGATGAGCGACCGCGTCTATCCCGATACCGTCACGGTCGGGGTCGACCGCCACGCTTATCGTGGTTGCGGGGCCGCGGCGGCGTGGTTTGCCGCGGCTCGTGAACAAGAGGGAACGGCGCGGGCAGCGGCGCCGCGCGACACGTTGGTCGGGCGCTGGATGGTGGCGACGATCGACGGGCGCGCGGTGCGTGCCGGAGAGCGGTTTCAGCTTGTGGTCACCCCGACAGCGGTATCGACCGAGGGCCTGTGCAATGATTTGCGCGGTCGATACGCGCTCGACGGCGGCCGGCTGGTCCCCGACGGGCCGCCGTGGCCGCGCAGCGAGCGGGGCTGCGCAGCGGAGCGGATGGCGCTCGAGGATCGCGTCTATGCGGTGATGGTGGATCAGCCGCTGGTGTCGTTCCCGGCCCGCGGTCGCTTGCGGCTGACGAGCGCGCGGGCGAGCATCGAGCTGGTGCGCGGGCCTTAGGCCCCTGCCCTCGGCGGCATCTGCGCCGCCAGTGAAGCAAGAGATTTTCACGCGGAGGCGCGGAGGCGCGGAGGAGTGAGCGCTTCGCGGCT
The DNA here is from genome assembly GCA_964235815.1 of uncultured Sphingomicrobium sp. GTDB lineage: Bacteria > Pseudomonadota > Alphaproteobacteria > Sphingomonadales > Sphingomonadaceae > Sphingomicrobium. The sequence continues at coordinate 23,791 of CAXSCF010000009.1, forward strand.
GCGCGCCTTCGCGTGACAGCCTTGATGGGTGAGTGCTTCGCGGTGCTTGTCGGGGGTCAGGCGGCGGTGTCGTCTTCGTTGGCGCCGGGCGGCGGAAGGATCTTGTCGTCGCCGTAGCGGGCGAGCGCTTCGACCGGCGGGATAGCCTCGATCTCGCGCGCAGATGGTTCGATATTAAGGTCGCGGAATTTGCGCGCGGTGACCAGCGAGCGGCTCTCAAAGGACGACACGAAGCTGTTGTAATTGTTGACCGCGCTTGTCAGCCCGCTGCCGACCTTGCGGAGCTCGCCGGCGGCCTTGGCTAGTCGATCGTAGAGTTCCTTGCCGAGCTCGCCGATCTGGCGCGCTTCCTTGGCGAGCTTCTCCTGGCGCCACACTGCCGCGACGGTGCGGGCGATGGCGATGAGGTTGGTCGGGGTGGCGAGGAGCACGCGGCGATCGAAGGCATAGTCCCACAATTTGCCATCCTCCTCGAGCGCGGCGGAGAGAAAATGCTCGCCCGGGATGAACATGACGACATAGTCGGGCGCGTCGGCGAATTGCGCCCAATAGGCCTTGTTGCCGAGCGTATTGACGTGCGCCTTGATCGCCGCGGCGTGGGCGGTGAGGTGGAGCTTGCGCGCGGCTTCATCGACCGCGCCAAAGGCGTCCTGATACGCGTTGAGGCTGACCTTGGCGTCGATAACCAGGCTCTGCCCGCCGGGGATGCGGACGATGACGTCGGGACGCTGGCGAACCCCTTCGTCGTCGGTGTGGCTGACTTCGGTGGCGAAATCAGCATGTTCGGACAGGCCGCAGCTTTCGAGGACGTTGCGCAATTGCTGCTCGCCCCAGCGGCCTCGCGCCTTGGGGGCGTTCCGAAGCGCGTTGACGAGCTTGGCCGCTTCGGCCGAGACGCGCTCGGTGCCTGACTTCATCGCCTCGATGTGCCCGGTGAGCAGGCCGAAATCCTTGCGCCGATCCTCCTCGACCTTGCCGACGACTTCCTCGTAGCGCTTTAGGCGGTCGTGGACCGGCTGGAGCATTGCAGCGAGCGACTTGCCCGAGGTCGCCTCGCTCTCCTTGAAACGCTGGTCGGCGCGCTCGAGGAATTTCTTCTCGGCACGCTCCAGCAATTGCCCGCCGACTTCGCCGAACTTGGTTTCGAGCGCGTCGAGCTGTTTCTGATGCGCGCGGTCGCGCTCGTCCTGGGCGGCGAGCAAGGCCGAATGCCGCGACGTGAGGTCGAGATGCTCGGCGCGAATGGCGTCGATCGCGCCCGAATGATCGGCGCGAAGCGTGTCCATGCCGCGCGCGTGCTCGCGGCGCTGCGCGTCAAGCGCGCCGGCGTGACCATCACGCTCGTCGCGCACCGCGTCGAGCTGGAGCCGCAGCGATTCCGCCACCCCCTTCCCCGCCGCGCTCCCGCGCGCCCCGAGGAGCCAGCCGATCAGCGCGCCCAAGGCGAGCGCGGCAACGATGAAGAGGATCAGGGTCGAGTCCAAGCGGACCTCCTTAAACAAGAACGAAATGCGAACCTAGAAGGGATGGCGAGCTCGCTCAACCCCGCTCGTTCGCCGGCGCAGGCCGGGGTCCAGTAGCGCGGCAGGCGATTGTGGCGCAGGCGCGGTTCCGGCTTGCGCCCGTCTGGGCCTCGCCCCTCGCCGGCGCACGCTTAACCCCGTTTCCGCCCAACCGCCTCCCTGCCGCGCCCGCTCGAACTATCGCGCCGCGCCGCATCCCCTATCCTGCCGCCTTTGTGACAGGAGCGTAAAATGAGTTGGTTGATCGGGCGCAATGCGGCGATGGCGGATCCGCAGGCGGCGCGGGACAAGGTGCTGGGAAAATTGCGTACGCTGGCCGAGCTCGACGATCCCGAGGGGCTGGTCGTGCCGATCATGATCGATGCCATCATGCTGGTCGAAAGCTATCGCGGAGCCCGGCACATGCCGACCTTTCTGCCCGAGCTCAGTGCCAGCGTCGATGCCTTGCTGCGCGAGTTGAGGGTGGTCGAGAAGGCCAAGGAAATGACAGTCGCTTGAGCCAAAGGGAAATGCGGCAACGGTTTTTTGCTCAAGTCACGCCTTGCGGAACCGGCGCGCGCCTGCTTCGCTCTGATCCGAGAAAAAGGAGAGAGCATGTCCATTCGCAAGATGATGTCGCTGCACCCCAAGGCGACGAACAACCAGGCGTTAGGCGATGCAGTGCATCACCTGATGTATTGCGCCAAGATGAGCATGAGCTGCGCCGACGCCTGCATGGCCGAAGCGCATGGAGCAGAGTCTGGAGATTTGACGCAGTGCATCCGGCTGTGCCTCGATTGTTCGGACATTTGCGAAGCGACCGCGCGGCTCGGTGCGCGGCGCACGGGGGACGACCAGCCAATGCTGCGCGAGCTGCTCGAGCTGTGCGCGCGAATGTGCGAACAATGCGCCGCCGAATGCGAGAAGCACGACCATGAGCATTGCACTTTGTGCGCGCAAATATGCCGCGAATGTGCCGAGGATTGTCGCAAGGCGGCGGTCAGCCTGGGCTAAGCGCCGCGCATTCTATGCCGCGCGAGCCCCGCGTTCGCGTCGTGCCTTGGCGAGTTTCTTGAGGACGATGTCGCGCTTGAGTTTGGACAGGCGGTCGATGAACAATACGCCTTCGAGATGGTCCATCTCGTGCTGGAGGCACACCGCGAGGAGGCCGTCGAGCGTCTGTTCGTGCGCCGCGCCGTGCTCGTCGAGCCACGTGGCGCGGATTTCGCCGGGGCGCAGGACTTCGGCATATTGGTCGGGAACCGACAGGCAGCCCTCGCTGTAGGGGACGCGGTCGTCCGACGCGGCGAGGATCTCGGGGTTGATGAACACGCGCGGCTCCTTGACCGGCGGGGCGCCTTCCTCGGCGGGCTCGCCGAGGTCCATTACGAGGACGCGCTGGGTGACCCCGACCTGGACCGCGGCAAGCCCGATCCCGGGGGCGTCGTACATCGTCTCGAACATGTCGGCGATGAGGGTTCGCGTGGCGTCGTCGACGGTCTCGACGGGGGTCGAGATCGTCCGCAGGATGGGGTCGGGGGTTTCACGGATGCGGAGGATGGTCATGGGCGCGAATTAGGCGCTCGCGGGCGCGACTTCAAGCGACCGGACGGCGTGCCCTGAGTGCTTGGGCGAGCGTGCCCTCGTCGAGATAATCGAGCTCGCCGCCGACGGGCAGACCGTGGGCGAGCTGGGTGAGACGGACGGGGAATTGTTCGAGCCGTTCGGCAAGGTAATGCGCGGTGGTCTGGCCCTCGAGCGTGGCGTTCATCGCGAGGACGACCTCGTCGATCCCGCCGGCGGACAGCCGCGCGACGAGCGCGTCAATCGCGAGATCCTCGGGGCGAATTCCCTCAAGCGCCGAAAGACGCCCGCCAAGGACATGAAATCGACCGGGAAAAAGCCGGCTGCGATCGAGCGCCCAGAGGTCGGCGACTTCCTCGACGACGCACAATAAGCGATCGTCGCGGCGGGTGTCGCGGCAGATCGCGCACGGATTATTCGTGTCGAGATTGCCGCAGGTCGAGCAGGTCGAGAGGTTGGCGGCGACCTGCTCGAGCGCGGCGAGCAAAGGCTCGAGCGCGCTCTCGCGCCTTTTCATCAAATGGAGGACGGCGCGCCGCGCCGAGCGCGGGCCGAGCCCGGGGAGCCGAGCGAGCGCCTTTGTCAGTCCTTCGATTTCCTGGGATGCCATGTGTTGTTTATAACCCGTTCGCCCTGAGCTTGTCGAAGGGCCGTCCTTCCTTTTTTTCACCACGGGAATAGAGCGGTCCTTCGACAAGCTCAGGACGAACGGATTCTAAGTGCGGATCATCTTCATGGGGAGTCCCGAGTTTGCCGTGCCGACGCTCGAGGCGCTGGTGGCGGCGGGGCACGAGGTGGTCGCAGTCTATACGCAGCCGTCGCGACCGGCGGGGCGGGGCAAGGCCGATCGCCCGACCGCGGTCGAGGTGCGGGCGCGCGCGCTGGGGATCGCGGTACGCTCGCCGCGGTCGTTGAAGGGGGCGGAAGAGCAGGCTGCCTTCGCCGCGCTCGGGGCCGAACTGGCGGTGGTCGCGGCTTATGGGCTGATTTTGCCGCAGGCGGTGCTCGATGCGCCGACGCATGGGTGCTTGAATGTCCACGGGTCGCTGTTGCCGCGGTGGCGCGGGGCGGCGCCGGTGCAGCGCGCGATCATCGCCGGGGATGACGTCACGGGGGTCACCATCATGGTCATGGAGGCGGGGCTCGATACGGGGCCGATGGTGGTCAAGCGCGAGATCAGCATCGGCGACAGGAATGCGGCGCAAGTGACGCAAGAGATTGCGAAACTTGGCGCGGCGCTGATGGTCGAGGTGATCGCTGAAGGCGGTTTTGCGGAAACGCCGCAGCCTGCCGAGGGCGTGACCTATGCCGCCAAGATCGCGAAGGACGAGGCGCGCATCGACTGGTCGCGCAGCGCGGCGGAGGTGGCGCGGCAAGTGCAGGGGCTGGCGCCCTTCCCCGGCGCTTGGTTTGCGGTCGGCGACGAGCGCGTCAAGCTGCTTGCCGCTGAAGCGGTCGCGGCGTGCGGCGTGGCGGGCGAGGTGCTCGACGACCAATTGACGATCGCGTGCGGCGATGGCGCGATCCGCCCCACCCTGCTCCAGCGCGCGGGCAAGTCGGCCATGACGAGCGATGACTTCCTGCGGGGCTTTTCGGTTGCGCCGGGGACGATGCTGGCATGACCCGGTGGCGGCTGACGGTCGAATATGACGGGGGGCCTTTCGTCGGCTGGCAGCGCCAGGCGGCGGGCGTATCGGTCCAGGGGGTGATCGAACGCGCGATCGGGCAGATCAGCGGCGAGCAAGTCACGGTCCATGGCGCGGGGCGGACCGACGCCGGGGTCCACGCGCTGGCGATGGAGGCGCATGTCGATGTTGCCAAGCCGATGAGCGAGCATCGCTTTCGCGAGGGGCTCAACGCGCTGGTGCGGCCGCATCCGGTGTCGGTGCTGGCGGTGGCGCGGGTCGCGGACGACTGGCATGCGCGGTTCAGCTGCACGCGGCGGCGTTACCTTTACAGAATCCTCAACCACCGTGCGCCGCCGGCGCTGTTGCGCGGCAAGGTGTGGCATATCGGCAAGCCGCTCGATCTCGACGCGATGATCGAAGGCGCGGGCAAGTTGCTGGGGACGCACGATTTCACGACCTTTCGGTCGGTCCATTGCCAGTCGGCGAGCGCGGTCAAGACGCTCGAGGTGCTGACGGTCGAGCGGGTCGGGGACGAGGTCCAGGTGCGGGCTGGGGCGCGGTCGTTCCTGCATCACCAGGTGCGCTCGATGGTCGGGTGCCTGGGGATGGTCGGGCGCGGGCAATGGCGGCCGGAGGATATCGCGGCGGCGCTGGCGGCGAAGGATCGCGCCGCACTAGGGCTCAATGCGCCGCCCGAGGGGCTGTATTTCGTCGGCGCGGAGTATTCGGGTTTGTCATCTCGGGCTTGACCCGGGACCCGCTTTTTTCTTGCGGCGCGAAGAAGGCAGGCCCCGGGTCGAGCCCGGGGTGACGCTTACACCAGCACCTCCCGTGCTTCGGGCTGGCTCAGGAACCCGGTCGGGCTGGCGGTGAGGCCGTAGGCGCCGGCGCAGAAGATCGCGACGAGGTCGCCGGGTTCGGATCTGGGGAGCATCGCGGCGTCGGCGAGGAGGTCGAGTGGGGTGCATAGCGCGCCGACCACGGTCTGCTCTTCGAGTTCCTGATCGGTAAAGGCGTTGGCGATGGCGGCGGGGTAGTTGCGGCGCAGGAGCTGGCCGAAATTGCCGCTCGCCGCGAGCATGTGATGGAGGCCGCCGTCGGTGACGAGGAAGGTCGTGCCGCGGCTGACCTTGCGGTCGACGATGCGCGTTAGATAGACCCCCGCCTCGCCGACCAGCCAGCGGCCGAGCTCGATCGCGAAGGCGGTGTCGCGGAGAATATTCGGTCGCTCGGCCAGGGACTTGGTCAGCGCGGCTCCGACGGCGTCGAGGTCGAGCTGTTGGTCCTGGGCGAAGTAGGGAATGCCGAAGCCGCCGCCGAGATTGACGTGGCGCGAGGTCTGCCCGACCTGCTCGCCGATCGACGCGGCGAGCGCGATGGTCTCGCGCTGGAGCTCGATCAGTGCGCCGGCCGACAAAGACTGGCTGCCGGCGTAGATGTGGAGGCCGTGCCAGTCGGCTCCGGCCTCAAGCAAATCGCGGACCAGCGCGGGGACGCGGTCGTGGTCGATGCCGAACGGGCTGGCGAGGCCGCCCATCTTCATTCCCGAGCCCTTGAGGCCGAACGGCGGATTGACGCGGATGGCGAGGCGTGGGGTGATGCCGAGGCGATCGGCGATGGCGAGCGCGCGGTCGGCCTCGGTTTCGCTTTCGAGGTTGATGGTGACGCCAGCGCGAAGGGCTGCCGCGAGGTCGCGGTCGGTCTTGCCCGGGCCGGCGAAGCTGACCGGCAGGGCGTGGTGCGCGACGCACTCGATTTCGCCCGCCGAGGCGACGTCGAAGCCATCGACCAGACTTGCCATGTGGTCGAGCAAGGGGGCGTAAGGGTTTGCCTTGATGGCATAATGAAGCGCGACGCCGGGGAAGGCGGCGCGGAAGCGCGCGACCTGAGCGGTGATTCTCTGGGCGTCGTAAACGAAGAGCGGCGTGCCCGCTTCGGCGAGCGAGGCGGCGGTGTGGCCGGCGATGAGGAGCTGGCCGGTGGCGTCGGCCTGATAGCTAGGCGGGATGGGGCCGAGGGGCTTCACAGGGTGGCCTTCAAGGCGGTGCGGTCGAGCTTGCCGTTTGGGCCGACAGGGAGCGTTTCGCGCCAGATGATGTGTGCTGGCTGCATGTGCGGGGGGAGCGTTCGCTTGAGGTGGCGGCGGAGCGCGGCTTCGTCGCTTGCGCCGACCGCGACGAGGACGATCGCCTGGCCGGTGCGATCGTCGGGGAGGCCGAAGGCGGCGGCGTCCGTGGCGGCGCCGCTGGCGAGCGCGGCGTCCTCGATCTCGGTCGGGCTGATGCGGTTGCCGCTGACTTTGATCATGGCGTCGTCGCGGGCACGGAAGCGGAGCAGGCCGTCGGCGCCGATGGTCATGGTGTCGCCCGACCACACTTCGAGCCCGTCGGGACCAAGGCGGAAGCGCGCGGCGGTGCGGGCGCGGTCGTTCCAGTAGCCCTTGGCGACGAGCGGGCCCGAGTGGACCAGCTGGCCGTCCTCGCCCGGGGCGGCGTCGCTGCCGTCGGGGCGGGCGATGCGCAGCTGCGCGAAGGGGATGGCGGTGCCGACGCTGTCGGGGTGGGCGTCGACCTCGTCCGGGTCGAGGCTGGCCGAGCGGAAGGCCTCGGTGAGGCCGTACATGAGGTGCAGCCTGGCCTGCGGGAACTGAGTCCGCAAGCGGCGGACGAGGGGTAAGGCTAGGTGGCCGCCGCTGTTGGTCAGCGTGCGCAGGCTGGCCCCTGCCCCGCTCCAGTCCTGCTCGGCGAGTTGGAGCCACAGCGGCGGGACCCCCGCGAGCGTGGTGACGTCATGGCGGCGGACGGTTTTGACGACGTCCTTGGGGAGGAGGTAGTCGAAGGCGATCGCCTCGCCGCCGGCGTACCACGTCGCAAGGAGCTGGTTCTGGCCGTAGTCGAAGGCCAGCGGGAGCAGGCACAAGGTGCGGTCGTCGGGGGTCAGCGCGAGGTAGTGCGCGACGCTGACCGCGCCGAGCCAGAGGTTGGCGTGGCTCAGCATGACCCCCTTGGGGCGGCCGGTCGAGCCCGAGGTGTACAACAAGGCGGCGAGCGTGTCGGGGGCGTGGCTCGAGGGGGGAAGTGCGGGGCCCGGGGCGAGCCAGGCTTCGAGGGGGATGGCGCGCGCTTCGGCGAGGTCGCCGGGCTCTAGGCTGTCGAGGCGCGCGGCGTTGGCGATCAGCAGCGTCGCCCCGCTGTCGGCGAGGATGTGGTTCGCCTGGGCGCGACGCAGGACGGGGTTGATGGGGACGTGGACGAGCCCGGCGCGGGCGGCGGCGAGCGGCAGGACGCAGGCGAGCATGGTCTTGCCCATCCAGCTGGCGATGCGGTCGCCGGGGGCGAGTCCGTGGGCGAGCAGGTGCGCGGCGGTGCGGCCGACGGCGTCGTCGAGCTCGGCGTAGGTGATGGTGACTGCGCCGACGGTCAGCGCGGGGGCTTGCGGCGCGCCGCGGCTTGCGAGGTGGTCGAGGGGGTATGGAGTGGGATCGGGGATCAACAATTCCACTCATCCTGAGTAGCTGGTGAGCTTGTCGAACCGGCGTATCGAAGGACGGTCCTTCGATACGGGCTCTCGGCTTCGCTCGATCCCTACTCAGGATGAGCGGTGGAGGGAAGACGAGGGCAGAGCTTGCCTCGACGCACGCGCTTGCCTAGGGGCGCTGGCAATGCGGGAGCGAGGCGTGACGACAACCGACTGGACCGAAATTGATGCGACGCTGCGTGCGCTGCTGGCTGATGTGCTTGGTCTGGCGTCCGAGCGGATCGCCGGGTTCGACGAGGCGACGGCGTTGTTCGGGGCGCTGCCCGAGTTCGATTCGATGGCGGTGGCGAGCTTGCTGACAGGGATCGAGGAGCGCTTCGCGGTGCTGATCGAGGACGACGACGTCGAGGCCGAGGATTTCGCCAGCTTCGGGACGCTGGTCGCGTTCGTGCGGAGGAAGGTGCTGGGGTAGTCGTTCCCCGGCGAAGGCCGGGGTCCAGGCGGCGTAAGCCGAATACCGAAGTCTGGAAAGTAAGCCCTGTCGGGCTCCTGGACCCCGGCCTTCGCCGGGGAACAGAAGCTTACTCCGCCGCTTGGAGGGCTTCGAATTCTTCCGCCGCTAAATACCGTTCGGCGTCGAGGGCGGCCATGCAGCCGGTGCCGGCGGCGGTGACCGCCTGGCGGTAGAGCTTGTCCATCACGTCGCCGCACGCGAACACGCCCGGGACGTTGGTGTTGGTGGTGCCGGTCGCGACCTCGATATAGCCGTCGCTGTCGAGGGTGATCTTGCCGGCGAACAACTCGGTCGCGGGGCTGTGGCCGATCGCGACGAAGGCGCCGTCGACGTCGAGGCGGCTGGTCTCGCCGGTCTTGAGGTTGCGCAGGTCGAGCCCGACGAGGACCTCGGGAGTGCCGCCGCCGACGAATTCGGCGACTTCGCTGTCCCAGATGACCTTGATCCCGGGGTGAGCGAACAGGCGGTCCTGGAGAATCTTTTCGGCGCGGAGCGAATCGCGGCGGTGGATCAAGGTGACGTCATGACTGTGGTTGGTGAGGTAGAGCGCTTCCTCGACCGCGGTATTGCCGCCACCGATGACGGCGACCTTCTTGCCGCGATAGAAGAAGCCGTCGCAGGTGGCGCAGGCGCTGGCGCCCTTGCCCTTCATATGTTCTTCGGACGGCAGCCCGAGCCATTTGGCCTGCGCCCCGGTGGCGATGACCAGAGTGTCGCAATGATATTCGCCGCTGTCGCCGGTGAGCACGAACGGGCGGCGCGAGAGGTCGACGTCGTTGACGTGGTCCCAGATCATGCGCGTGCCGACATGCTCGGCCTGGGCCTGCATTTCCTCCATCAGCCACGGGCCCTGGATGACGTCGCGGAAGCCGGGGTAATTTTCGACGTCGGTCGTCGTGGTCAGCTGGCCCCCGGGCTGGATGCCCTGGACGACGATCGGCGAGAGCCCGGCGCGGGCGGCGTAGATCGCGGCGGTGAGGCCGGCGGGGCCCGAGCCGAGGACGAGGAGGCGGGTGGATATGACGTTGCTCATCGCGCCCACTTACGGTCGCCGCCGCGCGCTCGCAATGGGCGCTATCCCATTGCCGGGTAAGGCTTGCTTTTGAGCAACGTGGCGAGGTGGACGGCGTTCGAGGCGACCATCTGCGCGGTTTCGCTGATCTTGTCAGGGACCTTTGGCAAGTCCTTGAAGTCCTTGTCGTTCATCGCCTCGCCGACCCAGTAGCAGGCGGCCGCGGCGGGGATCGTCCAGCCGACATCGTTGAGGCTCTGCGCGAGTTCGGCGGTGACGTGGTGGACGCCGTCCTCATTGCCGACGATGGCGAATACGGCGACCTTGCCATAAGCCGGGGTGCGCCCGGCGTCGTCGGTTTCGCCGAGGAAGGCGTCCATCCGCTCGAGCGCGCGTTTGGCGATGCTCGACGGCTGCCCCATCCAGATCGGGGTGCCGAAAATGAGCACGTCGGCGGCGAGGACTTTCGAGCGGATCGCGGGCCACGCGTCGCCCTCGCCCTCGTCGCTCGACACCCCGGGGTAAATGTCGTGGTCGGCGAGACGGATGGTTTCGGAAAGTTCGGCGTCATTGTCCTTGAGGAACGAGGCGATGAGCTCGATCATAGCGTCGGTCGAGCTTGGCTCCTTGCTGCTTTTCTTGAGCGTGGCGTTGATGGCGATGACCTTGATCGGCACGAGATTCTCCCTTTTGCCGACGAACGCGCGGCAAGCGCTACCAGTTCATATGGTCGATGCCGTGGACCATCGACCCGCCGTACCAGCCCTGGATCAGCAAGGCGGCGGTGATGGCGGCGAGCGAGACGAGCATCGCGGCGCTGCGCTCTACCCCTGGGCGGCGCCAGACCCACAGTGCAAGAGCGGGCCCGGCGATGCCGATGACGGTGCCGAGCCAGCGATGGATGTGGAGCAAGGGGTCGCTATCGTGGGTCACCAGTCCGGCGTCGAGCCAGCCGAACAGAGCGACGACGGGCACGGTGAGCCCGCCAGCGATGATCAGGAAGCGCGCCACCCCGGCGAAGGCGTTGCGACGGCGATCGAGCAGCGCGGCGACCAGCGCGGCGGGGAACAAAGCGAGCGGGAAATGGACGACGCTGACGTGGAGCCGGCCGAGCCAGTCGAGCATCCGCTCGCCGGTCGACATGTGCGAGCGGTCGTCGTCGTCGTGCATCATCGGCATCGTCGCGCCGGAAATGTCGTGCGAAGTCGGGTCGATCGTCGGGGCCGCGGCGGCAGGGGCGCTCGCGGCGGAAGCGGCGGGCGCGGCGGAAGCGGCGGGCGCGGCGGAAGCGGCGGGCGCGGGGCCGTTCTGACCAGCGACGGTGGTGGCGGCCGGGGCCGCGCCATGATGATGCCCCTTGTGGGCGGCGACAGGCGCGGCGAGCAGCAGCGCCAGCAACAGCGTCGAAATCATCGTGCGGCGCACCATCGCGACCTCCTCAGTCTATCTTGAAGCGAAGGAAGGCGATTCCGCCAAGCGGATGCTTCTTGCCATATAAGTCGGCAAGGGGCGACGGGATGAAGTTGACCGAGGCGAGCGCGCCGACGGTCATCGCAAATGGCCCGGCGAGGTCGAAATCGCGCGCGACGCCGAGCGAAGCCTTGCCGACGCGATACGCGGGCCCGTGGTCGAGGTCGGGGACAAGCTCATTGTTCTCGGCGATTTCACCGCGCCCGAACAGGGTGTAGGCGCCGCGCTTGTAAGCGCTTTCGAGCACGAACGCGTCCTGAGCCTCCCCATCGATCGTCTTGCGGCCCCACGCCAGCGTGGTCGACCACCAGCCGTCGGCGAGCGCCCGGGTGTAGAGCGCGCTGGCCGACCAGCGCTTCTGGTCGACTCCGGGCTCGAGCTGCTCGGGGTCGGTGAGATGCGCCCAGCTGGCTTGCAGACTGAGTTCGCGCGTCGGGTTGAACGAGACGCGGACGGCGGTCGAATCGAGTGGGCCGGTTTCAATATTGTAGCGACGCTGGTCGGGCTCGCGGCCGTTGAACCGCGACGCCTCGAGCTTAACGCGGTCGAGCACCAGCCCGGCGGTGACGACGCCGAAGGTGATGTGGGTCGAATCGAGCCAGTGATGCGTGATCGGCGCCTCGGGCGAAACCATGATCGACTGGCGGTGCATGAACGCCGGGGGGCCAAAGGCGGGCTCGCCGGGGAGGCCGGCGTAGACGAAGGCGCTGGTCTTGGTGCCGAGCTTGAGCGAATAGCTCGCCGACAATTCCATGAACAAATCGTGGGGATGCTGGCGGTCGATCAGGCGGGTGACGCCGTCGGCGGTCTCGCCGCTGGCGAGGAGCAAGGGGTAGCCGCGCTTGCCCATCAGCGGGTCGGGGCTGAGCATCGCCTTGAACTGGAGCGTGCCACGCCCAAGCGGGCGCTGCGCCATGCCCATCAGCATGCCCGAGGCGAACGCCTTGTCGGCCCCGCGCGGGCCGGACTGGTGGTCGAGGACGAGGTTGAGGACGCCGTGGCCCATGAGGGTCCAGTCGCCGGCCTGGGTCATGAGGCCCATGTGCTCGGTCATCGCGCTCGCCGATACGGTCGCGAGGTCGC
>CAXSCF010000009.1:36070-39870 GCA_964235815.1 uncultured Sphingomicrobium sp.
GAACTGGAGCGCATCGCCATTGGCGAAGCTGCGCGTCGCCATGCCCATGACCATTCCGGCGGGGAAGATCTTGTCGGCGCCGCGGCGGCTCCCCTGGGTGTCGGCGACGAGATCGAGATTGCCGTGGAGCATCAGCATCCAGTCGCCGGCCTTGGTCATGTAGCCCATGTGCTCGGCGCTGTCGGGTTGCCACGCGGTGCCCGAGGCTTCACGGGTCGACCCGTATGAGCCGAGCGCGCCGCGCATCCCCATGTGCCCGCCGGCGGCGTGGTCCATGCCGGGCATGGCGGCCATGCCCTCCTTGCTCATGTCCATCTGGCCGTGATCCATCTGGCCGTGATCGACCGGCGTTGCCGCCGTTGGAGGGGCAGCCATGTCCATCTGGCTGTGATCGACGGGCGCGGGCGTGACGGGCGCGGCCGTGACGGGGGCGGCCGTGACGGGGGCGGGATGGGTCATGTCCATGCCGCCCATGTCCATCGTCGAATGGTCGACGGCGGGCTTGGGTGCGCCGGGGCGGGTTGCGGCCCGGCGCGACAGTGACGGCGGGGACTTTTTCCTGGCGGCGGGTCTTTCGGCGGCGGGCTTGTGGGGGGCGGGCTTTTTGGCGGCCGGCTTGTTCGCCGCCGGCTTCTTGGCTGCGGGCATTGGCATCGTCATGCCGGGCATGTGCCCCATGTGCTGGGCACTGGCCATGCTGGCGGTGACCAAGGCGATCGCCCCGACCGCGGTCTTCAACGCAAATTTGTTCACCGTGCTCGCTCCAACAATTGGATCAGTTCGGCCGCCTTGGCGCGCTGGTCGGCGGCATCGCCCGAAGTGATCGCGCCCTCGATGCAGTGCCCGAGGTGGTCGCGCAGCATGGTCGTCTCCACCTTGGCGAGCGCGGCGCGGACCGCCTGCAGCTGGGTCAGCACGTCGATGCAGTAGCGCCCCTCGTCGACCATCTTCGAAATGCCGCGGACCTGGCCCTCGATCCGGCTGAGGCGGTTGACCAGCCCCGTCTTATTGTCGCGTTCCATGCCGCCCTCCTCCGTGCAGCGCTTGAATTATGCCCGGTGGGGGTATAAGTCAAGTATACCCCTTTCGGGTATTGACGGGACAGCATGATGACCAACGCTCCGCAGCGCACGGCGATCCTCTATCGGATGGTGATGCCCGACCATGTGTGCCCGTTCGGGCTCAAAGCGCTCGACCTGCTCAAGCGGCGCGGGTTCGCCGTCGAGGATCATCATCTGACGACGCGCGCTGCGGTCGACGCCTACAAGGCGCAGGAGGGCGTCGCGACGACGCCGCAGGTCTTTATCGATGGCGTGCGGATCGGCGGCTATGACGACTTGCGGCGCCATTTCGGGCTCAAGGTTGTCGATCCCAACGCGACCACTTACCGCCCCGTGGTGGTGCTCTTCGCGGTCGCCGCATTGATGGCGCTGGCGGCGAGTTGGGCCAGTTATGGCGACCTCGTGACGGTAGCGTCGGCGCAGTGGTTCATCGCGTTTTCGATGTGCATCCTGGCGCTGCTCAAGCTTCAGGACCTCGACAAATTCTCGTCGATGTTCCTCAATTACGACCTGTTCGCCCAGCGCTTCGTGCCTTACGCTTATGCTTATCCGTTCCTCGAGCTGACCGCCGGGGTATTGATGGCGGCTGGGGCGCTTCGCTGGCTGTCGATCCCGATCGCGCTGGCGATCGGGACGATCGGCGCGATGTCGGTGGTGAAAGCCGTCTATGTCGACAAACGCGCACTCAAATGCGCCTGCGTCGGGGGGTCGAGCAATGTCCCGCTCGGCTTCGTCAGCCTGACCGAAAATGCGATGATGGTGGCGATGGCGCTATGGATGATGGCACGCCCGCATTAGGTCAGCTGGCGGGCTTGGTCTTGTCCTTCGCCTTGTCGCAACAATCCTTGCAGCAATCCATCTTCATCGGTGCCTTGTCGCCCTGCTCCATCTTGGCATGGTCCATCTTGTCCATTGGCGGCATCGGGGCCGGGGCCGGCTGGGCAGCAGCGAGCGAGGCGGCAATGAGGATCGATATCATGAACTGTCCTTAGCTGAGGTCGGATGGCTCCGCCGCGGCAGACGGCCCGGTCGAGGCGAGGAACATCGGGGTTGGATCGATGATCGGCGGGACCGGCGGCTTGCGGCACGGCTCGACGCGCTTGGCGTCGCGCGCGGTGACCTTTGGCGTCTGGCAGATCGGCCGCTGGGCGACGGGTGGACTGGCCAGAACTGGGGCGGCAAGCACGGCCACCGCCAACGCCGAAATTGTCAAAATCCGCTTCATTGCGTGCAGGCTAACCGATTCGCGCGGTTAGGCAAGTCCGATCGCGAACATCCGACCTGCTCCGGCAAATCAGACGAGACGCGATTGCTTGAGCGCGGCGCCGATGAAGCCGGCGAACAAGGGGTGCGGGTCGAACGGGCGGCTCTTGAGCTCGGGGTGGAACTGGACCCCGATGAACCACGGGTGGTCGGGGCGCTCGACGATTTCGGGCAGCGCGCCGTCGGGGGACATGCCCGAGAAGACCAGTCCGCCCTGTTCGAGAACGTCCTTGTAATGGGCGTTGACCTCATAGCGGTGGCGGTGGCGTTCGCTGATTTCGGTGGTGCCGTAGATGGTGGCGACATGGCTGTTGCCAGCCAGCGTGGCGGGGTAGGCACCGAGCCGCATCGTCCCGCCAAGATCGGTCTCGGCGGTGCGCAGCTGGAGCCCCTCCTCGCTCATCCATTCGGTGATCAGGCCGACCACCGGCTCTGCGGTGTGGCCGAATTCGGTGGTCGAGGCGGCGGTCAGCCCAGCGGTGTTGCGCGCGCCTTCGATGCACGCCATCTGCATCCCGAGGCAGATGCCGAAAAACGGCACCTTGCGCTCGCGGGCGAACTTGACCGAGGCGATCTTGCCCTCGCTGCCGCGCTCGCCAAAGCCGCCCGGGACGAGCACGCCGTGGAGCGGCTCGAGTTCGGCGGCGAGCGCGTCGCCGCCCTGCTCGAACAATTCGGCGTCGAGCCAGCGGATGTTGACCTTGACGCGATTGGCGAGCCCGCCGTGGACGAGCGCCTCACGCAGGCTCTTGTAGGCGTCCTGGAGCCCGACATATTTGCCGACCACGCCGATCGTCACTTCGCCCTCGGGGTGGTCGACGCGGTCCATGATGTCGGTCCAGCGCGACAGTTCGGGATCGGGGGCGTCGGTGATGTCGAACACGCGCAGGACTTCGTCGTCGAGCCCTTCGTTGTGATATTGGAGCGGGACATCGTAGATCGAGCGCGCGTCGAGCGCCTGGATCACGGCGCTGGCGGGGACGTTGCAGAACAAGGCGATCTTGGCGCGTTCGGCCTCGGGGATCGGGCGCTCGCAGCGGCACAGCAGGACGTCGGGCTGGATGCCGTAGCTGGTCAGTTCGCGGACGCTGTGCTGGGTCGGCTTGGTCTTCAGTTCGCCCGCGGCGGCGAGGTAGGGCACGAGCGTGGTGTGGACGAACACGGATCGGCCGCGGCCGAGGTCGTTCTTGAGCTGGCGGATGGCCTCGACGAACGGCAGGCTTTCGATGTCGCCGACGGTGCCGCCGATCTCGCAGATGACGAAGTCGAGCCCGGCGGTGTCGGCGAGCGCGAATTCCTTGATCGCGTTGGTGACGTGGGGGATGACCTGGACGGTGGCGCCGAGGTAATCGCCGCGCCGTTCGCGAGCGATGATGCCCTGGTAGATGCGGCCGCTCGTGATGTTATCAGACTGCTTGGCCGAGACCCCGGTGTAGCGCTCGTAATGGCCCAGATCGAGGTCGGTCTCGGCGCCGT
>CAXSCF010000010.1:0-32483 GCA_964235815.1 uncultured Sphingomicrobium sp.
CGACATCGACGCCACGATCGACGGCACCGCGCGTCAGGGCTGGCTCGACGTCCACATGCGCCCCGAGCGCCACAATGCCGTCAAACTGCTGCTATTCCTCGACATCGGAGGGTCGATGGACGGTCACGTCAAGCTCGCCGAGGAACTGTTCTCGGCATGCCGCTCGGAATTCAAGCACCTCGAACATTATTACTTTCACAACTGCATTTACGAAGGCGTGTGGAAGGACAATCGCCGTCGCCACGTCGAACGCACCAACACGCTCGACCTGCTCCACAAATTTGGCCGCGACCATAAATTGGTCATCGTCGGCGACGCCGCGATGAGCCCCTACGAGATCACCCACGCCGGAGGATCGATCGAACATCATAATGAGGAAGCCGGGGCGGCGTGGCTCAGGCGCCTGACCGACAGCTACCCGAGCGCGGCATGGATCAACCCCACGCCCGAACCCTATTGGGGACACTCGGCCTCGACCGCGCTGATCAAGCGGCTGATGAACGACCGAATGTACGCCTTGACCCTCGATGGCCTCGACCAGGCGATGCGCGAACTCAGCCGCAAGCGATAGATCTTGCGATCGACAAATCGGTGCCTATCATCCGGTTAATCCGCTTGGGAGGGCACTTGCTGATGAAACAATTTGCATTTTTTGCCGCTGCTTGCCTCGTCTCGGCTCCAGCCTTGGCCGGCGATCTGGTCGTCAACGTGACCGGCGTGAAAGCCAAGGGCGGCATCGTCCGTGCCGCAGTCTACGCCCGCGATCCGCTCTATCGGGACGCGGTGGCCCAGGCAGAAGCGACCGCTTCGCCGGGCGTCACGACGATCGTTTTCAAAGGACTTCCGCCCGGTTCGTACGTCGTGTCGGCATTCCACGACGCCGACGGCGACGGGAAACTCGGTCTCGCCGCGGGCAAGCTCAACGAGGGCACGGCCATTTCGAATGCCGAAAAGCTGCGCGGTGCGCCAAGATTCGCGGTAAACCGCATCGATGTCCCATCGTCCGGCGCGGCCGTTTCGATCGCGATGAGCTATCCGGAAGATCGCTCGGGCTGGTAACACAGCGCCGCGCGCCGGATCCGGCAGCTCGCGATCAGCGGCGGTGCTATGCTATTTTTTGATCAATTCGCGCGCAATGCGGTTGCGTTCATCGACCGCACTGGCGCGGCCCGACGAGCGGTAAAGCGATCGAAGATAAGTGATGTCGGCGCCGGTCAACTCGAGCGGCGCCGTGCCCTCCCTGCCCGCGAATAGCCCGAGGATGGTGCCGATCCGCCCGCTCGCTGGCGGCTTGGTCCGCGCCAGCCCGCGCATCGCGGCATAATCGGCCAGTTGGGCGAGGCTCAGCCCAACCACCGCCGACTTGTCGATCACGATGACCGATCCTTCGATGTCGGCGCGGGTCGGCAAGTTGATGATCGACGCGCTCATCACCCGCATCATGGGCACGTTCGCCAAGGCGGCGGGGTTGTTTGACCCCGTCTCGCCCATCTTCATGCCGTCCTCGTTGCGCAGGCTGGCCACCGACCACGCCCGCGCCGCCGACGGCTCATTGATCAGGCGCCGCACTTGTTCGGTCGACAGCCCGGCGAGCCACTCGGGGCGCTTGGCGCGAAAACCTTTGACCAGTTCGCGCCCACTGTCGGTCACGATCAGCACCAGATTCGCATCGCATTTGCGCGTCTTGGAGACCTCGGCCCCGATCCCCGTCGCCGTTTCGCGAATCCGGTCCTCGATGACCAGCGCCGCGGCATCATTGAGCCCGATCGCGACCGGGCAAACCTCGCTGTGAAAGCGCGCCACCTGCTGCTCGCTGCGCTGGGTGATCGAAGTGACAAATTGCCGCACCGCTGCGGGCGGGGCGACGCGGCGTCCGGTGACGACGATTTCACCTTTTTCGGAGGGCGGAGCGTCGATAGGTCGGGCAGGTGGGGCGGTGGGCTGGACAGCGACAAGCGCAAGCAACGCAAACAACATGGCAATTTCTCTCGCTCAAGCGGGACAGCCCGCGCACCGGCCGGTTTTAAGATGGTCGCGGCGCAAGAACAAGGCGCAGCAATTGGCGGTTATGCCGGGCCGCGCTCAATACAGCAGGAACGGCGCCCGCTGCTCGATCCATGCCGCCTCGTCAGGCACGGCGATGGTGTCGAGGTCGGCGGGCGTGGCGCTGGCGTCGTCGACCCACTCGCGCAAGGCGGGGCCACCATTGATGACGTCGATCGGCAATTTTCCGAAAGCATATTCATAAGGGAAGTCGCGCCACAGATCATAGTCCGGAAACAAGGCGCGGATCGCCTTGAAGCCAAGCGCCTGGACCCGCCACGGCTTGAACGCCAAATGGTCATAGGCATCGCCTTCGGCATGGATGTGAACCCCGCTGCACAACTGCCCGACATATTTGTGAAAGGTCGGCTCGAAGCTGATGTCGCGCAAGCTACACCCTTCCAGCCACTGCGGCGCAACATCGCGCATCACCGTGATCACTGCGCGCGCCTCGATGTCGGGCGCCCCGAACAGCTCCAAGGGCCGCGTCGTCCCACGCCCCTCGCTCAGCGTCGTACCCTCCAGCATCACCGTTCCGGCGTAGCAGCGCGCCATGTTGAGGTTGGGGGCATTGGGCGACGGGTTGATCCACACCCGCTCGGCCGGCCAGCCAAAGCCCGGCGCGCCATCGGGCTGATAGCCCTCCATTTCGATCACGCGATAATCGACGTCGATCTTGAAACGGTCGACGAACCAGTGGCCCAGCTCGCCCAGCGTCAGCCCGTGGCGCATCGGGATCGGCCCCGCCCCGACAAAGCTTTCCCACCCCGCGACAAGCGTTGTTCCCTCGACCGGGCGCCCCGCCGGATTGGGCCGGTCGAGCACCCAGACCGCTTTGCCATGCTCGGCCGCGGCCTCAAGAATGTACAGCAAGGTCGTGATAAAGGTGTAGATTCGGCATCCGACATCCTGCAGGTCGATCAGAATCACGTCGCTTGCGGTCATCATCTGCCCGCTCGGCCGGCGCACCTCGCCATACAGGCTGAACACCGGAATTTCGTGAACCGGATCGATATAATCCTCAGTCTCGATCATATTGTCCTGCTTGTCGCCGCGCAGTCCATGCTGCGGCCCGAAGGCGGCGGTGAGGTTGATATCGCCGAGCGCCGCAAGCGCGTCGAGGCTGTGAGAAAGGTCGTGCGTCACCGACGCGGGATGCGCCAGCAACGACACGCGCCTGCCCAACAGAGGAGCACGCAGCGCGGGGTCGGCGAGCAGCCGTTCGATACCGATTTTCATGCGAGTCTCGCTGCTGGAATCTCAATTACAAAGCAATCGGGATGATGGAAATCAGGCTTGTCCCCTGGCGGATGGTCTAGTGCCCAATAGGATTTCGTCCCATCCTGCTCTTCGATAACGGCCGAAATGCTTGCGAGCATCGGGACGTTCGGTGTGTTCGACAGATCGAGATCGACCGACAATCTGAGCGGCTTCGTCAGATCAAACTCCAAATGTGGTTCAACGGCCATATCAAGGTCGTGCATCCCCTGTCGATATCGTTCGAAAGTGTAGGCAGCCCACTGACTTGACGGCGCAAAATTAAACTCGAAATAGGACTCACCCTGCGGGTCTCGTAGAAAAAGCTCAAAACATGTGCTTTTCCACAGTCCGTCCGCGCGCTCAGACGCTCGCCATTCGCCGATGATGATATCCTCGCCTTCGATTCTGAAATCGAGCAGCACGTCATTCCAATCGGTCGCGGTCACTTTGACTTCCACGGAGCGAGCGGATGAAGGCGGGAAAGCTGGATGCGGGATCAGCTTCAAATCAATCTCCAACTTCCCCCGACTCCGTTCGTCCTGAGCTTGTCGAAGGACCGTTCTTCCCTTGGCTAGCCGGGAAATCTCGACCCAATCGCCCCGAATGAGCGCCAACTTCTTGGCCCTGCTCCACCCCTTGATACGGCGCTCGCTTTCGAGCGCTTCGAGGCGCGTGCCGAATTGCTCGCTCCAAACCAGTTCGGCGGGCAATTTGTCGCTCGTGAAGCCCTTAAACAATCCGTGGCGATGCTGATGCAGGCGGGCTTCGAGATTTTCACTGTGCCCAACGTAAAATACGCCGCCCTTGCAATGGAGCATGTAGACCCAAAACGCCATCGGTCGACGCTAGTGGGAAGTGCAGTCCTTCGACAAGCTCAGGACGAACGGTTTTCTTTCGTTCCTGCGCAATGCTAGGCGCCTCCCATGATCAATTACACGTCCTCCCTCCTCCACCTGCTCGACACCCGCGGCTATATTCATCAGGCGACCGACGTCATTGCGCTCGATGCGCTCGCCACTCGGCAGATCGTCCCCGGCTATATCGGGTTCGACGCCACCGCACCTTCGCTCCACGTCGGCAGCCTGGTCCAGATCATGCTCCTGCGCCGGCTCCAACAGGCCGGGCACAAGCCGATCGTCCTGATGGGCGGGGGCACCACCAAGGTCGGCGATCCGTCGGGCAAGGACGAAAGCCGCAGGATGTTGAGCGAGGCCGACATCGCCGCCAACATCGCCTCGATCCGCCGCGTGTTCGAAGCGTTCCTCGACTTTGGCGACGGGCCGACCGACGCCGTGCTGGTCGATAATGACGCCTGGTTGTCCAAACTCGGCTACCTCGACTTGCTGCGCACCGTCGGACCGCATTTCACCATCAACCGCATGATGACCTTTGATTCGGTCAAGCTTCGGCTCGAGCGCGAACAGCCGCTGACCTTCCTCGAATTCAATTACATGATCCTGCAGGCGTATGATTTTCGCGAACTCGCCTTGCGCTCAGGCTGCCGGCTCCAGATGGGGGGGTCGGACCAGTGGGGCAATATCGTCAACGGCATCGAGCTTGCCCGCCGTATGGACGGAACCGAGGTCTACGGCCTTACCACCCCGCTCATCACAACGGCAGATGGCGCGAAGATGGGCAAAACCGCAGCCGGCGCGGTGTGGCTCAACCCCGACATGCTCGGCGCCTACGATTATTGGCAATATTGGCGCAACACGGCGGACGCCGACGTCGTCCGCTTTTTCAAATTGTTCACCGATCTGCCACTCGATCGGATCGCCGACCTGGCGCGGCTCGAGGGCGCGGCGATCAACGACGCCAAGATCGTCCTCGCCACTGAAGCCACCACGATGCTCCACGGCGCTGAGGCCGCGGCCAGCGCGGAAGCTACGGCACGAGAGACCTTTGCCGGGGGCGGCGCGGGCGAAGATCTGCCGACACTCCAGCTGACCAGCGGCATGACCGTCGTCGCGGCGTTGACCGCCATCGGCTTCGCCGCGTCGAACGGCGAAGCGCGCCGCAAGATCGGTGAAGGCGCGGTCCGCCTCGACGGGGTGGTGGTGACCGACCCGGCGCTGGTCGTGACGGGCGGAAAGCTCAGCTTGGGCAAGAAAAAGCACGGTATGCTGACACTTTAAAGCCGCTCAGTTTCGCTGAGTCGCCCTTTACCACAGGAAGAGGGAGTCACCCGCTCCGCAGCAACCCTACCGCGGCATCACGCTCGAACAGGTACAAACACACCCGCGCCGCCTGCCCCCGCTCACTGTCGAGCCCGCCGTCGCGCTCAAGCAGCAGCCGCGCATCGTCGCGCGCCAGCGGAACCAGTTCGGCGACATCCTCGGGACTGGCGATCTTGAATCCTTGCTCGCCCGACTGGCGCGTCCCCAATATTTCGCCCGGCCCGCGCAGTCGCAAATCCTCCTCAGCGATACGAAATCCGTCATTGGTCTCGCGCATCAGCGCCAGCCGAGCGCGTCCGCTTTCGCTCAGCGTGCCGCCACGCAACAGGATGCAGCGGCTCGCCCCCGACCCGCGCCCGACGCGCCCGCGCAATTGATGGAGTTGCGCCAGTCCGAACCGCTCGGCGCCCTCGACGACGATCAGCGTCGCGTTGGGCACGTCCACTCCGACTTCGATCACCGTCGTGGCGACCAGCACGCCCTTCGCGCCAATTGCGAACGACGCCATGACGGCATCCTTGTCGGGCCCCTTCATCCGGCCGTGGACCAGCCCGACCTTGTCCGCCCCGAAGCGCTGACGGAGCACCGCGGCGCGCTCCTCGGCGGCGGCGGCATCGACCTTCTCGCTCTCCTCGACCAGCGGGCACACCCAGTAGGCCTGCCCCCCCGCGGCGAGGTGGCGGCCCAGCCCGTCGATCACGTCGGCCAATTTCTGCTCGCTGATTACCAGCGTCTCGATCGGCGTTCGCCCCGGCGGCATCTCGTCGATTCGGCTGACGTCCATCTCGCCATAGACGGTCAGCGTCAGCGTCCGCGGGATCGGAGTCGCGGTCATCGCCAGGAAATGCGGAGGACGCTCGGCTTTTTCGCTCAGCAGCAGCCGTTGCGAAACACCGAAGCGGTGCTGTTCATCGATGATCACCAGCCCCAGTTGGTGATAGGCGACGTGCGTCTGGAAGATGGCGTGGGTCCCGACGAGAATGTCGATGCTTCCGTCGGCCAGCCCCATCAGCACGGCTTCGCGCGCGCGGCCCTTCTCGCGCCCGGTGAGGATCGCGACGCGCACCCCGATCGCCTCGCACTGGCGCTGGAGCGTGGCATAATGCTGGCGCGACAGGATTTCTGTCGGGGCGAGCATCGCCGCCTGCGCCCCCGCCTCGACCGCCTCGATCATCGCCAGCAAGGCGACCAATGTCTTGCCCGACCCGACATCGCCCTGGAGCAGCCGCAGCATCGGCCGGTTCTGAGCCATGTCGCCGCGAATCTCGTCGATGACGCGCGCCTGCGCCCCCGTCAGCTCGTAAGGCAGCTTGAGCTTGCTTGTGATCCGCCCGTCGCCCTGCAGCGGCATCCCGCGCTTGCGCCGTGCCACCTGGCGGAGCAGCAATAGCGCCAGTTGGTTGGCAAAAATCTCGTCGTAGGACAGGCGCTTGCGTGCCGACGCTGCGGTGGGATCGGAATGGATCGTGGCAAGCGCCGCGCGCCACGCCGGCCAGTGGTGCCGCGCGAGCAGCGACGGTTCGATCCATTCGCCCAGCGCCGGCGCGCGTTCGAGCCCGACCAGCGCCAGCTCGCGCATCCTTTTGTTCGAAATGCCCTCGGTCAGCGGATATACCGGCTCGCGGATCGCCAGCTCGCCTGCTGCGCCCGGCTCCATTACGTCGGGGTGGACGATCTGCCATTCGTCGCCATAGGCATCGAGCCGACCACTGACGATCCGCGCCTCGCCCAGCGGGAGCTGTTTCTTCGCCCATCCTGGATGATTGAAAAAGGTCAGCGTGATGGTGTTGCCGTCGGCGTCGGTGGCAAAGATCCGCGTCGGCCCGTGCCCGCTGCTGGCGCGCACCTCGAACGGAGTCACGGTGATGATCACGATCCGTCCGAGCAAGGCCGTCGACCCCGCCGGCGCATGGACCCGCTCGATCGTCCCCGTCGGCAGGTGATAAGCGAGGTCGATCGCGCGCGTCAGTGCCAACCGCGCCAGCGACTTGGCGATCCCCGGCCCGACGCCCTTCAACGCTTCGACTTCGGCGAACAGGGGATTGAGGATTTCGGGCCGCATGGGGTTCGACCCTAGCGCGCGCGACGGCGACTGCCTACATGGGTGCGTCAGCACCCGCGGCGAATTTCGCCGGCGGGTTATCCGCGCGTGAGAGAGAGATTGATGGACGAAGTTTTGCGAGCGCTCAAATATCGCGCCGAACATCGCGGAACGCGCGAAGCCGACTTGCTCATCGGCGGATTTTTCGAAGCACATCATCGTCACTGGACCGCGCATGATCGCGCCTTGTTCGCAGCGCTGCTGATGGAAACCGACGTCGATATCATGGCGTGGGCAATTGGAACGCAGGACGTGCCCGAGCGCTATCTAGGGCCAATGATGGACGCGCTCCACAAACTCGACTTCATCAAGGTGGCCAAGTGAGCGACGTGTTTGCGCAAATCCTCAGGGCGACCGCGCCGCTGACCCTGGCCAGCCTCCCGACGGGTTTCCTGCCGTGGTTCGCGGGCGATCTGGCGCGTGCCATCGACGGCACCGGAAAGGGCGGACGAGCGGTCGTCATCGCCGCCGACGAAGCCGCGATGCGGGCCATCGCCGATACGGTTCCGATCTTCGCGCCTGATGTCGACGTGCTCACGCTGCCGGCATGGGATTGTCTGCCCTATGACCGCGCCAGCCCCGCGCTGCGGGTGATGGCTGAACGCCTGGCGACGCTTCAGGCGCTTCAGGCCGCGCGCAAGGCGCCCCAGGTCCTGGTCGTCACCGCCAACGCCGTGACCCAGCGCCTGCTCACGCCGTTCCGCATCCGCGCGCTAACTCGCCGCCTTGCCGAGGGCGAGCGGATCGAGCGCGACACGCTCGTCAATCTGCTCGTTGCCAACGGCTATCAGCGCAGCGACGCGGTCCATGACGCGGGCGAATTCGCAGTCCGCGGCTCGATCGTCGATCTTTATCCGGCGGGCGAGAGCAGCGCGCTCAGGCTCGATTTCTTCGGCGACGAGATCGAGACCATGCGCCGCTTCGACCCTGCCGATCAGCGGTCGACCGGCGCGACTGGGGCCTTTCTCCTCATGCCCGCCTCCGAAGCACTGCTCGATGAACATAATATCAAGCGTTTCCGGGCCCGCTATCGCGAACAGTTCGGCGCCAATGCCACGGGAGACCCGCTCTATCAGGCGATCAGCGAGGGGCGCCGGCTAGCGGGGATGGAACATTGGTTGCCATTGTTCGAGGATAAATTGGCAACCCTGTTCGACCATCTCGGCGATCATGACGTCATCGTCCGCGACACGGGGACCGACGGCGCGCTCGACAGCCGCAGCGAAGCGATTCAGGACTATTACACCAACCGCAGCCAGGCGATGGTGGCCGAGCCTGGCAGCTATCGTCCGCTGGCCGCCTCGACCCTCTACTTGGCGAAAAAGGAGTGGCAAGGCGCGATCGCCGAGCGGCCGATCCATCTTGCGACCGCTTTCCGCGAACCTGCCAGCGACAAGGTGATCGACTTTGCGGTCGAAGGGCCACGCGACTTCGCTCCCGAACGCGCGCAAAACGCCAACGTCTACGAAGCCGTCATTACGCACATCGCGAAGCTCCGCCGAGACAAGAAAAAAATTGTCCTTGCGAGTTATACGGCCGGCGCCCGGGAACGGCTCGCCGGATTGCTTGACGATCATGGCCTGACCAGCCTCAAGCTGGTCGACAACTGGCAAGCGGCGCTCGGCGCGAGCAGTGACGCGGCGCTGATCGTCCTCCCGCTTGATCATGGCTTCACTGCTCCCGATGTCGCCGTCCTGACCGAACAGGACATGCTCGGCGATCGCCTCGTCCGGCGAAAGAAACGCCGCAAGAGCGCCGACGCGTTCCTCGCCGAACTGGCCGCGTTGACCCCGGGCGATCTGGTCGTTCATGCCGACCATGGGATCGCGCGATACGAGGGGCTGACCTCGATCATGGTCGGGCGCGCCCCGCACGATTGCGTCGCCTTGAGCTATGCGGGCGGCGACAAGCTTTACGTTCCGGTCGAGAATATCGACGTGCTGTCACGCTTCGGCAGCGATAGTGAACGCGCCACGCTGGACCGATTGGGCGGCGAGGCCTGGCAGCGACGCAAGGCGCGGATGAAGGAGCGGATCCGCGAAATTGCCGGCGAATTGATCAAGACCGCCGCGATCCGCGCGACTCGCCCTGGCCAGGTCGCCGAAATCGACAGCGCCTACCCGTCGTTCGTCGATCGCTTTCCCTATGAGGAAACCGACGACCAGGACCGCGCTATCAGCGACGTGCTCGAGGACCTTGCCAGTGGCAAGCCGATGGACCGGCTGGTGTGCGGCGACGTCGGCTTCGGCAAGACCGAAGTCGCGATGCGCGCCGCGTTCGTCGCCGCGATGGCGGGCTATCAAGTGGCGCTGATCGGCCCGACGACCTTGCTTGCCCGCCAGCATTATTCGAACTTCGTTGCACGCTTCCAGGGCTTTCCGATCGAAATCGGGCGCTTGTCGCGGCTGGTTCCGGCAGCGGAGGCGAAGGCGACCCGGGAGGGTCTCGAAAATGGGACAGTCGATATCGTCATTGGAACCCACGCCTTGCTGTCGAAATCGGTCAAGTTCAAGAAGTTGGGAATGGTCATTGTCGATGAAGAACAGCATTTCGGGGTGACCCACAAGGAGCGTCTGAAGATGCTCCGCGACGATGTTCATGTGTTGACGCTGACCGCCACACCCATTCCTCGCACACTGCAGATGGCGATGTCGGGACTGCGCGAACTGTCGGTCATCCAAACCCCCCCGGTCGATCGGCTGGCGGTGCGCACCTATGTCGCGCCGTGGGACCCGGTGGTGATGCGCGAAGCCCTGCTGCGCGAACATTATCGCGGTGGCCAGAGCTTCGTCGTCGCACCGCGCATCGCCGATCTCGCCGCGCTCGAGGATTTTCTGCGCGACGAGGTGCCCGAGGTGAAGGCGATCACCGCGCACGGCCAGATGAGCCCGACCGAGGTCGAGGAGCGGATGAGCGCTTTTTACGACAAGCGCTATGATGTTCTGCTGTCGACCACGATCGTCGAAAGCGGGCTCGACATCCCCAGCGCAAACACCTTGATCATCCATCGTGCCGACCGCTTGGGACTGGCGCAGCTCTATCAATTGCGTGGCCGTGTCGGGCGTTCGAAGACCCGCGCTTACGCCTATTTCACGACGACCCCCGATCGATCGGTCACCGAAGGCGCCGACAAGCGCCTGACTGTGCTCGCCAATCTCGACAGCCTCGGCGCCGGTTTCCAACTCGCGAGCCACGACCTCGACATTCGCGGTGCGGGCAATCTGCTCGGCGACGAGCAGTCGGGGCACATCAAGGAAGTCGGATTCGAGCTTTATCAGTCGATGCTCGAGGAAGCGATCCTCGACCGCAAGGCGGGAGGCGAGGAGCGCAGCGAAGCGTTCACGCCGCAAATCAGCGTCGAGGCACCCATCCTTATTCCCGAAGCCTATGTCCCCGACCTCGACCTCCGGATGGGATTATACCGCCGCTTGGGAGAACTCGACGACCGCGAAGGCGTCGATTCCTTCGCCGCGGAGATGATCGATCGCTTCGGCAAGCTTCCTCAGGAAACGAGCAATCTGCTTCAAATCGTTGAAACCAAGATAAATTGTCGCAAAGCGAGCGTTGCCAAGCTCGATGTCGGTGCAAAAGGCGCCGTCATTACCTTCGCACCTGCGGGGTTCCCCGATCTTGCCGGCTTGCTCGCTTATGTCAATCGGCTGAAGGGCGCCGCTAGGCTTCGTCCCGACAGCAAGATGATCGTCAGCCGCGACTGGCCGACGGGCGAGGAGCGGCTCAACGGGGCGTTGCAGATTTCGCGCGGATTGATGCGCGTCGTGGCAGCAAGCCCTAAGCCCGCGCGGATTGCCGAGCCGGCCTAGGCGGCGTCGGCGAGCAGATTGCCGGCGAGGACGAACCGCGCCAGCTCGTCGGCATCGAGCGCGCCGGCGCCAAGGAAGCCCTGATAAAGATCGCAGCCCCATCCGGCGAGGAGCTCAAGTTGGGCGACGTTCTCCACGCCTTCGACGACGACCTTGAGCCCGAGCTCGCGCGCCATCGACATCATCGCCTTGACCACGATTCGGTCGCGTTGCTGGCCGACCAAGTCGGCGACCATCGCCCGATCAATCTTGATCGCGTCGAGCGGAAGCGAGGTCAAATAGACGAGGTTGGCATAGCCCGTCCCGAAATCGTCGATCGCGATCCGCACGCCATGCTCGCGCAAGATCGCGAGGCGCGCGGCCACCGCGGGTCGATCGACGAGCAAGGCACTTTCGATAATTTCAGCGGTGATTCGACACGGGTCGAGCTCGGCCAGCACGATTTCGCGCAACAGCCACGTATCAAATCCTTCGCGATCAAGGTCCTGCGGCAGGATATTCAGCGACAGATGGAGCCGTCCAAGTTCGCCGTTCCACTGCCCGACGAGGCGCAGCGCCTTGCGCTGAATGGTCCGCGACAAGCGTTCGGCAAGCCCGGCGGCAGTCGCGCGCTCGAACAATTGCTGCGGGCCCGCGACCTCGGACCAGCGCGCAAGCGCCTCGACCCCGACGATCCGCCCGCTGGCGGGCTCGATCTGCGGCTGGAAGCGAATCTCGATCTCGTCATCGGCCAATGCTGCCTCGAGCCGTTCGTCGCGCGCCGTCGTGAGGGTCTTGCGCGGGAGATCCGAACCACGCTCGTTCGCGCTTTGCCTGTTCTGCCGTTCCATCATTTGATCAGTATGGCGCGGCCGGTCGCCACGTCCAAGTCCAAGTTTCGCAGCGGCCCACTACGGGACAGTGGCGCTGCCCTGCATAACCGCTATGCTCGCCGTTCCACAGACCACAGGAGCGGCCTCTTGCCCGCGACCGACCAAGCTCCCGTCTCGATCGATCGCGACCTGGCCGCAGCAGGGATCGGGCTCGTCGCGAGCCCGACCGAGGCGGCGAGGTCGGCGGAAACCATGCTTCGTCGTCGCTATCGCTGGGCCGCCGACGCGCAGGCCGAGGTCCTCGTCGCGCTCGGCGGGGACGGTTTCATGCTGTCGACCCTCCACGACATGCTCGAACAGGGTCATGCCCGCCCGGTGTTCGGGATGAACCGCGGCACCGTGGGGTTTTTGATGAACGAATGGCGGATCGATCAGCTCGCCGCGCGGATTGCCGCCGCCAAGTCGATCGAGGTCACCCCGCTCGATATGCGCGCGACCACCGTCCACGGCGACATCCTGCATCACGCCGCGATCAACGAAGTCTCGCTGCTGCGCGAAACCCGCCAGACCGCCAAGCTCGAAGTGTGCGTCAACGGCCGCGTGGTGATGCCCGAACTCGTTGCCGACGGAGTTCTGGTAGCCACGCCGGCGGGCTCGACCGCTTATAATCTGTCTGCCAACGGCCCGATCCTGCCGCTCGCGGCGCGGATGCTTGCACTGACCCCGATCAGCCCGTTTCGGCCGCGTCGCTGGTCGGGTGCGATTTTGCCCGACGACGTCACCATTCGCTTTACCGTGCTCGAACCCGACAAGCGCCCGGTGTCCGCGGTGGCCGACCAGTTCGAAGTGCGCGATGTCGTGACCGTCGATGTGACCCTCGACCGCAGCCGTTCGCTCACCTTGATGTTCGATCCCGAACATGCGCTCGACGAACGGATCGCAATGGAGCAATTTGCCAGCTGAACATCTTTTGGACGCCGGGACGCTTGCAAGTCGCGAACGGCGCGTTATTAGGCGGCGTCGCTTCCGCAAGGGAGCTGTTCCTCGGTAGCTCAGTGGTAGAGCGTTCGACTGTTAATCGAATGGTCGTAGGTTCGAATCCTACCCGGGGAGCCATTTTCACTCGCTCCGCCCGCCTGACAGCGCCTCCCCGCTCCAATTCGGTGCGACCGGTAAACTGTGCGAAGCCTTTGACGCGCTATTCCCCCTGCAACGGAGGGCAACATGCGTCAGATTGTTTATTTCAGCACGGCCGCGGGAGTCCGGCAAGACACCGTCACGCTAGCCGCCGTGCTTGCGGTGTCGCTCGATCGTAATCGGCGCGACGGAATTTGCGGGCTGCTCCTTGCTGGTGGTCACCGCTACCTTCAAATCCTCGAAGGCGCGCCGGGTCTCGTCGAAGCGACGATGACTCGAATCCACCGCGATGATCGCCATCTCGGCGTCACCATTCTGGTCGATCGCACCGTCCGCGACGGCTGTTTCAATCGATGGTCGATGGTCTTTTACAAGGAGCCGCGGCTCGGCGAGTTTGCCACCCTCGGCGACATGGTCGAACACCTCAGAGGCCAAGTGCCCGATGGCACTCTGCGCAAGCAGATCGACTGTTTCGCGCGCAGTTTCATCGTGCCGTCGAACGCACCGCTTGCTTCGCCGTGGACCACGGCCCGCCATTATGATCCAACGCTACTCCTCGATCGCAGCCATTAGCGACGCGTTTCCGCCTGCCGCCGTCGTATCGATGCAGGTCACGCGTTCGGTCGCGAAGCGCGCGACATAGTGCGGCCCGCCGGCCTTTGGCCCGGTTCCCGACAGCCCTTCCCCACCGAACGGCTGGCTTTCGACGACCGCGCCGATCTGATTGCGATTGACATAGAGATTGCCAACCCGCGCATGCCGCTCGACGTGCAGCCGGGTTGTGTCGATGCGGCTCTGGAGCCCGAGCGTCAGGCCGTACCCCGATGCATTGATCGCCGCGATCACCTGGTCGAGCTTGCCCGATTTCCAGCGAACGACATGGAGAATGGGACCGAAATGCTCGGCATCGAGGTCGGCGAGGCTAGCAATCTCGACCATCGTCGGGGCAACGAAATGCCCTTTGCCGACGGGCGCCTCGATCCGCGCCAGCACTTTGCCGCGCTGCGCAATGTCGGCCAGATGCGCTTCGAGCGCGGCTTTGGCTGCGGCGTCGATTACCGGGCCGACATCGGTCGTTACAAGCCGCGGATCGCCAATCCGGAGCGCCGCCATGGCCCCGCCGATCATCGTCAGCATGGTGTCGGCAACATCGTCCTGGACGAACAATACGCGCAGCGCCGAACAGCGCTGCCCCGCCGACTGGAACGAGGACGCAATGACATCGCGCGTAACCTGTTCGGGAAGCGCCGACGAATCGACGATCATCACATTCTGTCCGCCAGTCTCGGCGATCAGCGGTATGATCGCGCCCGGACGGTCGGCGAGCCCGCGATTGATCGCGCGCGCGGTATCGGTCGATCCGGTAAAGGCGACCCCCGTGATGAGCGGGTGCGCGGTCAATGCCGCCCCGACACGTCCATCGCCCGGGGCGATCTGAACCAGCTCGCGCGAAATTCCGGCGCGATGGAGCAGCGCGATCGCCAGCGCACCAATCAGAGGCGTCTGCTCGGCGGGCTTGGCGATCACCGCATTGCCCGCGGCCAGCGCCGCCGCGACCGGCCCGATGAAGATGGCGAGCGGAAAATTCCACGGGCTGATGCAGGCGAACACTCCGCGCCCATGCAGCCGCAGTTCGTTGATTTCGCCGGTCGGACCCGGCAGCGGGATCGGTGCTGCGAACTGGCGCCGCGCCTCGCTTGCATAATAACGCAGGAAATCCACCGCTTCGCGCACTTCGAGGATGGCGTCGGGAAGTGTCTTGCCGGCTTCGCGAATGCACAACGAGAATAATTCGTCGCGATGCTGCTCGAACAGGTCGGCGGCGCGATCGAGCAGCGCAGCGCGAGCCATCCCGCCAGCCAAGTCCCACCGATGCTGCGCGGCGTGCGCGGCGCGAACCGCGCGATCGACGTCCTCCATCGACGCATCGGCGACCGTGCCGACGA
Organism: uncultured Sphingomicrobium sp.; assembly: GCA_964235815.1. Classification (GTDB taxonomy): domain Bacteria; phylum Pseudomonadota; class Alphaproteobacteria; order Sphingomonadales; family Sphingomonadaceae; genus Sphingomicrobium. The sequence goes on from CAXSCF010000010.1 coordinate 15,298, forward strand.
TTAGCGCAGTATCGAACGGCGAGACGATCGCGCTTGCCACCGTTCCTCCGCCGAGCGTCGGTGCCGCCGTCCAACTGCGTTGATCGAGCGCGGCGAGGCGCTTGAGCAACGGCTCGCGCTCGGTCGGGTCGCTAAGGTCGATTCCTTCACTGTTGCGGCGCCCTTGGCCGAAAATCGCGTCGGGCAACGGGATCGACGGGTTGCGCTTGGGGTTGGTCGCGGCAAGTTCGGCGATCGGGTCGCGCAGCAATGCGTCGATCGGAACAGCATCGTCCGCGATGCGATTGACGAACGAGCTGTTCGCGCCATTTTCGAGCAAGCGGCGCACGAGATAGGCAAGCAATTCCTTGTGGCTGCCGACCGGCGCGTAGATTCGCACGGGGGTCGAGGTCTCGCCGATGCCGCGTTCGAGCTTCGCCAGTTCCTCATACAATCCTTCGCCCATTCCATGAAGGCGCTGAAATTCGAACGGCGTGGCGCCGGCCAGCGCCTTGACTGCTCCGATCGTGTTGGCGTTATGGGTCGCGAATGCCGAATAAAGGCAGTCCGACGCCGAGAGCATCGCCTTGGCGCAGGCGAGGTATGACACGTCGGTCGCGACCTTGCGCGTGAACACCGGATATTCCGCCAGCCCGGCGACCTGCGCCGCCTTGATCTCGCTGTCCCAATAGGCGCCCTTGACGAGCCGGACCATGAGCGTGCGGCCATGGGCGCGGGCAACGGAAACGGCCCAGTCGACGAGCGGCACGGCGCGCTTCGAATAGGCCTGGATCGCAAGTCCAAACCCGCTCCATCCGGTGGCGAACAAGGCGTCATCGGCGACCAGCGCCTCGATGATGTCGAGCGACAATTCGAGCCGATCGGTCTCCTCGGCATCGATTGTCAGGTGCACGTCGGCCGCGGCCGCTTTCAGCGCCAGCGCGCGCACGACCGGCAAAATCGCAGCCTTGGCCTCCTCGGCATGGCTCCATTCGTAGCGTGGATGGAGCGCCGACAGCTTGACCGAGATTCCTGGCGCAGTGCGCACCCCGCCCTTGGCCGCCGCGGCGATCGTGTCGAGCGCGTCGTCATAAGCCGCGGCATAGCGCGCCGCGTCGGCATGCGTCTTCGCGGCCTCGCCAAGCATGTCGAAGCTGTGGCTCCAGCCCTTGGCCTGGTCGCGCGCGGCGCGTTTGAGCGCTTCGTCGATCGTCCGCCCGAACACGAACTGGCGACCCAATATTTTCATCGCCTGACCGACCGCGGAGCGAATGACGGGTTCCCCCAGCCGCCCGACCGCGCGCCCAAACGCCGCGCGCCAGCCTTCGGCCTGGTCATTGGCTTCCTCAAGCACCTTGCCCGTCAAAAGAAGGGAAAAGGTCGCGGCGTTGACGAAGGTCGATCGGCTGTCGCCCAATTTCTCGGTCCAGTCGGGACCCGACAATTTGTCGGCGATGAGGTCGTCGGCGGTTGCCGCATCGGGCACGCGCAGCAACGCTTCGGCAAGGCACATCAGGGCCACGCCCTCGTCGCTGCCAAGGTCGTAGGCCTGGAGAAAGGCATCGAGCCCGGCCGCCTTGTGCCCGCGCACCGCCTTGACCAATGCGCGTGCGATCGCCTGCGCTTCGCTTGCCTGTCCCGCACCGAGACGCGCCTGATCGATCCGTTCCGCCGCCACCGACTGCTCGTCGGGACGGTAAGCACGGCGAAGCGCGGCGCGGTCGATCATGGTTTATTAAGTCCTTACGAGCACAAGCGGGGGATCGCGTCGCCAGTGGCATAGCTCGACGCGCAAGAAAAGCGGGGGCCATGAGCGACACCACCGGTGCACAACCCGCCTCCTCCAAGCTGCTGGGGCTTGAACTGGTTCGCTTCGCGTGCGCGATGGCGGTGCTGATGTGGCATTATCGGCATTTCGCGATGATTGGCGATGCCCATTTGATGGCCGGACCGACCGCGCCGCTCGACGCGTTGCTGTTCCCTTTCTACAATTTCGGTTTTTGGGGCGTGCAGGTTTTCTGGGCGATAAGCGGCTTCATCTTTTACTGGAAATATGCCGAGTCGATCAGCCAGCGCACGGTCGATCCGAAACGCTTTTTCTGGCTGCGCTTTTCGCGGCTTTACCCGCTTCATTTCATCACTTTGCTGATCGTCGGCGCGCTCCAGCCGGCGTACATGGCGCTTGCCGGCCATCCGTTCGTGTTCGTCAATAACGGCATCGGCCAGTTCGCTCTCCATTTGTTCATGGCCGACCAATGGTTCGGCTCGCACGCGCTTGGCTTCAATGCCCCGGTCTGGTCGGTTTCGTCGGAAGTCTTGGTCTATTTTGCGTTCTTCATCCTGCTGCGCACCTTCGGCCGGTCGCCGATGATCATCGTTGGCGCGATCACCGGCGGAATGTGGAGCCTGTGGAGCGGTGTCACCTGGCCGGCGCTGATCTGCGGCGCTTATTTCTTTGCCGGCGGTGCCGCGGCCGAGTGGCGCGCCGGACGCCGCGCCGCGGGGCGCCCCCGCGAAACCATGCTGCTCTCGGCGAGCGTCGTTGCGCTCGCGGTGCTTGGCCTTGCCATCCAGCGCGCGCCGAGCAGCCATGCGATCGGCACCTGGCTCTTGATCGCGACCCCGCCCTTCCTGCTGATCGCGGCGAGCGACTGGCGCATCCCCGAGCGCTGGCATCGCCCGATCCAGGCCGCGGGCAACCTGACTTATTCGACCTATCTGACCCACTTCCCGTTGCAGTTGGCGCTGGGCACCTTGTTCCTCGCCATCGGGTTCGAACCGCCGGTCGGTTCGCCGTGGTTCCTGCTGGCTTATTTGGCCGCAACGATCGCCATCGGTCGCATCGTGTTCGTTCGGTTCGAAGCCCCGGTACAGGACCGGATCAGGGCCGCGACCCTTACCCGCCGCACCGCAATCGTCGCGCCGGAACCTTACGCCACCTGACCGTGACAATGCTTGTATTTGCGACCCGATCCGCACGGGCATGGTGCATTGCGGCTTGCCGGCTCGGGCACGGCTGAGCCATCGGGCATGGTCGGACTGATCGTCGATACCGGCGGCATCGATTCATAGCCGATACGGGTCGCGCCATCGACGTCGCCGCTGTCATCGTCTCCCGACAAGGGGTCGATGTGATGCGTGATGAAGTCGGGCAGCACTCCACCTTCGAACAAGCTCGGCATCGGCGACTGCTGCGGCGCGATCTCGGTAAACATCAGCATCCGGGTCACGTCCTCGCGGATCGCCACCAGCAAGCGCTCGAACAGCATGAACGCTTCCTGCTTATACTCGTCGATCGGCTTTTTCTGCGCATAGCTGCGCAAATGGATCACCTGCCGCAGCGCATCGAGTGTGTGGAGATGTTCTTTCCAAAAATGGTCAAGCGTCTGAATGAGAATATTTTTTTCGAACCCGACCCACCCCTCGGGATCGGCCAACGCCTTTTTCTCCGCCATCTTCGCGTCGGCCTCGGCCTGGAGCCGCTCGACGATCACGTCCTGCTCGAGCGCCTCTTCCTTCATCCACGCGTCAATCGGCGGGTCGAGGTTGAGCACCGCCGCGACATTTTCCTTGAGTTCGGATACGTTCCATTGCTCGGGATAAGTTCCCACCGGGCATGCCGCCATCACCAGGCTGGCGATCGTCTCGGCGCGGAAATCCTCGACCACGTCGCTGACATGGTCCGAATCCATGATTTCGGCGCGCTGTTCGTAGATCACCTTGCGCTGGTCGTTCATGACGTCGTCGAACTCGACGACCTGCTTGCGGATGTCGTAATTGCGCGCCTCGACCTTTTTCTGTGCGGTCTCGATCGCCTTGGAAATCCACGGGCTGACGATCGCCTCGCCATCCTCGAGATTCTTTTCCATGAGCCGCGCGAACGCCGTCTGCGGGCCGAAGATGCGCAGCAGATCGTCGTCGAGGCTGAGGTAGAAGCGCGACAGGCCGGGATCGCCCTGGCGCCCCGAGCGGCCACGCAGCTGATTGTCGATGCGGCGGCTCTCGTGGCGTTCGGTGGCCAGCACGAACAGTCCGCCAGCGGCGAGCACCTCCTGCCGCTCGGCCTCGATTTCGTCGGCGAAGCGCTTGATCGAGGCGTCGCGTTCGGGGCCTTCGGGCACCTCCGCGAGTTCGTCGTCTATCCTGAATTCAAGGTTGCCGCCCAGTTTGATATCGGTCCCGCGGCCCGCCATGTTGGTGGCGATGGTCACCGCGCCGCGGCTGCCGGCCTGCGCCACGATGTGCGCCTCGCTTTCGTGGAAGCGGGCGTTGAGCACTTCGTGGCGAATGCCCTCGGCGACGAGATATTCGCTCAGCATTTCCGATTTCTCGATCGACACGGTGCCGACCAGCACGGGCTGGCCCAGTTCCTGGCGCTTCTTGATCTCCTTGGCGATGGCGCCGAACTTGTCGGTGATATTCTTGTAGAACTCGTCGTCCTCGTCGATCCGCTTGACGTCGACGTGGGTCGGGATCGACACGACGTTCATGCGGTAGATGTCGAAGAATTCGGGCGCCTCGGTCAACGCCGTGCCAGTCATCCCGCTGAGCTTGGGATACATGCGGAAATAATTCTGGAAAGTGATGGATGCGAGGGTCTGGTTCTCGGGCTCGATCTGGACCCCTTCCTTGGCCTCTACCGCCTGATGCAGGCCGTCGGACCAGCGTCGACCGTCCATCATCCGCCCGGTGAATTCGTCGATGATGACGACCTTGCCGTCCTTGACGATATAATCGATGTCCAGCTTGAACATCTTGTTGGCCTTGAGCGCCTGGTTGAGATGGTGGACAACCTGCGTGTTGCTGATGTCGTAGAGATTCTGTCCCTCGATCAGCCCGGCGCCCTCGAGCATGCGCTCGGCCTTTTCGGTACCGTCCTCGGTCAGGACGATGCTTTTCTGCTTCTCGTCCAGGTCGTAATCGTCGGCCACGAATTGCTTCACGATCGCGTCGACGCTCATGTAGAGCTCGCTCTTGTCGTCGGTCGGGCCGGAGATGATCAGCGGCGTGCGCGCTTCGTCGATCAGAATCGAATCGACCTCGTCGATGATGGCGTGGGCAAACGGCCGTTGCACCATCTGCTCGCGCGTGAACTTCATATTGTCGCGCAGATAGTCGAACCCGAGCTCGTTGTTGGTCGCGTATGTGATATCGGCGTTGTAGGCGTCGCGACGCTGCTCATCGGTCAGATTGGGGACGATCACGCCGACGGTGAGACCGAGGAACTTGTAGACCTGCCCCATCCACTCGGAATCGCGATTGGCGAGATAGTCGTTGACGGTGACGACGTGGACGCCCTTGCTTGGAAGCGCGTTGAGATAGGTTGCGAGAGTCGCGACGAGGGTCTTTCCCTCGCCGGTGCGCATCTCGGCGATTTCGCCGCGATGAAGCGCGATGCCGCCGATCATCTGGACGTCGAAATGGCGCTGGCCCAAGGTTCGCTTAGCCGCCTCGCGAACCGTCGCAAACGCTTCTGGAAGGATGTCGTCGAGCTTGACACCGTCGGCCAGGCGAGCGCGGAAAATATCGGTCTGCGCGCGCAATTCTTCATCGGTCAAAGCGGCGATTGTCGGCTCATATCCCGCAATCGCCTCGACGATCTTACCCATCGAGCGGACGTAACGGTCGTTCGACGACCCGAAGATGCTTTTGGCCAAGGCGGCGAGCATGAATGTCTAATCCTCAATAAACCGCGAGCGGGCGCGCCAAATGGCTCCCGCTGGCGCGCGAGCGACGTCGGGCCGCGATGTAGGCAGCGGTCCGACCAACGTCAATCGAAACGCCCGGCGAGCGGGCGTCAGGATCAGATTTGGCTCTCAAGCCATTGCTGAATTTGGCTGCGCGGCGCGGCGCCAACCTTTTGCGCGATGACTTGGCCGTTCTTGAACAGCAACATCGTGGGGATTCCGCGAACGCCATATTTGCCCGGAGCGTCAGGGTTTTCGTCAATATTGAGTTTGACGATATCGACCTGATCGCCCAGCGCGCCGGCGATTTCCTCAAGCGCGGGGGCGATCATCTTGCACGGACCGCACCATTCCGCCCAGAAATCGACCAACACCGGCTTGCCTGCGTCGAGAACGTCGGTCTGAAAGCTCTGGTCGGTGACGGTCTTCGTGGCGCTGCCCATACTATGCTCCTCGGATTCTGTTGGTCTTCATATGGTAACGGTTTGGCCCGGGCTCAAGCCGGGACGGCGATCAAGGCTGGACCATGCGTGTAAAGCAAGCTCGCCTCGATCCGCCGTCCCGGAAAGATCATGCCTAGCGCCGCGGCATAGGCCTGCATCTGTGCAAGGTGCTGGGCCGGCACGTCGCGCGCCGATGAGGGAATCTGGCGCCCGGTCTTGAAATCGATCACCCGCACGCGATCGGGCCCGATACACAAGCGGTCGACCGTCCCGGCAATCACTCGGCCATCGGTCAGTGTGGCGACGATCGGGGCTTCGGCCAAAGCGTCGTCGCCAAACAGGTCGGCGAAGCGCGGATCTTCAACCACCCTCAGGGCCGCATCCACCATCTCGGCCGCTCGGCTTTGATCGTCGACGCCCGAACGCGCCAGCCATGCCAGCGCCGCCGGGCGGCGGTCCGCGGGAGGCACTGCCGGCAGGCGCTCGAACAGGCTATGCAGCATCGTCCCGCGCTGCGCGGCGGCGCGCATCTCGGGCGACGGAGGCGGCACGGCATCGCGATCCGGCCCAAGCGTCGATGGGCTCAACGGCCGCGGCGGGCGCTCCTCCCGAGGCGCCTGGCGACGTGCCCAGTCAGGCACCGTGACGGGCTCGGGCGCGCGCCTGCCGGCCTTGCGTTGCGGCGTTTTAGGGGTTCCGCTGCCGTGCCAGCTTAGCCCCTCTCCCCACGGACCCATGTGTGTCAGGCCGCCTAGCGCGGTGAGCGCGGTTCCGGTGCGGCTGTGCCAACTGTCGCCGACGACCTCGCCCCGCGCAGGCGCGACCCCGGTGATGATCAGCCGCTCGGCCGCGCGAGTCAGCCCGACATAGAGCAGACGCCAATGTTCCTGGAGATCAGCCTCGCGCTGCGCTTCGATCAGCGTCCTGAACGGATCAACCAGTTCATCCGCCTTGGGGCGCAACAGCGGCACCGGACGTCGCGGGGTGCCGAGCGGCAAATCAAGCGATGCCGGACGGCGCCCGACCCGCCCCGGATCGTGGGTCGCGTCGGCGAGGATGACGAGCGGTGCCTCGAGCCCCTTGGCGCCGTGGACCGTCATAACCCGCACGGCATTGCCGGCGCTCGACGGGTCGCGCTTGACCTCGACGTCGGCCCGCGAAAACCACGCGAGAAAGCGGTCGAGCGACGCCCCCTCCTGCGCTTCGAACTCGAGCGCGCTGGCGACAAGTTCCTCGATCGGATCACGCGCTGCTTCTCCCAAGCGTTCGAGCAGGTTGCGGCGCGCGTCGGCGGGACCCGACAGGAGGTTTTCGAGGAATCGCGCCGGCGTGACATAATCCGCGCTGGCAAGAAGCTCAGCCAGCACCGCGAAACCCGCACGAAACTGCGTTTCCTCGCGTCGTGCCTGAAGCGCCGTCCACAGCGAACCGCGACGGCCGACGGCGAGGTCGCGCAACTGCTCCTGATCGAGGCCAAGGATCGGCGACACGAGCAGGCCGGCCAGGTTGAGGTCGTCGTGCGGCTGGACCGCGAATCCGACCGCCGACAGCAAATCCTTGACCGCCAGGGGCTTGGACAAGTGCAATCGGTCGATCCCGGCGACCGGGACGCCGTGGGCATAAAGCCGAGCGACGAGCAGGCTGGCAAGTTCCGACCGACTGCGGACAAGGATCAAGATGTCGCCGGCGCACAGCGGACGCTCGGTGCTCGCCAGCGGCGCGGCCTGGTCGAGCCACAAGCGGATCTGCCGCGCCAGCGCATCGGCGTAGAGCCGCACCGGCTCGGCCACCCAGCCTTCCTCCCCCTCATCGCCTTGGCGATCGTCGGCGGGCGGCGCAAAGGGCGGCCACCACAAGACTTCTCCGGGGCGGTCGGAAAACGCCGCGGCATGGGGGTTGGGCCGCCGCGACAGGCCCATCGCACCATGCCCGACCTCGTCGATCAGTGCATCGACCAGTTGCAGGATCGGCGGCGACGATCGAAAGCTCGCATCGATCGACAGATCGCGAAATTCGCGGGCATAGGTTTCGCTATCGAGCGCCGCCGCGCCCGCCGCCGCGGCGCGATCGGCGATCAGCGTCCGAAAGGCATCGAATTGCCGCGGATCGGTGCCCTGAAAGCCGAAGATCGCCTGTTTGTAATCGCCGACCATGAACAAGGTGCGCCAGCGCTGCTCGGTCTCGCTCTGCCCGGAGAAATATTCGGAGGCGAGCGAATCGACGATTGCCCATTGGTCGGCGTTGGTATCCTGGGCTTCGTCGACCAGGATATGGTCGGTGCGCTGGTCGAGCTTGAACCGCACCCACTCGCCCATCCCGTCGATGCTCAGCAAGCGCCGGGTCCAGCCGATCAGATCGTTGAAATCCGCCACGCCCGCAGCTCGCTTGGCGAGGCGATAGGCGCGCGCGAAGGCCTGTCCGGCGCGCAGACCGGCGGCTTGGACTCCGGCAAAGGCGGCCGCGCTGCGCAGCCGGCGAAGCTCGACCAGCCAGTGCGCGAATTCGCTCAGCAGTTCGCCATAGTCGGGATGAATTTTCGTCTGGCCGCTCGTCGCCTTGCACGGCGCGCCGTGGGTCGTGACGAGCTTCCGGCCGACGCGGTCGAGCAACCCGACCCGCTCGACCGGGCTGGCGTCGCGAAACGCGCTTAAATTGGCCACGATCGTCGCCCCCGTCGCAGTCCCCCACTGCCGATTGACCGCAATCAATTCCTCGATCGTCGGCAGGTAGATTTCCGCGTCGGCCAGCCGCGCCTCGATCGCGTCTGCGGCGCTGGCCTCCTCGATCCCGATCGCGGCGAGTACCATCGCCTCGAACCCGCTGGGCTCGCCGAGACCATCGATCATCTCCTCGGCGCGCGTGCAGGTCACGAGATAATCCTGCGCCCCGTCTTCACCCAGCCGGAGCGACAGCGCCTGGACGTCGGCGATCAGCGCATCGTTTCCCCGTGCCTCCGCCTCGGCGAGCAGGGTCGCGAGCGTGCGGCGAATAAGCTCGCTCTCGGCGCGCCCCTCGATCGGCTGGAACCCCGGATTGACCCCCGCCTCGGCGGGAAAGCTCGACAGCAAGGTTTGGGCAAAGCCGTGAATCGTCTGGATGCGCAACCCTCCGGGGGTCTCGAGAACTCGCGCGAACAGCCGCCGCGCGCGCTGCCGGGCGGGCGGGCTGCGATCCTCCTCGCCCAGCGCGAAAAGGTCATGCTCAAGCGCCTTGTCGGGCATTCGCACCCACGCCGCGAGCCGTCCGGCGATGCGGTTGGCCATTTCGGCCGCCCCTGCCTTGGTAAAGGTCAGGCACAATATCGCGCCGGGATCGACCCCGCCGAGCAGCAGGCGGAGCACGCGCGCCGTCAGGACCTGGGTCTTGCCGGTCCCGGCGGAGGCCGACAATGCGGCGTGGGCGATGGGGTCCGAGGCGCGCCGCTGATCGCCTTCGAGCACGGGAAGCGGTTTGAAGCGACGGGCCATCAGTGACAGCCCTAGCAAGCCCCGCGGCGCTTCCCAAGGGCGGTTCGCTTGAATAGACAGGCGTCGGATCAGCACGGAGAGCATGATGAGCGACGACGACAAGACCGCCGGGACGGCTGGCGACGAGCGGCGCGCCAAATTGGCCAAGGCGGGCTATGCCGTCGGGATCGGATCGGCGGCGATCGTCGCAGCCTTGCTCTACGCCTCCAAGGTCAAGAAACCGCGCGGCAAGTAAGCGTCGGTCGGTTGCGCAAGTCGGTCGCGGGGATCCCCTCGCCCCGCTCGCCTGTGGCGAGTCGTCAGCATCGGGCCGATCACGCCCGGCATGATCTGAAGCCGGTCGGGGGTCGACTTCACCCGATGCTCCCGCGAGGGGAGAGGGAAATCACTCCCGTCCGTACCATTCCTCTAATCGCATCAATTGGTCATAGTCGCCGTAGGGGGCGTGGGCGGGGTGGAGTTTGGCGGTGAAGGGTTCGGAGCCGGTGAGGTATTTGCTGGCGGCTTCGGCGAAGCGGTTGAGGACATTGGCGACGAACGTGCCCGGCTCCACGGCCTTGTCGGCGGCGACGCGCTTGCCGAAGCCGTCCTTGTCCTTGGCCAGCGACCAATATTCGAACGCCGACGCGGTGCCGGTGATCCCTTCGAAGCCGCCACGCTCGGCGATCAAAGCGAGCAGACCGAGTTGCAGCGCGAACCCCTCGGCAACCGCCTTGGCGCTCGGCGCCTTGCCAGTCTTGTAATCGATGATCGCCAGCGTGCCATCGGCGGCGATGTCGATGCGGTCGACCTTGCCGTACAACTCGATACCGGCAATGTTCGCCTTGACCGGCAGTTCGGCCGCCTTTGGGACGCGGCCGGTGGCGCGGTCGGCCTCGACAGCGCCGGCAATCCACTCCACCGCCTCGATCAATCGCGGCTGCCACAAGGCGCGGAGCATCGGGTGAATGCCTTCGTCGGCGACCATCCGCCGGGCGCGATCGACCAGCGTGGCAGGGTCGCAATCATCCTGCTTAAACCATTGTTCGAGCACCTCGTGCACGGCGGTCCCCTTCCACGCCGCGGTATGATCGGCATCGACCGGATCGAGCGGGCGCAGCTTGAGAATGGTCTTGGCGTAAAAGGCGAAGGGATCGGCGACGAGCCGGTCAAGATCGGTGACGGCGATCCGCCTGGGTCGTTGATCGAGTGGTGGTGCCGGCGCGGGGCGATCGACCGGGGCGAAGGTATCGGGGCGGTCAAGCGCCAACGCGAGGCGTTCGAGACGAGTATCGCGCGCCAGCCCGCCGGTCATGGCCTGCAAGCGAAGCCACAGCCGCGAGGCGACGGTGGGCGAGCGGCCGTCGCGGCGCGCTCGGGTGAGAAGCACACGTTTTGCGCCAAGCGCGCTCATGAAATCATGCGCGGCAAGCCCGGTGCGAAATTCCAGCCCGGGCAGGCCGAGCGCGCGGCGGATGCGCGGGGCAAGCCACGGATCGGGGCTTGGCGCGGCGGGCCAGCTGCCTTCGTTCATTCCGCCGAGCACCATGACATCGGCTTGCTGGAGGCGGGCTTCGAGCAAGCCCCAGATCGAAAGTCGCGGATGTCCGCCATAGGGACGGCGAACCGGGACCGCGGCGAACAATTCGCCAAGGACGGCGTTCGGATCGCCCTCGCCCAAGGCAAGCGAGCAAGCGGCGGGCGATTGTTCGAGCTCGGCGATCAACGCGGCCGCGGCGCGGCCGTCGGGACCGCGCCACGCCGCCGACCCGGCCAGCGCATCGCCCGAGCGGCGCAGTGCCGCCGCGAAATCGGCGAGGGTCGTTGCGTCCGTGAGCAGGTGAGACAAAGTGACCACGCGCGGGCGGATCCGGGCCCAGGCGCGCTGGGCCCGTTCAGGATCGATCAGGCGCGGATCGATCGTGGCGATGCGCTCATCGAGCCCCACGATTCCGGCACGCGGGCGCGGCCCGCGCAGCGCCAGATCAAGATCGCGCGTGGCGTCGAGCCAGGCCAAGCGAGCCGCGCATGTCGTCCCCACGGCCTCTTCCTCGAGCCGCTCCCCTTCCCCGCCGACCAACGGATGCTTGACCAAGGCGAGGGTTGCGACCGGAGCGAAATCTTCGGCGGACGCCTGTGCGATGGCCAGGAGCAAGGTCCCGGCGGGAGTCTGCGCGAGAGGCTGGCCGGCGCTGTCGTCGGCGTTGATTCCCCACCGCTCGAGATGCGCCGCGACGCGCGCCGCGAGCACGCGATCAGGCGTCACCAACGCGGCGGTCTGGCCGGGAGTCTCGATCGCCTCGCGCAGCGCCAGCGCGATTGCCTGCGCCTCGCTCGCGCCGTCGGGCAATTCGGCGCAGCTTATTCCCGAAAGGCGTCGCTCGGGCGGGGCAAGCGCATTCCATTTGTCGGAGAAATCGGCGGCGGTCATGGCATGCGTCACCGCCCGCGCGCGGACGGCGGGAGATGCGGCGCGACCCGTGCCGGGCCACGGCCGGACTTCGCCGCGCGCCACGCCGATCCGGTCGAGCAAGCGCTTCAAGTGGAACTGCGGATGGGTTTCGACGCCGCGTCCCTCCTCGTCGGGGCCCAGCGCGTCCCATTCGCGATCGGGCATGGCATCGGCCAGCGCCAGCGCGGGCAGCACCACCGCGCCCTCGGGCATTCGCGCGACCCTTGCCAGCACGGCCGCCACCGCCGGCGCCGAGGTCGTGATTCCCGCAGCAATGGTGAAGCTTGCTGGCGGACGGACGCGCCAGCGCCGGGCAATTGCCCGAAGCAGAGTCCCGCGCCGGCTCGCTGGGTCGGTTCGCTGCAGGGTCGCAAGCTCGGCCGGCCAGCGATCGATCACGGCGATGAAGCGATCGAGCGCGCGCGCCCAATGGCTTGCCAGTACGGGGGCGAGCGCCGCAACTTCGCGCAAGCGCCGAGGATCGATTTCCTCGATCGCCAGCGCGTCGAGCGCGCGCGCCAGATCGGCGGCGAGGCGCATCGCCTCGGCCGCACTGTCGCCGGGACCGCGAACCATCGCCGCCAGCCGCAATTGCCGTTCAAGCGGCTCGATCGCGGGCAGCACGGGCTCGGCGAGGTCGAGCGGATCGAGCGCATCGCCGATGCGGTCGTCGAGCTCGGGATCGCCGATCGCAATCAGGCGGGGGAGCAACAGCCCGCCTCCGCTGATCCGCACGAACGCCTCGGTCAGGGTGCGTATCGCGCGGTTGTTGGGGAGCAGGATGCGGCCCCGCGCAAGCGCGCCGGGCGCGCGGCCATGCTGGCGGATCAGCCCGTCGGCCAGCGCATCGGCGAAGCTGCGGTGCGCCGGGATCGAATAGACCGCCGGGGCGGGCTCAGCCATCGGCATCAGCCACGAATCAGTGCGGTCTCGGTCGCGGCGATCGCCGGGGGCGAGCCGACATCGAACCACAGTCCCTGGTGAACCGCACCGAAACAGCGCCCTTCCGCGATCGCGCGATCCCACAGGACGTTGGTCGAAAAAGCGCCGCTCGGCGCTTCGCGCAACAACCGTTTGGAGACGATCTGAATGCCGGTGAAGACGAACGGTGCGACCCGGCCGGCACCACGCCGGCGCAAGTGGCCCACGGCATCCATATGAAAGTCGCCGACCCCGCTGTTGTTGCTCGCCCGCGCGTGGGGAATGAGCAAGAGCAAGGCATCCATCTCTTCCTCGCGCCAGTGCGACGCGAGCAGGCGCAGCGAATCGGCGGGGCCGTCGATCCACAAATTGTCGCTGTTGACGACGAGAAAGGTCTCCTCGGCGATCATCGGCGCGGCCTGGACGAGGCCGCCGCCAGTCTCGAGCAGCAAGGCGCGCTCGTCGCTGATGGTGACGCCAAGGTCGGACGCGCGGGTCGCGAGATGAGCCTCGATTGCGTCGGGCAGATAATGGACGTTGACGACCACCTGCTCGACCCCGGCGGCGCGCAGGCGATCGAGCACATGGTCGATCAGCGCCTTGCCGGCGACCTCGACGAGCGGCTTGGGGCGAGTCGCGGTGAGCGGGCGCATGCGTTTGCCCAATCCCGCCGCCATGACCATCGCGGTGCGCGGCGGGGCCGCCTGGATCGCGGGGCGAAGCGCCATCGCTCGGGTGCGACGGGTCATGCGTCGCGCCACGCAGCGGCGCGCGCCGCGGCGGGAATGGAGTCGTCGAACCATGCCTTGACCGGGGCCAGGGAGGGATGCGCAAGGTCCCGTTCGAGCAAGCCCCACATGCGGGGCTGAAACTTGCGATAGCCGGGCTTGCCGTCGCGCTTCCACAGTCGCACGAAGACGCCGAGAATGCGGGTGTTGCGCTGCGCCGCCAGGGCCCAATAGGCCGTTTCGAAATGCTCGCTCTGGTCGCCGCTCGCTCGATAGCGGTCGAGCATCGCGCGCTCGACCGCGGGCGAGACGTCGCGGCGTGCGTCTTCAAGGACCGAGGCGAGGTCATAGGCCGGATGCCCCGCCAGCGCATCCTGGAAATCGAGCAGGCCGAAGTGTGCGATCCCCGCGCGGCCCGCGATCAGCATGACGTTTTCGGCGTGATAATCGCGGAGCACGGTGACCGGGCCAAGTCCGTCGTCGGCGACGGGCGCGAGCACCTGCCGCCACGCCGCGCGATAGGCTTCAGCGTCGACCTTCAGATCGAGCGCGGGGCAATACCAGTCGGTGAACAAGGCCAGTTCATCGAGCCACTGGTCGAGCCCATGCACCGGCAGCCCGGGCATTGGCGGCTGGCGGTGGAGGTGGAGCAGGACATCGGTCGCGACGGCATAAAGTTCGGCCTCTCGATGCGTGTCGGCATCGAGGCGTTCGCGCAGTCGATCGTCGCCAAGGTCGCCAAGCAGAAGCAAGCCGCGATCAAGGTCGCGCGCGAGAATCTTTGGTGCCGACAATCCTGCAGCGCCGAGCCATTCGGCGACCGCCACGAACGGCCGAGGGTCCTCGTGGGGCGGGGGCGCGTCCATCAACACCGCGCGGCGGCCATCATCGTGGAGGATGCGGAAATAGCGGCGAAAGCTGGCGTCGCCGGCAAGCGGCTCAATCCGCGCCCCACTCCAACCGCACGAGGCAAGGAAGGCGGGCGCGGCGGCGGGGGGAATCATCGGGGCGGCCATCGCTCCTCCCATCCGTCTCCCGGCGTCACTGTCAAGACGCGCGAGCCATCATCCTGCGGGGCAAGCGACAAAGCGAGCGCCGTGCCGGGCCACGCCGCGGGACCAGCATGGCCTGGCCATTCGACCACCAACACACCATCCCCGCGTACCTCTTCGAACCCGAGCTCATCGATCTCGGACGGGTGCGCGATGCGATACAAATCGACGTGCCAGACGGGCGGGCGAAGATCGTCGTAGGGCTGGACAAGGGCGAAGCTGGGGCTCGGGACATCGCCAAGATGCCCCATCGCGCCGAGCAATCCGCGCACCAGCGTCGTCTTGCCCGCACCGAGCGGTCCGTCGAGAAGCACGACATCGCCCGGTCTCAACAAAAGCGCGAGCGCGGCGCCAGCGGACCGAGTGGCCTGCTCGTCGGCAAGGATCATCGCGCGGCTCACGGCTGGCGGCGCGGGATGGTCAGCGTCACCGCAGTCCCTTCGCCAACCGCGGAGATCAGATCGACGGTCCCGCCATGCGCTTCGATGAACTGCCGAGTCAGCGGAAGGCCAAGCCCCAGCGCGGCGTCGCTGCGCCCCACGCCCATGGCGCGATGGAAGCGTTCGAATACCATCGCCTGATGCTCGGGTGCGATTCCTCGGCCGTTGTCGAGCACCGTGACAATCGCATCTTCGTCGGTGCCCCCAGCGCGAAGCAGGATGTGGCCACCGTCGTCGGTGTAAGCGAACGCGTTGCGCATGACATGTTCGATCGATTCGCGCAGGCGTCGCGGATCGCCGGTGACGAAGCCGGCAGAAGCGTTGATCACGATTTCCAGCTTCTGCTGCTTGGTGGCGGCGCGGCCGACTAGCGAGTCACCGACCGATCGGCACAGCCCGCCAAAGTCGATTCGCTCATGATCGAGCACCACTCCACGCGTGTCGCCCTGAGCAAGGTCAAGAACGTCGTCGATCAGCTTTGACAGGCGCGCCACCGATTCAAGGATGGCGCCGACATAATCGGCCGCCGCGGGGGCAAGCTTCCCAGCATAGCCCGCGCCAAGCATTTCGGCGAACCCGCCGATCGACGTCAGCGGGGTTCGAAGTTCGTAACTCATGTTGGCGACGAAGTCGGTCTTGATCCGATCGGCTTCCTCCAACCCCGTTGCCCGTTCCCGCAAGGCGACCTCGATGCGGGTCGAATCGGTCACGTCGATCATCGTGAACAGGCAATTTCCGTCCGGTAGCGGCACTGCCGCAAATTCGAAGTGGCGACCATCGGTGAGCGACATCCGGCCCGCGCCCGATTGCCGCCCGCTGGTGGTCGAGCGAACCAGCTCGCGGACTTGCGCCGCAGCGGTCGGATTGACCAGGCGGCGCGCCATCGCCGGAACCAGATCGTCGACCCGCGGATGCTCCCCCAGCCACGCTTCATCGAGCGCCCACACTTCGCAAAATCGCCGGTTCCAGACATAGAGGCGGCCATCGGATGCGAACACGCCGATTGCTTCGAACAAATTGTCGAACGTCGCTGCGCGAACCCGGAGCAGGGTATCACGCGCCGAGGCCAGCCGGACCTGTTCGGTACGATCCTCGACGATGAGCCGGAGCCCGCCGTCGGGCAAGGGTTGGGCCACGACTCGCAAATGATCGCCGCTGGTCAGGATCCAGTCTTCCTCGACCGTTTCCTCGGGCGAAGTGAACCAGTCGCGACGCTCGGCCTTCCACGCCGGAAAGTCGCGCACTTCGGGCAGCCGATTCATTTCCCGCATGCGTTCGAGGACCCGGTCGAATTCGGGCTTTTCGGCGAGCCATTCGGGTTCCAAGCGGGCCATGATCGCGAACGGTTGATTGAAGAAGTCGAGGTGGCGGTCGGGATCGAACTGAACCGCGCCGGCGGTCATGTGATCGGCAAGTTCGCGCTGCGATTCGATATGCCGGGCGAGTTCGATCCGCGCGTCCTCGAGATCCTGGATGTCGATCGCGAACCCCGCCACCGCACCGGTCGACAGCGGGACATCGACCAGCCGCAGCATGCGCCGCTCCTCGCCGATCGTGGCAGGCTGGTTGCGCGAATATGGCTGGCCCAGTTCGAGTGCGCGCTTGGCCCCGACGCGCGCGGAATCGCCCCCCGGACTGTCGACCAATTCGGTGCCGCGGGCGATGACTTCGGCAGCGTCGCGCGCCTCGACCGCGAGGACAAACGCCGAATTGACCAGGCCAAGCCCAAGGTCGGGACCGCGATACCACATCGGAAATGGCGCGGCCTCGATCAGCTGGGTCAGCGCGTCGAGCGCGCTTTCGGTCTGGCCGAGCCGGCGCGACAGCTGCGCGCGTCCAGCCTCCGCCTCGCTAATGTCGAAAAACCACAACAGCATCGTGCCCTGCGGTTCGGGCGGTGGCGCGGGACCGCCACGCACTTCGACCACCCGTTCCGACGCCGCCAGCCGGACCATGCGGCGCAGCGGCTTGGACCCGAGCGCCGCGATGCTCAAATCGGAGCGCAATACGGCGAGATCAACGGCCATCAATCCCATGC
>CAXSCF010000010.1:32493-37995 GCA_964235815.1 uncultured Sphingomicrobium sp.
CGTCTACGCCGCTGCCGACTTCGCCGCTGCCGCGGCGCAGGTCGAGCGCATCTACGCCTTCGAGGGCGCCGGCCACTCGGTCGGCCTGAACACGGCGCGCGAGGAACGCGCCCTCGAGCTGTTCGAGCCGGGTCGGGGTGTGGGCAAATCCCAGGTCGCGTTCGAGGATCGCGTCGATCGCGATGCTGCCGTCGGGGCGAACGATCAGTGGGCGCGCGGGGCCTGCCTCCAGCAAGGCGCGAAGTTGACGAGCGGCCGCGACGACCCCTTGCGCTCGGCGAATGCGGCGCCCGGCGAGGATCGACAAAGCGGCGGCGATGGCCACCCACAATATTGCGACCACGATGATCACCGCTGCGACGTTCGCTTCAGCGATCACATCATGGACTCCCCGCCACTCGAGCCAACGTCATAAGACGGGTGCGGCAAAAGACAAAGGTGCCCTTTCATCGAGCGTCGGCCGTGGCGCTATCCCATTCCCTCGGTTCCGGAATAGTCCGGTTTTCAAGGAGATGGCGTTCGCGGATGGGCGGCATGGACGAGTGATTGTGACATCAAAGCTACATTTCGAGACCAAATGTCCTCTTCGCTCATCGCACCATTGTCACCATTGGTCGAATAAGCTCAGTGTTTGCACATCGGATTGACGGGGGAGCTTTTTTTGATGGTTAAGAATATTTTGCTGGGCACGAGCGCCATTCGCTCTGCCGCTTTTCTTGGCTTTGTTTTGGCAACCGCTGCGCCAGCTTATGCTCAGAACGCTCCCGCAGGCGCCACTGCGCCAGTCACCAACGACGAGGCACGGGCATGCGCCGCGCTGCCGACGCCGGCCGAACGCGCGGCCTGCGTTTCCGCGCAGGCTCGCCCCGACGGCACTCCGGACGATGCCGGCGACCCCGCGACCGCGGCGCCGGGTGATACCGCCAAGCGCCAGGCCGAAAGTCAGGAAATCGTCGTCACCGGTTCGCGTATCCGGCGCAGCGTATTCAGCAGTCCTGATCCGCTGACGGTCATCGACCCCGAGCTCGAGCGCAAGGCCGGGCGTAACGATACCGCCGAAATCCTGCAGAGTTCTCCGGTCGCGTCGGGCTCGTTCCAGATCACGCCGCTGCTGTCGGCGGGCGCGTTCGTCACCGATGGCGGTGTTGGCGCGCAAACCCTGTCGCTCCGCGGCCTTGGCGCCAACCGCACGCTGACGTTGCTCAATGGCCGCCGCGCCGGTCCGGCCGGCACGCGCGGCGCCGTCGCGGCGTTCGATCTGAACGTCATCCCTTCGGCCGCGATCCAGTCGGTTGAAATCCTCAAGACCGGCGCGTCGTCAATCTACGGTTCGGACGCCATCGCCGGCGTCGTCAACCTGCTGACCAAGAAATCGACCGATGGCCTCGAGCTGCGCGCCTACGGCTCGTTCCCGCAACACGGCGGCGCCGAGAATTACAGCGTCAGCGGCGCTTACGGCAAGGATTTCGGGCGCGGGCACTTCATTGTCGGAGCCGACTACACGCACCGCAACGAACTCGAGCGCGGCGATCGCGACTATCTCCTCTGCCCCGAAGAATTTATCTTCAACCGTGGTGGTTTTCGGGTGGATATTCCCGATCCGCGCACCGGGCAGCCGCGCTGCAACGCGTCGTTCGCCAACTCGCTGCAGATCAGTCAGCAAAACTTTCCGGGGCGGCCCGGGACGGTGTTCTCGAGCGTATTGTTCGACAACCCCGGATCGCGCCTGTCGGAATTCCTGCCGGCGATCACCAACAGCGCGACGCTGGCGCTGCCGGCGGGCTATATCGGCCTGCCCAACTGCTTGGCGAGCGCAACCCTTCAGGCGCAGCTTGACTTCTGCCGTCTGGGCACCGGACTTGCCGATCCGATCGATCCGTTGATCTATGGCGTCACGGTGCAGCCGAAGCTGAACCGCTACACGGTTTACGCCGATGCAGGGTTCAACATCACCGATGACACCGAAGTCACCGGCGAATTCCTGTTCAACCGGCGCGAGACCGAGAGCCAGGGCCAGCGCCAGCTGTTCTTCTCGCAGTTTTCCGGTGCTGGTCCGGCGGGGGCCGCTCGTCCGTCGGTGGTCTGCACTGCCGCGCTTCGCCTCACTCGTCCCAATTGCGATCCGACCAGCACGGGCGACCCGCTCAATGCCGGCTTTGTCGGCAATTACTTCATCACGCCGGTTGTCGGCGTGCCGAGCGATAACGCGACCAAGGTCGATTATTACCGGGCAGTTGGTGGCCTCAAGTCGCGCAACATGTTCGGGCTGATCGATAATTGGACCTTCGACAGCTACGTTCAGTACAGCCGTTCGGATGGCGACTATACCAACGGCCGCATCTTCCAGGACGCGGTCGAGCAGCTCGAATTTCGTTCGCGACTGTGCCAGCCGGGCCAGGTCACCCGCATCCGCGGAGTCGCCTGCCAGAACATCGACTTCACCGATCCGCGCGTCATCGCCGGCCAGTTTACGCCGGAGGAAAGCGCCTACCTGTTCGGGGAGGAAACCGGCAATACGCTTTACACCCAGCTGACGGGCGAAGCGAGCGTGTCGGGCACTCTGTTCAATCTGCCGGCCGGTCCGCTGGGAGTAGCTGTCGGTGTCCAGTATCGGCGCGACCAGATCGACGATCAGCCGGGCTCGATCACGCAGGCCAACAACGTCTTCGGCCAGTCGGTCGCCGGACGTACCGCCGGCCATGCGATCAGCAAGGAAGCGTATGGCGAAATCGAAGTGCCGGTCTTGCGCGATGTGCCCTTCTTCAAAAACCTGTCGCTCAATGCCGCGGGCCGCGTCGTCAACAGCTATTCCGAGCGCCGCTCGGACAAGCTCAGTGATAGCGACAAGGGCAACTTCACCTACAAGGTGGGGGTCAACTGGGCAGTCAATAACTGGCTCCGCCTGCGCGCCACGCAAGGCACGTCGTTCCGCTCGCCGGCACTGTTCGAGCAGTTCCTCGCCGACCAGACGGGCTTCCAGGCGCAGCTTTCGATCGATCCGTGCATCAACTTCGGTCAAGCGGTCATCAACGGCGCGCTCGACCCGCGTATCGCCGCACGCTGCGCCGCTTTGGGGCTTGCGCCCGATCGCGGTTCGGGCGGGACGAGCTCGGCCTCGGTCGCGACCGGTGGCGGAATTGGCGTCCTAAATCCGGAAACTTCCAAGGCCAGGACCTTCGGCGTCGTCTTCACGCCGCAGTCGGGACCGTGGAATGGCTCGCGGGTCAGCCTTGCGGTCGATTACTTCAACATCGCGGTTAAGGGCGAAGTCACCACGCTCGGCGCGGCGAACATCATCTTCACTTGCTTGAATTCGGATAATTATCCGGATGCAACCGAGTGCAGCCTGTTCACCCGCGACCTCGATCCGCTGTCGGCGCGGTTCGGGCAGATCACGGATGTTCGCAACCCGTACCTTAACATCAACAGCCAGAAGAATCGCGGCGTCGACGTCACGGCGCGTTTCTCACAGGACATGGGGCGTTACGGGAACCTGTCGCTTCTCGGCCAGATGACCTTCCAGCTTGAGGACACCATCGAATTGTTCGCGGGTGCGCGGGCGGACGACAATGGTGAAATCAGTGACCCCAAGTTCACTGGCGATTTCCAGGCGAACTATTCGAACGGTCCGTGGTCAGTGTTCTATGGCCTGACGGCGATCGGTGCCATCTCGAACGAAGCCGATCTGCGTTTCTCCCGCGGGGGCGACGTCTGCTTCGCCAGCGCCCTTCGCGGTGGCGACATCTGCCCGATCTATAATTTCAAGCCGCAATTCTATCACAGTGTCTCGTTGACTCGCGATTTCGCCAAGCGGGTCAGCCTGACCGTCGGGGTCAGCAATTTGTTCGACAAGAAGCCGCCGCGGGTCGGGATCAATGCCCCGATCGGAGCCTTCGGCCAGACGGCGACGAGCGGCACGCAGTATGACTTGGTCGGCCGGCGCGCATTCGTCAGCATCCGCGCCAAGCTTTAAGAACTAGCCGTCCCCGGCCGGGTCATCCGGCCGGGGATGCCCGTCTATCTGAAAAGGGTTATGAACATGAGGAAATTGGGCTATCTTCTGCCGCTCGTGGCCGGCTTCGCCGCCACTTCCGCCAACGCGCAAGACATTGGCATCACCGCTCGCATCGAAGGTCGCGTCGGCTATGATGAAGTGCGTCCCGACCTGCGCGTCCAGAACAGCATTTTCAATGACGACTTTGGCGTCCACGGCATCATGTTTGGCGCCGAAGCGGGAGTCGATGCCCGCATCTCCCGCGTCGTGATCGGCGCCTATGTCGGTGCCGAGACCTCGCGTACCAATGATTGTGTCGCCAATGTCTTCTCGACCCGCTCGACCACGCGCAGGGACTCGGCGTGCGTTGATGCAGGGCGCAACCTGTACGCTGGCGGCCGCGTGGGGCTTGCCATTGGCGACGGCATGCTTCCGATCGGCCAGGGCGGCCTGATCTACGCCAAGGGCGGCATTTCGCGCGGCAAGTTCGGCGGCAGCTACACGGTAACCACGGCCATATCGCCCCAGCGCACCGGGCAGCTTTTCTCGGGCAATGACACCGTGAGCGGCTACCACTTCGGTGGCGGTTTCGAAGTGGACGTGACGCGAAACGTCTACATCAAGGGCGAGTACGTTCAAACCCGCTACAAGAACACCTTCAGCAACCTGCTAAACCTCGACCTGACGGATCCCAACCCGCTGCGCCGCACCGATCGTTTCCGTCCGCTGCGCCACCAGTTGGTGTTCGGGATCGGCTTGCGCTTCGGCGGTCCGGCGCCCGTCGCGGTGGTCGAGCCGCTGCCGCCGGTTCCCGCTCCGGTCGAGCCGGTCGCCGCGACGCAGACCTGCGCCGACGGATCGGTGATCCTGGCGACCGACGCATGCCCCGCCCCGCCGGCACCGATGCCGGCACCGGCGCCCGAGCGCGGCTAAGCCATCGGCCCGATTGAGTGAGGAATGGCCCCGGAGCAATCCGGGGCCATTTTTTTGCCTGCCGAGCGTCGTGACGACCATATCAGCCGGTCTGCCACGGGCAAAAAAAGACCACTGCGGCAAAATGCCGCGGTGGTCTTTTGCTTCCCGAAGCCGAGACTTAGTAGCGGTAGTGATCGGGCTTGAACGGACCAACCTCGGGAACGCCGATGTAGGCGGCCTGCTTGTCGCTGAGCTTGGTCAGCTTGACCCCAAGCTTGTCGAGATGGAGCGCGGCGACCTTTTCGTCGAGGTGCTTGGGCAGGACGTAGACGTCGTTGCCGTACTTTTCGCCGCCCTCCCACAATTCGATCTGGGCAATCACCTGGTTGGTGAAGCTGGCCGACATGACGAAGCTCGGGTGGCCGGTGCCGCAGCCGAGGTTGACGAGGCGGCCCTTGGCGAGGACGATGATCTTCTTGCCGTCGGCGAATTCGACCTCGTCGACCTGGGGCTTGATCTCGGTCCATTTCATGTTCGACAGCGCGCCGATCTGGATCTCGCTGTCGAAGTGACCGATGTTGCAGACGATCGCC
>CAXSCF010000011.1:0-12708 GCA_964235815.1 uncultured Sphingomicrobium sp.
GTAGAACGGCGCTTCGCCGCACACTTCGAGTTGCTTGGTCATATTCTCCTTGATCTTGTGCATCGGCACATGGCCGGGGCCTTCGATCATCACCTGGACGTCCTGCGCCCAGGCGCGGTGGGTGAGCTCGCCCAATGTGTAGAGTTCGGCGAACTGGGCTTCGTCATTGGCGTCGGCGATGCTGCCGGGGCGCAGGCCATCGCCGAGGCTGTAGGCGATGTCATAGGCCTTCATGATCTCGGTGATCTCGTCGAACCGCTCGTAGAGGAAGCTCTCGCGGTGGTGGGCGAGGCACCATTTGGCCATGATCGAGCCGCCTCTGGAGACGATCCCGGTGACGCGCTTGGCGGCCATCGGGACGTACGGCAAGCGGACCCCGGCGTGGATGGTGAAGTAATCGACGCCCTGCTCGGCCTGCTCGATGAGCGTGTCGCGGTAGACTTCCCAGGTGAGGTCCTCGGCGACCCCGCCGACCTTCTCGAGCGCCTGGTAGATCGGGACGGTGCCGATCGGGACGGGCGAATTGCGGATGATCCATTCGCGGGTGTCGTGGATGTTGCGCCCGGTGGACAAGTCCATGACGGTGTCCGCGCCCCAGCGGATCGACCATACCATCTTGTCGACCTCGGCCGCGACGTCGCTGGCGACGGCGGAATTGCCGATGTTGGCGTTGATCTTGACGAGGAAGTTGCGCCCGATCGCCATCGGTTCGCTTTCGGGGTGGTTGATGTTGTTGGGGATGATGGCGCGGCCGCGCGCGATCTCGGAGCGGACGAATTCGGGGGTGACGAAGTCGGGGATGTCGGCGCCGAAGCTCTCGCCGTCGCGGACGTGGTTCGCGAGCATCTCGCGGCCGATGTTCTCGCGCGTGGCGACATATTCCATTTCCGGCGTGATGATGCCGCGGCGGGCGTAATGCATTTGGGAGACGTTGGCGCCGGGGCGCGCGCGAAGGATGCGGCGGCGGACGTTGGGGAAGGGAGCGACGCCGCCCGAACGGTCGGGGCCGAGCTGGCCATTATCTTCGGGGCGGGCTTCGCGCGCGGCGACTTCCTCGACGTCGCCGCGGTCACGAATCCAATCGCGGCGCAGTTCGGCGAGGCCGGCGTTGATGTCGATCGTGATCGCGGGGTCGGTGTAGGGGCCGCTGGGGTCGTAGACGTTGAGCGGGGGCTCGCCCGACGAGGGCTCGAGATGGACCGCGCGCATCGCGACCTTCAACGGACCGACGTAAATCTTGCGGCTGCCGCGGATCGCGCCGGTGGTGACGGAGGGCTGGCCGGCGGGGGTCAGCGGGGCTTCGGTGCGCCCGGCGACCTTGGTCAGGACAGGTGCGTTGATGTCGGCCATCGTCATTCTCCAAAAGGGGAAGGATGGCGCGATGCCTTCCCTCCCTACACCGGTGCTAGCCGGATCAGGTTCAGCGGGTCGCAGCATCGAACTGCCTCTCAGCCGCAATCGGCTCCCCGGGGATGGGGTGCTTTTAGGGAGATGTGCGGGGGAGGGGAAGCGCTTTGCCATTTACTTATCCGTCGGGCTCGGCTGGAAGGCGGATCATGACGCTGACCCATCTCGACCGGCTGGAGGCCGAGAGCATCCATATCCTGCGCGAGACCGTGGCCGAGGCGAACCGTCCGGTGATGCTTTATTCGATCGGCAAGGACAGCGCGGTGATGCTGCACCTGGCGAAAAAGGCGTTTTTCCCCGGTGCGCTGCCGTTCCCGTTGCTGCACGTCGATACAAGGTGGAAGTTTCGCGCCATGTATGCGCTGCGCGAGCGCGTCGCCGAGCGGCACCAGCTGATCGTTCACGAGAATCCCGAGGGGGTGGCGCGGAACATCAATCCGTTCGAACATGGCCCGCTCCATACCGATGTGTGGAAGACGCAAGGGCTGCGCCAGGCGCTCGACGCGGGCGGCTATGATGCGGCGTTCGGCGGGGCGCGGCGCGACGAGGAGAAGAGCCGGGCCAAGGAGCGGATCTTCTCGTTCCGATCGGCGCAGCACCGCTGGGACCCCAAGCGCCAGCGGCCCGAATTGTGGGCGCTGTACAATGTCCGCAAGGGACCAGGGGAGTCGATGCGGGTGTTCCCGCTGAGCAATTGGACCGAGCTCGACATCTGGCAATATATCATGGCGCAGGGGATCGAGATCGTGCCGCTCTATCTTGCGGCGATGCGCCCGACGGTCGAGCGCGACGGTTTGATTGTGATGGTCGACGACGAGCGCTTCCGCTTTGAGCCGGGCGAACTGCCGGTGATGCGATCGGTGCGATTTCGAACGCTCGGCTGCTACCCGCTCTCGGGGGCAGTCGAGAGCGAAGCCGACACGATCGAGAAGGTGGTTCAAGAGATGCTGCTGGCGACGACCAGCGAGCGCCAGGGGCGGGTGATCGACCGCGACGGGGGCGATTCGTCGATGGAGAAGAAGAAGCAGGAGGGCTATTTCTGATGGGCGCGAACTCTCCCCTCCCGCCAGCGGGAAGGGCTGGGGGTGGGCCTGTTCCTCCTCCGAATAGCGACCAGCCCACCCCTAACCCCTCCCGCAAGCGGGAGGGGGATTCTTACGCGCCCGATCCGCTGATCGCATCCGACATCGGTGCGTATCTGGCGCGGCATCGCGACAAGGAGTTGCTGCGGTTCATTACCTGCGGGTCGGTCGACGACGGCAAATCGACGCTGATCGGGCGCTTGCTGTACGACACACGGCAGATTTTCGACGACCAATTGGCGAGTCTCGAGGTGGACAGCAAGCGCGTCGGGACACAGGGGTCCGCGATCGATTTCGCGTTGCTGGTCGACGGGCTCGCCGCCGAGCGCGAACAGGGCATCACGATCGACGTCGCCTATCGTTTCTTTGCCACGCAGACGCGCAAGTTCATCGTCGCCGACACCCCGGGGCACGAACAATATACGCGCAACATGGTCACCGGAGCCTCGACCGCCGACGCCGCGGTGTTGCTGGTCGATGCGCGCAAGGGCGTGCTGACGCAGACCCGGCGGCACAGCTATCTGGCGCAGCTGGTGGGGGTTCGCCGTGTCGTGCTGGCGGTCAACAAGATGGACCTGGTCGCGTATGACCGCGCCACATTCGAGGCGATCGTGGAGGATTATCGGGCGGTCGCCGAAGCGACCGGGGTTACGCAGTGGGACGCGATCCCGCTGTCGGGGCTGGCGGGGGACAATGTCGCCAGCCGCAGCGCGGCGATGGACTGGCATGACGGGCCGAGCCTGATCGAATGGCTCGACCGCGTTCCGATCGAGGCGGCGGGGGATGCAGGCGCGCTGCGCATGGCGGTGCAGTGGGTCAATCGCCCGAGCCCCGACTTTCGCGGTTTCGCCGGGCAGATCGCGGCGGGGACGGTGCGACCGGGGGACAATGTGCGCATCCTGCCTTCGGGGCGCACGGCGTCGGTCGCGCGGATCGTGACCGCCGATGGTGACCTGGACGAGGCGATTGCCGGGCAAGCGGTGACGCTGACGCTGAGCGAGGAAGTCGATTGCTCGCGCGGGGACGTCATCGCCGACGCGGCCCGTCCGCCGCAAGCCGCCGACCAGTTCGAAGTGACGCTGGTGTGGATGGACGAGGAGCCGATGGTCGCGGGGCGCGGTTATTGGATCAAGCTGGCCACGCAATCGGCGAGCGCGACCGTCCGCGCGCCCAAATATCAGGTCAACATCAACACGCTGGAGCATCTCGCCGCGCCGAGCGTCGAGCTCAACGCGATCGTGGTCGCCGAAATGCTGGTCGATCGCGACCTGGTGTTCGAACCCTATGCCGACAGCCGACTGTTCGGCGGGTTCATCCTGATCGACAAGCTGACCAACGCCACGGTGGCGGCGGGGATGATCCATTTCGCGCTGCGCCGCGCGTCCAACATTCACCGCCAGCAACTCGACGTCAGCCGCGAAACGCATGCGCAGATCAAGCAGCAACGGCCCGCGGTGCTGTGGTTTACCGGCCTCAGCGGGGCGGGCAAGTCGACTATCGCCAATTTGGTCGAGCGCAAGCTCGCGGCACAGGGGCGGCACACTTTCCTGCTTGACGGCGACAATATCCGCCACGGGCTCAACAAGGATCTCGGTTTTACCGAGAGCGATCGGATCGAGAATATCCGCCGCGTTGGCGAAGTGGCCCGGCTGATGGCCGATGCCGGGCTGATCGTGCTGAGCGCGTTCATCTCGCCGTTCCGCGCCGAGCGCGACATGGTGCGCGCGATGATGGCGCCGGGCGAATTTCTGGAAATCTTTGTCGATACTCCGCTGAGCGAGGCCGAACAGCGCGATCCCAAAGGGTTATACGCCAAGGCGCGACGCGGCGAGCTCGCCAATTTCACCGGGATCGACAGCCCTTACGAGCCCCCGCTTGAGCCCGACGTGCGGATCGACACGCTGACGATGACGGTCGAGGAAGCCGCCGATGCGGTCATCGCCGCGCTCGAGGCGCGCTGACGACCCGCGCCGCGACAATTTCCACCCGGCGGCACTGCTCGCGCCTTGTCGACGTCGAGCTGATCGTCCCCCGGCTGTTCGGCGCGGGTGTCACGCCCGCCGATGGCGTTACTTCGCGCCGATCAACGAGGTTCCCGCGCGCACTTCCTCGGCGGTCAGAGTGCCGTCCTTGTTGGCGTCGAGCTTGTTAAAGGTGCCGAGCGTCGCGGCGCGATGTTCGGCGAGGCTGACCTTGCCGTCCTTGTTGGTGTCGATGCGCAACACGCTGGCGGCGTCGACCTTGGGCTCGCCCGAATTGAGCTTGGCGAATTCTGCGGCGGTGACCTGGCCGTTCTTGTCGACATCAAGCGCGGCAAACACTTCCTTGTTGCGCGCGGTGCCGATCGCGATCGCGCGCGAGCGCAGGAAGCTTTCGATCTCGGCGCGGCTCATCTCGCCGTCCTTATTGGCGTCGACGCGGGTGAATTCGGCTTCCGAATTGGCCACCACTTGTGTGCGGGTGATATTCCTGACCTCGGTCGGCTGGGCGAACAGTGGTGCCGACACGGCCAGAGCGAAGATGAATAGGGTCGGACGGATCATCAAACTTCTCCTGAAAATAGTTAGGCCCGGTAGCGGCGCCAAGATGAATTGCGACTGACCCATGCGGCGCGTTCCGCACACCGTCAAAAGGTGTAGCCGAGGCCGATCGCACCAAACCATTGCGAAGCGCTGCCGCGGTCGCTGACGATCGGCGAGCGCTTGAAATCGCCCGCCAGCCGACCGTAGCTGCCGGTCCCGAACAGCGACAGGCCGTGGGTCAGGTCGCCAGTCAGCGACTGGTTGGCGAGGAGTCCCGCCTTCCACCCCTTGTAACCGCCGCCGGCATCGAAGGTGCGAAGCCCGCTGCGCAGCGTGTCGGACGGGCTGACCGAGAAATAATAATCGGCGTAGCGCCCGCCGACGAAATCGGCGCTGAGCGAGGCGCCGACGTAGGTCGTGCGCGACACCGGCGTGCCGAAGTCGATCGTCGGGGTGAACACCGTCGAGCGGTGCGCCCCGCCGACATCCTTGACCACGTCGAGCCGCACGCTGAGCGCATCATAGGGGTTGGTCAGTCCATGCGCGGTGACCCCGACGAACCCGCCGACCTCGATCGCGCGGCGGCGGTTGGGGAGGCGATCGACCAGATCGTCCTTGATCTTGCCGGTGCGATTGAAGCGCACCCCGACGATCGGCCCGGCGTCGAAATCGAGCTTGCCCGCGCCGCGCGGGACGACATCGACATAGAGATAGGTCGCTCGGCTGAAAAAGGCGATGCCGTGATAGCGCCCGCGCACGGCGGCGGCGGGGATCAAGCGGTAATCGTCGGAGCCCTCATAGTCGGGAATGAAGGCCGCCCCGCCACCGATGGTGACGGTATCGCTCTGATCATTGGGGTCGGGCAAAGTCGCGTCGCGCGACTGCGCCAAAGCGGGGGTCGCAAAGGCGGTCAAGGCGGCGGCGAGGAGAAGGTGGTTCATCGGAAATTCCCTGTTGATCGGCGTCGCGTGCACGGATCGTCGCGGGTCAGCGCATCGTTTCGCCCGCGGTTCCACGGCGAATGGCGGATTGGCGCCGCTGTGGCCCAGACGCCACGGATGGACGCTGAACACCATGCGCCGATCAGTCGCCTTCGCCTGCTTCTGGCGAGAAATATTTGTCATATTTGCCCTCTTCGCCCTTATGCTCGTCGGCGTCGGCGGGGCTGTCCTTCTTGCGGGTGATGTTGGGCCATTGGGTGGAGAAGGTCGAATTGAGCTCGAGCCATTTCTCCTGGCCGTTCTCGGTGTCGGGGAGGATCGCCTCGGCGGGGCATTCGGGCTCGCACACGCCGCAGTCGATGCACTCGTTGGGGTTGATGACGAGCATGTTGTCGCCTTCGTAGAAGCAGTCGACCGGGCACACTTCGACGCAGTCCATATATTTGCATTTGATGCAGGCGTCGGTGACGACGTAGGTCATGTGTGCGCTCCCTTGGTTGGGCTCTCGCTAAGCCAAGGGGTCGGGTGACGTCAATCGCCCGTCGACGCGCCAAGTTCGTCATAATGGCAGCGCGCTTCGGCCGCCGGGCCGCGCCGCGCGGGGAGAGCGGTGACGCGCAGGACCCGGATCGCTTGGTGGAGGGGAAGGGCGATGACTTGGCCCGGGCGCACCGGCTCGGCGCATTTCAGGACGCGCTTGCCGTCGATCCGGACGTGGCCTTCGTGAACCAGCGCTTGTGCCTGCCCGCGACTTTTCACCAGCCGGATGCAGTGGAGAAAACGATCGATCCGCACGCTAGCGCTTCAATCCGGCGAGCGCGGCGAAGGCATTGCCCGGGCGCGGCGCGGGAGCGAGAGGCGCCGGACGATGGTTGCCGCGCCACTTCCACGCTTCGCCGGCGGGGACGAAGCCGACCTCGGCCATCAGCCGCTTGAGCGTATCGGGGTCAAGCCCGAGGCTGGTGGCGAAGGCGTGGTCGACCGGGTCGCTGCCCTTGGCCGCCTTGACGTGATGAGCGTGCGTGGCGAAGCGGTCGGCGAGGTCGACCCTGAGCCAGGTCGCCCCCAAGCGGCGGAAGCCAAGCGCGGCGCCGCGCGGATCGGCGCTGCCATCGAGGGTCGCGGCCGAGGGCGACGGCAGCCTGGGCATCGGCTGTCCGGCGCGGATCGACAGCAAGGCAGCGCGCCAGCGGATCGCGGCGGGCTTGAGCAAGGGCTGGAGATAGACGTCGAGCGCGCCAAGCCGAACCTTTTGACGATGGAGCGCGTGGCGGTCGGCCTTGTCCAGTTCGGAGAGTTGCAGGGACACGACGCGGCGGGGGAGGAGGCCGCCGGCATCGACCAGCATCGCCGCCAGCGCGCGCACCCCGGGGCTGACCTTGGGATCGGCGGCGGCGCCCTTAAGCAACTGTAAGGAAGGGAGATTTCGCGCGACCTGAGCCTCGACCCAGCGTTCGAGCCGGGCGCGCAGCGCGGCGCGGCGATCGGCCGACAGGCGGTCGAGCGCGCGCGTGGTGCGCACGGCGGGCTCGAGCAGGCCGCGTCCCGGCGCGAGGCGCGCGAGGATATGCCCGTCCCACGCAATTCCGAGCGCGACCCTTTCCTCGACCAGCGCGAAATCGCCGTCGGGCGCATCGCACAGGCCGGCCGCACGGCGGTCGAGCACGTCGCCCAGACGGCGCTCGGCGGCGGCGAGGAGGAGGCGCTTGTCGGCGAGGCGGGCGGCGGGATCAACGGTGAAGTCGAACCCGGCGAGGTGGCCGATCGGCTCGGGCCCGACGCTGACTTCGCCATCGGCGGCGACGGTCACGGGGAGCGCGTCGGCACCGCGCGCGCCGATGTCGCGGACAAGCACGGCGGTGCGGCGATCGACGAAGCGCTGGGTCAGGCGCTCATGGAGCGCGTCGCTGAGGCGGCCCTCGACGGATCGCGTACGCTCGGCCCATTTGGCGGGGTCAGCAAGCCAGTCGGGGCGCTGGGCGATATAGGCCCAGCTGCGGATTCCGGCGAGACGATCGGCAAGCGCTTCGATGTCGCCCGCGACATTGTCGAGCCGGGTAACTTCGGCGGCGAACCATTCGTGCGGGATGTGCCCGCCCTCGGCGACATAACTGAACAAGCGGCGCACCATCCGCGCATGGTGCATCGGCCCTACCTTGCGAAAATCGGGCAGCCCGCACACGCCCCACAGCTTGCGCGCGTGGCGCTCGCGCTGCGCGGCGATGGCGGGGTCCTCGGCGATCAGCTTGAGCACCGCGAGGTCGATCGCGAGCGGGGCCGGGCGCAATAGCGGGTCGTCGGAGCGCGCCTCAAGGCTGGCGATGAGATCGTTGGTCGAAGAAAAATCAAGATCGGGATTGCGCCAATAAAGAAAGTCGAGCGGGCGGAAGCGATGGTCCTCGACCGCCTCGCTCTCCTCCTCGCTGAATTCGGGGGCGCGGTCGCCGCCAAGGCCCAGCGTGCCAAAGGTGCCGTCGCGCTGATGCCGCCCGGCACGCCCCGCGATCTGTGCCATTTCGCTGATCGTCAGGCGGCGTTCGCGGTGGCCGTCGAACTTGTTGAGGCCCGCGAAGGCGACGTGGGTGACGTCCATGTTGAGGCCCATGCCGATGGCGTCGGTGGCGACCAGATAATCGACCTCGCCGCGCTGGAACATCGCCACCTGGGCATTGCGCGTGGCGGGGCTGAGCGAGCCCATCACCACCGCTGCCCCGCCCTTGAAGCGGCGCAGCATCTCGGCCAGCGCATAGACCTGCTCGCCCGAGAAAGCGACGATCACGCTGCGCGGGGGCAAGCGCGCGAGCTTGGCCGCGCCGGCGTAGCGCAGGGTCGAGAAACGCGGGCGGCGGACGATCTCGGCCTCGGGCAGCAACAAGCGGATGAGCGGGCGCAACGTGTCCGAGCCGAGGATCAGCGTCTCGTCGCGGCCGCGGGCGCGGAGCATGCGGTCGGTGAAGACGTGGCCGCGCTCGGGGTCGATCCCGAGTTGCGCTTCGTCGATCGCGGCAAAGGCGAAGTCGCGTACGCTGTCTCCAGCGACCGGCGCGCTTCGGCCGCTCGGGACGGGCATCGATTCGGCGGTGGTCAGGAAATAACGCGCAGTGGCCGGCTGAATGCGCTCCTCGCCGGTAATCAAGGCGACGTGGCTGGCGCCCTTGATAGCCACGACCCGGTCATACACTTCGCGCGCCAGAAGGCGCAGCGGGAAGCCGATCACGCCTGACGAATGGGCGCACATGCGCTCGATCGCCAAGTGGGTCTTGCCGGTGTTGGTGGGGCCGAGGATGGCCCGGACAATGCCGTCGGAAGTGCGTGCCACGCGGCCAATGTGGCAGCGGATCGCGGAAGTGCAAGCGGTTGGTGCGCGGGTGGGCCGTGGACGTGCCGATATTTCCGCTCCTGCTCACCCTGAGCTTGTCGAAGGGTCGTCGCGGCGGTTGCCGACCCTTCGAAAGTCTCAGGGTGAGCGGTTTTTAAGGGAGGCTTGGGCGAGGGGTTGTTCCGAGCGCGAGCGGAAACGGGTTTTTAACCATGAGGGACGACAGAGGGAGGATGTATCAATCGCGCGACATGGCGGTGAGCGGGGGCGGGGCGGCAGTGATGCCGCGCGGCTTCGGGCGTCTGACATCACCGGCGATGCTAATCGAAGCGCCGAAGTCGCGGTTCGAGCTGGTGGTCGATCTGGCCGCCGAACCCTTGTCGCCACGCTGGTGGCGCGGGGCGGCGACGCTGATCCTGCTGTGCGGCAGCGCGAGCCTGACCGCGCCCGACTTCACCGCGCTGCCGACGTCCGGGAGCGCGGCGGCAAGCGAGGCCGAGGCGGGCGAATATCGCGATCTCGGGGTCGCGCCGTTGAGCCGCGGCGGGAGAAGCGGCGGGCGGATGGTCGCCACAGACCGGGTCGAAGCCTTGCTCGTCGCCCCCGAGCGCGCGCAGGTCGAACTCGACGCGCGGCTCGGCGCCGGCGACCGCATCGAAGCCTTGCTGATGCGGCTCGGTGCGACTCCCGGGGATGCGCTGAGCGTCGGGCGCATGGTGCATGGCGCCGCGCCGCGCGGGCTCGACGCCGGCAGGGCGATCGCGATCCGGCTTGGCCGGCGCGGCGGGTCGGGCGCACGCGCGGTCGACCGGCTTGCGCTGCGTATCGGGCTCGATGTCGATCTGGTGATCGAGCGCGGCGCGAGCGGATTGACCGCGCGCGCGACGCGAATCCTGGTCGATCAGCGGCCCAGGCGCCTTCGCGGACGGATCGGCGACGGGCTGTACTGGTCGCTGCGCGCCTCTGGCGTGTCGCCCGAAGCGGCGAGCGATTATCTGCAGGCGCTGGCGACGCGGCTCGATGTCGGAAGCGACCTTTCGCCCGACGACCGCTTCGACCTGGTCATCGCCCACCGCCGCGCCGCGACCGGCGAGGAGCAAAGCGGGCCCTTGCTCTATGCCGGGGTCGAGCGCAGCGGCGGCGCGCCGATCCAGATGCTTAAATGGACCGTCGGCGGGCGCAGCGGCTGGTATGACGCCGCAAGCCTGTCGCAGATTTCGTCGAGCGCGCTCGCCTGGCCGGTCAGCGCGCGGATCACCTCGGGCTTCGGGATGCGCTATCACCCGATCCTGCACTTCGCGCGGATGCACAAGGGAATCGATTTCGGAGCTCGCTGGGGCGCCCCGATCGTCGCTTCGGCCGACGGGGTGATCGCTCGCGCCGGATGGGCCGGGGGCTATGGCCAGCAAGTGCGGATCAACCACGGCAGCGGGATCGCGACCAGTTACAGCCACATGAGCCGAATGGTGGTCAGCCCGGGCAGCCTGGTGCGCCAGGGGCAGTTGATCGGCTATGTCGGGACGACCGGGCTGTCGACCGGACCGCACCTCCATTACGAGACCTATCGCAATGGCGTCGCGGTCAATCCGCTGAGCGTGCGTTTCGTCAGCGCGGCGGCGATCGACCCGGCGGAAGTCGCGCGGTTCAAGGCGCGGCTGGCGCAACTGATCGGACGCGGCTGAGCCCCAACGGTCAAGCGAGGCGGCGGACGGTGATGGCGCGCCGCGGCCTGCGTTCGAACAGGGCGCGGCGGATCGCGCCCTCGAGCGGAAGGACCAGAGCCGCGGCGGCGAGCACGACCGCAATGGCCAAGGCGAGGCTGACCCACGCGCCGAGCGCGCGGCTGTGGTCGATCACCCACTCGCCAAGCTCCGAATGGATCAGGTACAAAGGGTAGGTCAGCAGCCCGAGCGCGCGGACCAGCCGCGCGCGGCGCGAAAGGACAGCGGCGAGCGGGGTATTCCACACCACCGCGGCGAGCAGCATCAGGACCGTGGTCAGCCACAGCAAGGGCGCGAACAGGAATGAGGTCGGCACCGTCCCCTCCTCGATCGCCACGGTGTGCGCATGATGCAGGATCGAGAGAAAGCCGCACAAGGCGAACATGGCGATCCAGCGCCAACGGCCAAGATCGTTGCGAGCGGCCGCATCGAACAGCAACATGCCGATCGCGAACAGGCAGCCGCTGCGCAACAGCAGCAGGTGTCCGGCGAAATAGTTGAACGGGCCGAACAGCCAGTCGGACGAGCCGGTGCGAAGCTCGGCGACGATCCGCACGATCCAGTAAAGCGCGCTGACCGAACCGAGCCCGACCGCCAGCCGCGGCAAAGCGGAGGGACCGCGCCGCGCGAGCGTGATCGCGACCAAGGAGTAGAAGCTCGTTTCGACCGCGAGGGTCCAATAGACCCCGCTGACCCACGGGCCGACCGGCCACAGCAGCATCGAGCGCAGATAATCGCCGCCGCTCGCCGCTCGCACCCCGAGCG
The DNA here is from genome assembly GCA_964235815.1 of uncultured Sphingomicrobium sp. Classification (GTDB taxonomy): domain Bacteria; phylum Pseudomonadota; class Alphaproteobacteria; order Sphingomonadales; family Sphingomonadaceae; genus Sphingomicrobium. The sequence continues at coordinate 11,758 of CAXSCF010000011.1, forward strand.
ACATGGTGACGCTGGCGCAGATCCAGGCGGCGGGATAAAGGCGTGCGGCGCGACCGCGGACGAACGCTCCCGCGCCGCTCCCCTTGCTCGCCGAAAAGGCGATGACGAACCCCGAAATGACGAAGAATATTTGAACCCCGACCCAGCCGCTCGCCGCCAGCGGCCGGATCGCCCCAAGGTCGTCACGCAAGGGATCGGCGAGCCGTGAAAGATAAGCGAGATGGTAGAGCGTCACGAGCAACGCCGCGCCAAGGCGAATCAAGTCGATTCCGGGAAAGGAGCGGGACGGGGCGGGACTGTTCACCGCGCGATTAAACCATGATGGAGATAATATTCGCTTACCGCGATAAATGCCGACGGGCCGTTGCGCGCGCGCCGCTTAGCGCCCGTGGCCGCGCCAGCGCTTGATCGTGCGGTCGATGATCCCGGCTTCGTCGCCCGTCTGGCGCCACTGCTGAGCGAAGCTCGGATCGGACGAAGCCGGGCGCTTTTCGGCCTCGAGATCGTCGAAGCGGACGCGGATCGGGATGGCGACGCCTTCGCCGCAGACGATGCATTCGCGGTTGCGCAACGCCGGGATGGCGTCGAGGAAGCCGCGCGCGCCTTCGGGCATGGCGGCGCGAACACAGGCCTGATCGCGGTCATTGTTGAGACGCATGGCGATGATCGTGCCGCACTGCGACAGGACGCCTTCGGCAAGGTCCGACGGGCGCTGGGTGATGAGGCCGAGGCTGACGCCATATTTGCGGCCCTCCTTGGCGATCCGCTCGAGGATCTTGCGCACCGCCTGGCCTTTGGCGGTGTCGTCCTTGGGGACGTAACGATGCGCTTCCTCGCAGACCAAGAGGATCGGGCGCTGCGCCTCGGTCCGCGACCAGATGGCATAGTCGAACACCATGCGGGCGAGGACGGAGACAACCACGGAAGTAACGTCCGACGGCAGGCCCGAGA